>VGEU01000060.1 GCA_016869145.1 Alphaproteobacteria bacterium | reverse complement strand
AGGCGAGCTTACCGCCGTGCCGCCCCGCAGGCGAGACGGACGCGCCGTGGCGCGGGGCCGCCTCAGGCCTCCGCGGTCGGGGCGTCGGCGTGCAGCTGAGGCCGGGCCGAGCGGCGCGGGCGGCGGCGGAGGCGTCCGGTCCGCACGCCGCGGCGGCGCGGCGCGGCGAGCGCGGCGATCCCGGGTCGGAGCGCGAGCCGCTCGACGAGCTCGGCCGCCAACAACGAGATCAGCGGCTGCTCGACCGATGCCGCGCGGGCGACCGCCGCCTCGATCTCGCTCGCCCATTGCGAGCGGATCATGCCGGCCTGTCCCGGCACGACATAGCCGCGGCAGGTGAGCGCGCCGCAGCTGCACGACAGGATCTCGCTCGGCGTCATGCCGAGCTCGGCGTAGTCGTTGGTGAGCTGCTCGCCCGGCGCGATGTCGGCGACCGCGATCTCGAACCCGTAGGGCGTCGACAGGCAGTTCGGCGCGCATGAGTGGTTGACGAAGCGCGCGAGGTCCCAGGCGAGGATGTAGCGGCCGTGGCGGTCGATCCAGAGATAGCGCTCCATGTCGAAGGCGAGCGTTGCCGGGAGCGCCGCGACCTCGAGCGGCGTCATGACGCGGTCGAGCGGGTCGAGCGTCCAGATGATGGTGCCGCGCGGGATCGGCGCGGTGGCGAAGACGCCGTGGCCGACGACGGCGTCGACGAGGCGCAACTCGGTCGCGGGATGGATCATCGCCGGCGTGCCCGTCTGGCCGGACGGCTCGCCGGCGCGGAGAAATAGGCGCGGTGG
Organism: Alphaproteobacteria bacterium; assembly: GCA_016869145.1. Taxonomy (GTDB): domain Bacteria; phylum Pseudomonadota; class Alphaproteobacteria; order MPNO01; family VGEU01; genus VGEU01. The sequence continues at coordinate 18,495 of VGEU01000060.1, read as the reverse complement.
CTCGGCACCGGCACGCGTCTGTCGACATAGTCCCAGAAGAGCCGGGCGTCGCGCGCGAATTCGAGGAGCGGCTGGTCGACGCCGCGGGCGGCGGCGAGCGATTGCGCGGTGCGCCGGTCGAGATCGGGCCATAGCCTGAGGACGTCCTCGCCGCCGATCGTGCCGCGGCAGTTGAACGCACCGCACGCGCACGACATCGGTATCGCGAGGTTGAGCCCGCCATAGTCGCAGGTGATCTCATCGCCCGGCGCCAAGTCGCGCGTCGCGACCTCGAAATCGGTGCCGACGCCGAGCATCGTCGGATCGCAGGAATGGTTGACGTAGCGGCCATTGTCCCAGCAGAGGACGTGGTTCCCGGCGCCGTCGATATAGGCGTAGTGGTCGATGATCTTGTGATACGCGGGCGGCAGCTTCGCGGCCTCGCCCGGCGCGAACACCATGTCGAGATGGCAGAGGATCCACACGATCGTGCCGCGCGGGATCGGCGCGGTCGCGAACACCCCGTGGCCGATGCCCGGCCCGATGAAACGCAACTCGGTCGCAGGGTGGATCATTCAGACCGTCCTTCTCATGAGATCACGCCGTCCTTTCGCCGGTCATGGTCGGGGCACGCGTCATCGCCGGCGCGCCGCCGCGACAACCATAAGACCGCCACCGATTCGCGCGATCACTTCCTTGCGGATATCCACAGTTTCGGGTTGCGCCGTGACCGCGTCGGTTCCGCCGTCGGCGAGGATTGTTCTGCGCGCGGACCCGCACGGGGTCCGGCTCGTTCGATCGGCGGTGTGTGACGGGTCCTGCCCGCGCCCGGACTGGGCTCACGGCGTGTGGTTCTCTTCCCTCTTCTCGCGCCGACCGCCGGGGCGCGCCATTCCCGCGCCGGGCTCTCGTCGGCCGCGCCGGCCCCCGCCGGTCGCATCCGAGGCCCACAGTGTTGACACATTCGCGGCCGGATACAAGCGGCGTATCGCGCCGCCGCCGTGAATCTCAGCGGAGCGCCGAACGGAGCCGCGCGAGGAGGAAGAGCTGCCAGGCGGCGAGGAGCGCGAGCCCGATCAGCCCGGCGGTGAACCCGCCGATCAGGTCGCGCAGCAGCCCGAGCGACAGCGGGCCGAGGACGCCGCCGATCTCGCCGGCGGTGAAGTACATCCCGCCGACCGTTCCGATCCGCTGCGGGTCGACCTCGCGAAGCTCCATCATCACGAGAAGGACGATGGTCGAGAGCGCGCCGCGCACGAGCCCCTGCAGGACGAGGCCGCACGCGAGCACGGCGCCGTCGCCCCACAGGATCAGGAGCGGCGTCGCGATCTGGGCGAGGAACAGCCCGGCGAGGATCGCGAGCCGGCGCGCCGGCACCGCGAGGCGCGGGAAGACGAGGGCGGCGCCGATCCCGATCGCGATCGGCAGGCTCGCCCAGTAGCCCGCGGTCGCGGCATCCATGCCGCCCGTGCGCAGGATCTCGGGCAGCCAGTTGGAGAGCGAATGGCCGAACAGGAACGCGCCGACCGCGATCATCAGGACGGTGCGGACCGAGGGGAGCGCGAGGAGTGCGCGCACCCCGCCGGTGCCGTGGCCGGCCTGGGCACCGGCGGCCGCCTCGGCCGCGCGCGCAGCACGCCGCCCGCCGATCACCGTCCACACCAGGGCGGCGAGGAGCGCGATCCCGCCATAGGCCATCAGGAGCGTCCGCCAGTCGCCGCCGGTGACCGCGAGCCCGACGCCCGAGGTGAGCGAGAGCGCGCCGATCAGCCCGAACGAGTTCCCGACCATGGTGAGCCCCATGGCGAGCCCGCGCTCGCGCCCGGTGAACCACTGTCCGATCACCTTGGGCACGCCGACCGAGACGAACGGCCCGCCGATCCCGAACACGGCGACGGCGAGCAACAGGGAGACATAGTCGGTCGCGAGCCCGCGCAGTACGCCCGACAGCGCGATGACGAGCGCACCGACCGCGAGGCCGCGGCGCACCCCGATGCGGTCGATCAGCTTGCCGCACGGAATCGCGGCGCCGATGAAGGCGAGCTGCCAGGCGCCGAGGACGCTCCCCATCTGGGTATGGGTGAGGGCGAGCTCCTCGGTGATGCGGCCGACCAAGGGCGCGATCGCCGCGGTGGTCGCGCCGAACGAGAAATAGACGAAGCACACCCCGGCCAGCATCGCCCACCGGTAGGGGTGGGGCGGCGCGGGCGCGGGGGCGCTCACGGCGGTGCGGCGGTCCGGGGCACCGCGCGGGATCGGCTCAGGCGCGGAGCTCGGTCGGCGCGACGATGGCGTTCTGCGCCTCGATCACGGCGCCGGCGTCGAGGAGCAGGTCCTCGCGGTAGCGCGCCGCGACGAGCTGGACGCCGACCGGCGTGCCGTCGGCGAGCCCGGTCGGACAGGACAGGCCGGGAAGGCCGAGGACCGAGATCGCGATCAGCGGGAAGTGGGCGCGGACCATGCGGGCGACCGCGTTGTCGCCGCCCTGGTCGTAGTCGATCGGGAACGGGCGCTGCCACGACACCGGCATCAGGATCACCGGGTGGCGGTCGAGGAAGACGTTCCAGGCACGGAGGATCGCGGTGCGCCGCGCGACGGCGCGGAGATAGTCCTCGAACTCGTAGGTGCCGGCCCAGCGCGCGGTGCCGCCGCGGGCGCGCTTGACCGCCTCGTCGCCGAACGCCTCGATGCCGCGGTTGGAGGCGGCGCGCTCGGCGGACGAGGCGGCCTTCTCCTCGGTCATCAGGAGCTTCCAGAACATCGCGCCGGCCTCCTCGAAATGCGGCGGCGCGACCTCCTCGACCCGGTAGCCGGCCGCGGCGAGCCAGCCTCCGGCCAACCGAACGGTGCTCTCGACGGCCGGGTCGACCTCGAAGCCGGGCAGGCTCGCCATCATCGCGACCGCGATCGGGCGGGTGGGGCTCGGGAACGCGAGCGGGGCCGGCACGTACCAGGGATCGTGCGGGTCGGGCAGCGTCATGACGCCGAGCGCGAGGCGGATGTCGGCGACGGTGCGGGCGAGCGGGCCCTGCGCGTGCGCCATCTGCGAGGAGATGCCGCGCTCCTCGGTCGCCGACGGGTTGTGGCTCGCGAAGCGGCCGAGCGAGGGACGGAGCCCGAACACGCCGCAGCAATAGGCCGGGTAGCGGACCGAGCCGGCGCGGTCGTTGCCGTGGCCGATCGGCCCCATGCCGGCAGCGACCGCGGCCGCCGCGCCGCCCGACGAGCCGCCCGGCGTGCGGTCGGGGGCGAACGGGTTGAGGGTGCGGCCGTGCAGATCGTTGTCGGTGAAGTAGCGGGTCGAGAACGCCGGCACGTTGGTGCGCCCGACGATCACCGCGCCGGCCCGCTTGAGCTGGGTGACCGAGGACGAATCCTCGCGGGCGATCGCGTCCTTGAAGGCGACGACGCCGTTGGTGGTCGGCCGCCCGGCATAGTCGACGTTGATCTTGACCGTGACGGGAACGCCGTGGAGGGGGCCGAGCGGGGCGCCGTCGCCAACCATCGCGTCGGCGCGGTCGGCGGCGGCGCGCGCGTCGGCCTCGAGGAGGTCGACGACGGCGTTGATCCGGGGGTTCACCCGCGCGATGCGATCGAGGACGCTCGCGACCGCCTCGCGGCTCGAGATGCGCCGCGTGCGGATGGCCTCGGCGAGCGCCGTCGCGCTCCAGCGCCAGAGTTCCCCGCTCATCGTGTCCTCCGCGTGATTGTCTCCCGGTGGGCCCCCGGTCGGCGGCGAGTGTACGATGGCCCGCGCCGGGGGAGAAGGACGCGATGGTTGGACGGTTCTGGTCTTACGCGATCGAGGACGGCGTGCCGCGCCGCTCGCTCGTCGTCGCGCTGGTGGTCGGCACGATCCTCAACGCGATCAACCAGGGCGACGCGCTGGTGATGGGCGCGCCGGCGGTGGCGTGGAAGATCGCGCTGACCTATGTCGTCCCCTACTGCGTCGCGACCTATGGCGCGGTCGCGATGCGGCTGAAGCTCGCGCGCTGAGGCCTATTCGGCGGCGACCGGTGGCGCGGCGGCAGGGCGGGTGAGGAGGCGCGTCAGAAGCGCGCACGCGAACGTCGCCGCGCCGAACGCGGTCGCGATCGCGAGCACGAGCGCGAAGCCGTCGATCCGGTGCGCGAACGCGATCAGCGGCACCGCGAGGCCGGCGGTGGTGAAGCCGAGGAAATAGCGGATGCCGAACGCCTTCGCCCGGTAGCGGCCGGGCACGTAGCGGGCGATCACCGCGTCGTTGATCGTGACCTGGCCGTAGAGCGCGCTCAGCGTGAGGACGAGCCCGAGGAGAAGGGGCCAGCCGGTCGAGGTGGCGGCGATGACGAAGCCGAGCGGCTGGAACAGGGACACCGCGACGAAGAGGACCGGCAGCGGATGGCGGTCGATCAGCCGGCCGACCGCGAGCTGGGTCACCGCGGCGATCGCGAAGATCGCGGTCGCGATGCTGCCGACCAGCCACAGGGGCAGCGCGTCGGCGAGCCGCTCGTCGATCACCTTGGGGAGCGCGATGGTGGCGAGGTTGAACGACATCCCGCCGGCGACGAGCGCGATCGTGAACACGGCGAGGAGGCGGAGCGGGCTCGCGATCGCGATCGCCGCCGTGGTCGCGGCCTTCGCCTTGGCGATCGTGTCGCCGTCGGTGGGCACCAGGATCATGAACAGGACGCCGATCGCGAGGCAGACGAGGCCGGGGACGGCGAAGGCCGCCTCCCAGCCGAAGGCGGCGGCGATCGCGGCCGTGATGCCCGAGGCGGCGGCGGCGCCGAGATTGCCCCAGACGCCGTTGATGCCGATGTCGCGCCCGAGGCGCGTCGTGTGGCTCACCAGCATCGCCGAGCCGACCGGGTGGTAGATCGCGGTGAACGCGCCGAGGACGAGGAGGCCGACGGCGAAGTGCCAGGGCTCGGTCGCGGCGGCGAGGAGGAGGCAGAGGAGGCCGCAACCGAGGAAGAACGCGGCGAGGAGGTTGCGCCGGCCGATCCGGTCGGCGAGCCAACCCGCCGGCAGCGAGCACAGCCCGAACGCGACGAAGGCCCCGGTCGCGAGCCCGATCAGCTCGCTATAGGCGAGCCCGCGCCCGGCCGCGATCGCGATCACCGCGGTCGGGAAGATGAGGAGCACGAAATGATCGAGCGCGTGGGCGATGTTGACGAAGTGGATCGTCCGCCGCCCGAGCGCGGCCGCACCGGTTGCCGCGATGTCCATGACCTGAGCCTAGCACAGACGCCGAGCGCCGTCTTGCCGCCGCGGCGCTTTTGAGGCAGTTAGACGCCTCGGAGAACTCGGAGAACAAGCGAGGGGCGTCGGCATGGCCAATGACAGCTATGACTACATCATCATCGGCGCGGGCTCGGCCGGCGGCACGCTCGCGCACCGGCTGACCGAGGACGCCGGCACCCGCGTTCTCGTACTCGAGGCCGGCGGCGACGACAAGGACATCACGATCCACGTGCCGCTCGGCTGGGGCAAGATCATGACCGACCGGCTGCACGACTGGGGCTACGACATCGAGCCCGACCCCGGTCTCGGCAACCGCTCGATCGAGTGCATGCGCGGCAAGGTGTTCGGCGGCTCGTCGTCGATCAACGCCATGGCCTATGTGCGCGGCCACCGCGGCGACTACGATCGCTGGCGCCAATTCGGCTGCACCGGCTGGTCCTATGCCGACGTGCTGCCCTATTTCAAGCGCTCCGAATCCTGGGAGGGCGGCGACAGCACCTATCGCGGCGGCTCCGGCCCGCTCACCTCGGAGCGGTCGCGCTACAACGCGATCGACCCGATCGTCGATGCGACGATCGAGGCGGGCAAGAAGGCGGGCTACGGCTACACGCCCGACTACAACGGCGCCGAGCAGGAGGGCCTCTGCCACATCCAGCAGACCATCCGCGACGGCCGGCGCTGCTCGGTCGGCGTCGCCTATCTCCGCCCGGCGATGAGCCGGCCCAATCTCACGCTCCGCCTCAACACGTTGGTCAAGCGCGTGGTGCTCGAGAACGGCCGCGCGGTCGGGGTCGAGATCCTCGAGGGCGCCGGCACGACGACGATCCGCGCCGAGCGCGAGGTTCTGGTGTGCGGCGGCGCGATCAACTCGCCGCAGATCCTGATGCTGTCGGGGATCGGCGATCCGGCGCATCTCGCGAGCCACGGGATCGAGACGCGGGTGGCGCTCGGCGGCGTCGGGCGCAACCTGCAGGACCATCTCTCCGCGCTGGTCGAGTTCGGGCGGAAGGAGCCCGGCGCCTTCGTCGCGCGGACGCGCTGGGACCGCCTCGCGGTCGCGATGGTGCGCTCCTACTGGTTCGGCAGCGGGCCGGCCTGCGATCTGCCGTCGGGCATGATGGGCTTCGTCAAGTCGCGCCCCGAGCTCGCGCTCCCCGACGTGCAGTTCCTGGTGCGGACGGCGGCGGGCGATGCGGGCCCGTGGTTCCCCGGCTACAAGAAGCCGTGGGCGGACCGGCTCGGCATCCGCCCGGTGCTGCTCCGGCCGGAGAGCCGCGGCCGGGTCGAGCTGCGCTCGGCCGATCCGCGCGCCAAGGTGCGCATCTTCCAGAACTTCCTCACCACCGAGAATGACCGGCGCACGCTCCGCGACGGCATCCGCATGATCCGCCGCCTCGCCGAGCACGAGCCGCTCAAGTCGATGATCACGACCGAGACGGCGCCCGGCATCGCGATGCAGAGCGATGCCGAGCTCGACGAGCACGTGCGCAAGACCTCGTGGACGGCGCACCATCCGGCGGGCAGCTGCAAGATGGGCGTCGACGAGATGGCCGTGGTCGATCCCGCGCTCAAGGTGCGCGGCGTCGAGGGCCTTCGCGTGATCGATGCCTCGGTGTTCCCCGACCTCGTCGGCGGCAATATCAACGCGCCGGTCATCATGATCGCCGAGCGCGCCGCCGACCTGATCCGCGGCCGGCCGGTGCTCGCACCCGCCGCGGTGTAGGCCGGCTGCCGAGCGAGCCGCATCTGCGGCTCTCGTCACGGGCGGCGCGGAGCCGCGCCTCGGTCTCCTCGCGGTGGCGGATCTCGACCACGAGCTGCTCGTTCCGGCGCGCGATCTCGCGCGTGCGCCCCGCGACCTCGCGCTCGAGGCGCTCGCGCTGCGCGGTCTCGCCGATCTCGCGGTTGCGGAGCGCATTGGCGCCGATGCGGGTGACGATGAGGATCAGGCCGGCGAGTAGCGCGGTGATGAGCGCGATCAGGATCGTATTGACGAGCCCTTGCTCCCAGCTCTCGCTCACCTCGATCACGGCGATGGTGCGGTCACCGTCCTGGACCGGGGCGCGGGCGGTGATGAGCGGGGTCGTCTGGGCATCGCCGATCGCGAGGAACGGCGTGCCGTCGATCTCGAGCAGCCGCACCAGCGCGACATCGCCGTCTGGCTGGCCCGGCTCGATGAGGCCGCGCAGCCGGAGCTCCTGGAACCGCCAGGTATCGCCCTTGCCGTAGACGAAGCGCGACAGCTGCGCTGCGATCGTCCGCGCCTGCGCATCGACCTCCTCGACCTCGCGATCATGGCTGATGAGCGCGTAGCCGAACGGCGACGCCAGGCCGACGACCAGCGCGATCGCGATGCCGATGGCGCCGAGGAGCCGGCGTGGATTGGTAAGGCCGAATTGGCTCAGCATGCGCGTGGATCGATCAGCTTTCGCCGGGCAGGACGCCGAGCGTCTCGACCAGCGCACGCCCCTCGGCCCCCACGGCGAAACGGAGGAAGGCCGCGACGTTCGGACGCGCATCCTTGCGGATGACGAGGAAGATCGGCCGGTGCAGCGGATACGTGCCGGCCCGCAGCGTCTCGACCGACGGCGCGACGCCGTCGAGCGTCGCGACCACGACGCTGCGTCGCTCGGCGAGAACGCCCGAGAGCGCGGTGACCGCGAACGAGCCATCGATCGACTGTGCGAGATCGAGCGTGTCCTGGTCGGTCTGCGCGACCGGAATGGTGCGCAACGCACGCGCCTTCTCGAACAGCGCCGCGAGCCCGGGGTGATAGGCTTCGATGAGCTTGAAATTGAGCTCGTCCTTCGGCCGCAGGATGATCCGAAGCGGACGCCCGTCGGGCCAGGCCGTGCGCGAGAGGTTATAGATGGCGGCGAGGTCGTCGGCCGCGATGGCGATGGCGCCGCCGCCGGCCTTCGACACGAAGACGATCGGCGTGCGGCCGACCCGGATCATCTCCAAAGCGAGCTTGGCCTCGTCGTCCCTGGGCGGCCTGCCGCTGACCGCGACGTCGATCGCGCCGGCGACGACCGCGCGAATGCCACCCGAGGAGCCGAGGCTCGGCACGATCGCGACCGCGGGATGGCGGGATTCGGCATGGAACCGCTCGCCGAGCGCCTTGACGAGGCCGAGGCCGAGGCCGGAGCCGGCGCCGCCCGCACTGATCGTGTCGCTCGCGGCCGCCGTGTCGATGGATGCCGCACCCATCAAGCATACGAGCGCGACCGTGCCCACCGCGGAGCGCCGCGACCAAAGCGTATTCTTCATGGGTTTCCGTCCGTTCGATCGACCTGTCCGGCGGCCGGACCGCTTGCTTGCCGCCGGGAGGAAGGATAGGAAGGCCGCCGTGAATACCGCGTTAACGATCCGAACGGGACAGAAGCGCATGAGCCGTTGGAGCTTCGGGGCGATAACCGTCGACCGGGTGATCGAGTTCGAGCGGCCCCTCGCGACGCTCGCTTATCTATATCCGACCGCCCCGAAGGACGGGCTCGCGCCGCACCGGCACTGGCTCGAGCCGGACCTGGTCGATCCCCTGTCGGGGCTCCTCAAAATCGCCTTCCACACCTTCGTGATCCGGACGCCGCGGACGACGATCCTCGTCGACACCTGTTCCGGCAATGACCGGCATCGGCCGCAGAAGACCCGCTACCATATGAACAGCTGGCCCTATCTCGAGCGGCTGGCGGCGATCGGCGTGCAACCCGAGGCGGTCGACTATGTCCTCTGCACCCATCTCCACGTCGACCATGTCGGCTGGAATACGCGGCTTGTCGATGGCCGCTGGGTGCCGACATTCCCGAACGCCCGCTATCTGTTCTCGCGCCGGGAATGGGCGTACTGGGTGGACCATTACGAGACAGAAGCCTTCACCGACGATCCCTATTACCAGGATTCGATCCTGCCGGTGATCGCCGCCGGCCAGGCTGTCTTCGTCGATGACGACTACCCGGTCGACCATGGGGTGACGCTCGAGCCCTCGCCCGGGCACACGCCGGGCCATGTCTGCATCCGGGTGACGGGCGGCGGCCGGACGGCGGTGATGAGCGGCGATCTGATGCACCACGCGGTGCAGTGCGCCGAGCCCGACTGGAACAGTTGCTTTTGCGTCGACCCCGACGGATCGCGCGCGACCCGGCGCGCGTTCCTCGAGCGCCACGCCGAGACGCCGACCCTGATCATGCCGGCGCATTTCCCGACGCCCGCGGTCGGGCGCATCGTGCCGTCGGGCAAGGCATGGCGGTTCTGGTTCGAAGGCGAGCCGCGCCCGCCGCGCTGATCCCCATTCGTTAACGGTCGGCTCACCCGGCAGGGGGAAGATCGCCCCGATCATGGGGGATCGAGCCATGCATGCCGAAGGCCGAGCGGACGCGCCACAGCCGCTGCCGCCGTCGTCGACGGAGACCTCGCCGCCGTCGTCGACGGAGACTTCAAAGGGAGCCGCGATCGCGCTCGGCGCGGTGACGGTGCTCCTCGCATGGTTCGTGGTCGCGACCACCGACCATTACATGGATGATGCCTTCATCGGCTTCGCGTTTCTGCGCAACCTCCTCGCCGGCGAGGGGTTCGTCTTCTTCGCCGGCACCAGCCCGGTCGAGGGCGTCACCAATATCGGCTGGCTCCTGTTCCTCGCGCCGTTCGCGGCGATCGTGCCGGTCCATGTCGCGGCGAAGGGCGCCGGTGTCGTCCTTCTCGTCGGGGCACTTCTTCTCACGCTTGCGCTGTCGCGCCGCGCTCATGCCGGGCTCCGCGGCGTGCCGCTCGCCGCGACCGTCCTCGGCATCCCGGCGCTGATCGTCGCGACGCGGTTCGACTTCATCTATTTCTCGGTCGCGGGTATGGAGACCGCGCTCCTCGAGACCCTCGTCCTCCTGATGGCCGTCGCGGTATGGACGCGCCCGGCATCGCTCATCGCGCCCGTCCTCGGCGCTGCGGCCTTCACCGTGCATCCCGAGGCCGGCGCGATCTTATCCGCTCTATGTCGCGCTCGCCCTCCTCGCCGGGCGTCGCATCGCGCCCTGGGTGCTGCCGGCGATTGCCTATGGCGTTCTGATCGCGATCCTCACCGCGGCGCGCCACGGCTATTTCGGCGACATGGTGCCGAACACGTTCTATTCGAAGCCCGGCAATGTCGTCCTCCAGATCAACAACCTGTTCGAGTTCCTGACCGGGCACACCGCGAACATCCCGTTTCCGATCGTCGGGATCCTGGCTCTGGTACCGCTCGGCCTCGGCTACCGCATGCTCCGGCGCGTCGCAACCGCCGGCGCGCACATGCTCGCCGCGGCGATCATCGCGGGCTTCCTGTTCTGCCTCTACTCGCGGCCCGACTGGACGCTCCACGGACGCTATTTCGCGCCCTATCTGCCAGCGGCGGCGATCCTGTTCTGGATCGGGATCGTCGGCTTCGCGGTGCCCTTCGTCGAGCGGCTGCGGCCGCGGGCGCAGCGCCACCACGCCGTCGCCGCCGCCGCGATCATCGTCTTCGTCGGCCTCCTCGGCGTCGCGCGCGCGATGGTGTCGATGGATTTCTTTCCCGGATACGTGCTCGCCGGGCGGACGCTGGTCGAGCCGGCGCGCTGGATGCGGGACAACCTCCCCGCCGACGCGACGATCGCGACGCGACGGATCGGCGCGCTCGCCTATGTCTCGGAGCGGCGCGTGTTCGACTACACCTACGGCCTCACCGAGCGCGAGGTGGCGCGGCTGATCGCGCTCCGCGGCAAGCCGTTCTACAACCCCGCCGAGCCGGGCCTCGCACCGGTCTGGAAGTGGGCCGCGCCGCGCTACGTGATCGAGGACGAGAACATCCTCGATTCGATCGCGCGCGACGGCGAGGGCACGCTCGAGAAGTTCACGGTCCACGGCTTCGAGTATCGCGTGATCCGCCGCTTCCCGATCGGCCGCACGGTCCTGTGGGCGCTCGCCGAGCGGACCGATCCGGGCGCGCTCGCCGGCTTTCCCGATACCGCGCCGGCGACCTACTCGGACGCCTTCGGCAGCTTGAGCTCGCCGAGCGGCGGCAGCCCGTAGCGCGCCCACTCGCCGGCGACCTTGCGCAGCTGGCGCAAGGGCGGCAGCGAGACCTCGGGATAGGCCCATTTCTTGGTCGCATCGATCAGCGCCTTGCCGCCGCGGATCTGATCGCCCTCGACGCCCGGGAGCAGCGAGGCCGGATCGAGCTCGACCGCCGCGGTGTCCTTCAGGATGCGCATGTCCTGGTCAGGGCGGACGCGCCAGGCCATCACCCAGTCGCGCATGAACGGATCGCGGATGTCGACGTCGTCGTCGGTGATCACGATCCACTTGAAGTAGCTCATCCCCATATAGCCCCAGATGCCGAGCGCGAGCTGGTCGATCTGGCCGGCATAGATCTTCTTGACCGACACCCAGCACGTCGCGGTGCAGCCGCCGGCCTCGAGCGCATGCACATCGGCGATGCCGGGGATGTTGAGATTGCTGCGGAGATGCTTGAGGAGGTTCGATTCGAGGAGCGCGACCTTGAGCATCGAGCTCTCGGACGGCGGGAACTGGCTGACCACGCCGAGCAGGATCGGGTCCTTCCGGTGCGTGATGCACTTGACGCGAAAGACCGGGCACTCGCGTCCGCCCGCCATGTAGCCGGTGAACTCGCCGAACGGGCCCTCCGGCTCGACCATATCGGTCATGACCTCGCCCTCGATCACGATCTCGGCGGTCGCCGGCACCTCGATGTCGACCGTCTCGCAGCGCACGAGCTCGACCGCCTCGCCGCGCACGCCGCCCGCGATCGCGAACTCGTCCTCGCCGTAGCGCGACGGCGCGACGAGGTACTGGATCGGGTCGGCGCCGATGAAGATCGCGGCCGGCATGGGCTTGCCGAGCATCTTCCACTTGGCGTGATGGATGGCGCCGCCGCGGTCGGGCGCGCCGAACAGGATGCCGGTCCTGTCGCGGCCCTTGATCTGGCAGCGCCTGATGCCGACATCGCGCCGGCCGTTGTCGGGATCCTTGGTGACCCAGAGCGGCGTGAGATAGGGGCCGGCGTCCTTGCCCGGCGTCCAGGTCGGGATCGGGAACCGGGTGAGATCGACGTCGCCCTCGCGGATGATCACCTCCTTGCACGGCCCGGTCGGCACGATGACCGGTGGGATCGGCGTCGTGATGCCGGAGATGACCTTGTCGTGGATCGCCTCCGCGGTCGGCTCGGCGCCGGTCGCGGTCGCGATCATGCGCTTCGAGGCGCCGATCACGCCGGCGACGACGCGCCCGCCGGGGAAGCCCTTGATGTTGCGGAAGCCGATTCCGTAGCGCGCCTCCTCGGGCATGGCGCGGAAGATCATACGGACGATGGCGCCGATCTCCCAGTCCTTGTCGACCTCGACGTCGACCCAGCGCATCATCCCCTGCTGCTCGAGGACCTGGAGGTAGGGGCGGAGGCTGTCATAGGCCATGCTCGTTCTCCCGCTCTGCGCCGCCCGGAGGCGGCTCGGCCGGGCGCGATGAAACTCCAATTCACCGCCCCTGCCAACTTTCAATTGAGCCGTCCGCCGGGTGGTCTACAGTCTCGGTAGCGACAACGGGAGGCGGCGATGAGCGATCGCATCTGCTACGTCAACGGCGCGTTCGTGCCCGAGAGCGAGGCCAAGATCTCGGTCTTCGACCGCGGCTTCACCTCCGGCGAGGGCGTCTACGAGGTGACGCGGAGCTTCGGCCATGAGCCGTTCCGGCTGCGCGAGCATCTCGACCGGCTCTACCGCTCGCTCCGCTACACGCGGCTCGACTGCGGCATCACCCAGCCCGAGATGGACAAGCTCTCGCGCGAGGTGTTCGCCAAGAACGTGCGCGCGCTCGAGAAGCACCAGGATCACGCGCTGTGGCACGTCATCAGCCGCGGCATCCAGACCCCGCACGTGCCCGGTCACGGCAAGACGACGGTGGTGATGTTCTGCGTGCCGGTCGATGCCGCCGGCTTCGCGCGCGACTATGTCGACGGCGTGCCGCTCGTCGTGCCGTCGACACGGCGCATCCCGGTGCAGAGTCTCGATCCCAAGGCCAAGGTGACGAACAAGGTGAACCACCTCCTCGCTGCCCACGAGGCGCGCCAGGTCGATCCCAAGGCGGTGCCGCTGATGCTCGACACCGATGGGAACATCTCCGAGACGCATCTCTCCAATTTCTGCTTCATCACGGGCAAGACGATCTACACGCCGTCCGAGCGCGGCGTCCTCGGCGGCATCACCAAGATGACCATCGTCGAGCTCGCCGACATGCTCGGCCTCGATCTCTTGCAGGGCAACTACTCGCCCTATGACGTCTACAACGCCGACGAGGCGTTCATCTGCTCGACGTCGTTCTCGATCCTGCCGGCCCGCAGCCTCGACGGCATCGCGATCGGCCACGGCGTGCCGGGCCCGTGGACGGTGCGGCTGATCGAGGCGTGGAGCGAGCTCGTGCGCGTCGACATCGTCGATCAGGCGATCCAGCATCTCCCCGCCGAGGACGCGCGGCGCTATCGCGACCGCTGGCACGAGGCGCGCCGGCGCAACTAGGGCGGCATCGCAACGCGCTTGATCAGACGCCGCGTCAGCGCTGCTGTTCAAGGCGGCAGGCGCTCTCCGACGCATCGACATAGACCGAGCGGCCGTCGTCGCGCCGGACGTGCCATGTCGAGCCGGCGAGGTTGACGATGCGGACATCGCGGATGCGCAAGGGCGGCGCCGCGCCTTGCCAGCAGCGGAGCTCGTAGAGCGGCGCCCGCGCCTCGCGCGGCGAGACGATCTTGGCCGCGGCCGGCAGCGTGCCAGCGAGGGTGACGGCGCCGGCAAGGGTGAGGGCGCCGGCGTGGGTGATGGTCGGGACGGCGATACGCATGGGCTTTCTCCCTGAGGACTCCCGCGTCATGGGAAGCGCGAGATGTCGTGGCACTCCTTGGTCATGCACTCGATCAGCGCGGGCCGCCCCGTCCGCGTGACCTCGATCGCCCGCCGCAACGCGGGCACGAACTCGGCCGGCTTCTCGACCCGGATGCCGAAGCCGCCGAGCGCCTCGGCGATGGCGCGGTAGTCGCCTCCTTGTGCGTGCGCGCCGTAGCGCTCGATCGCGAACGGCATCGAGTCGCGCTCGATCGCCATCGCGCCGTTGTTGAAGACGATGGTGAGGATGCCGAGCCGGTTGCGCGCGGCGGTCTCGATGTCGAGGCCGACCATGCCGATCGCGGCATCGCCCATGATGTTGATGCAGAGCGCCTCGGGACGGGCGAGCTTGGCGCCCATGACGAGCCCGAGCCCGTAGCCGAGCTGGGTCGATTTGCCCCAGCCCATGTAGCCGCGCGGGCGCGTCGCCTCCCAGAACGGCACGATCTGGTCGCGCGGGCTGCCGGCGTCGTGGGTGATGATCGTGTTGTCGACGTCGACGGCGTGGCGGAGATCCCATATGATGCGGTACGGGTTGATCGGCACCTCGTTGGAGGTGAGCTGGGGCATCCAGTCGGCGAGCCAGGCCTTCTTCGCCGCGGCGACGCCCGCCGCCGTGCCGCGTTCGGTGCGCCCGCCGCGGCGCTCGATCACCGCGATCAGCGCCTCGAGCACGAGCCCGGCATCGCCGATCACCGCGTGGTCGGCGCGATAGTCCTTATTGACATCGCCGGCATCGAGCGTCGCGTGGATCGTCACTTTGCCGGGCGGGATCGTGCGGCCGTAATTGGTGCGGGTGAAGCTCGTCCCGATGCCGAACACGGCATCGGCGCGGCCGAGGAAGGCCGCGATCATGCCCGTGGTCGAGATCGCCGAGGCCCCGAGCGCGAGCGGATGGTTCTCGGGGAAGGCGCTCTTGCCCGGGAGCGTCGTCATGACCGGCGCATCGAGGAGCGTCGCGAGCCGGACGAGCGCGTCCGTCGCCTCGGCGTAGAGCACGCCCTGGCCGGCATGGATCACCGGCGCCCGGGCGCGGAGGAGGACCGCCGCCGCCGCCTCGATGTCGGCCGGATCGGGCGCGCTGCGGTTGCCGCGAACCGGCGCATAGTCGAGCGCGCCCGAGAGCGTCGCCGTCCACACCTCGCGCGGCACCTCGAGGAGGACCGGGCCGCCTTTGCCGGTGCGGAGCTGGTAGAAGGCCCGGCGCATCAGCTCGGGGATGCGGTCGACATGCCAGACCTCGGCGCACCACTTGGTGACGTGGCGGAAATTATCGACGGCGCTGAAATTGGGCGCGACGAAGCGCTTGCCGGTCGCCTCGCCGCCCGGGATCAGGAGGATCGGCACGTTGTCGGAGAAGGCCTGCGCCGCGCCGGGGAAGGCGTTCTCGGTGCCCGGCCCCTGCTGCATGGTGAACACGCCGAGACGCCGGCCGTTGGTGGTGCGGCTGAAACCGTCGGCGATCGCCATGCCGACGCGCTCCTGGCGGCAGAGGATCGGCCTTATGCCCGCCTTGGCAGCGGCCTCGATCAGCGCCTGGCGCGGATAGCAGGCGAGAAACTCCGTCCCCTCGCGCTTCAGGATCTCGGCGATCGCCTCGGCGCCGTTCATGCGCATCCTCCCCGGCGTGTCCGCACCCAGCATAGCGCGCGATGCGGCGGCGACAACCGTGCGGCGGTTCCGTCGCGTGCGATGGCGGTGCATAATCCGGCCATGCGGTGCCTTCGCCTCGTCGCGGCCGTCCTCGCCCTCCTCGCGCTCGCGCCGGTTGCGCGCGCGATCGAGGTCGATTTGCAGCTCGTCCTCGCCGTCGACGTGTCGCGTTCGATCGATCCCGAGGAGGCGCAGCTCCAGCGCCAGGGCTATATCGAAGCCTTCACCCACCCCGAGGTGCAGAAGGCGATCCGCAGCGGGCCGCTCGGGCGGATCGCGGTGACCTATTTCGAATGGGCCGGCACCCACCACCAGCAGACGATCGCGGCCTGGACCGTGATCGACGGCAAGCCGGCGGCGGAGAAGCTCGCCGCCATCCTCGCCGCCTCGCCGGTGATCTCGGCCAACTGGACCTCGATTTCGGCCGCGATCGACTACGCGGTGCCGCTGTTCGAGGTGAACGGCCTCAAGGGCGAGCGTCGCGTCATCGACATCTCGGGTGACGGGCGCAACAACCAGGGGCGGTCGGCGGAAGCCGCGCGCGACGACGCGGTCGCCAAGGGCATCGTGATCAACGGGCTGCCGATCATCAACGAGCGCGCCAATTTCGGCCGCCCGCCGGAGCGCGACCTCGACGTCTACTTCGAGAACAGCGTGATCAGCGGCCCCGGCGCGTTCATGGTCGTGGTCCGGAGCTTCGAGGCCTTCGCCGAGGCGATCCGCTCGAAGCTGGTGCGCGAGATCGCGGGCCCGGCGCTCCCGGCGCGGTTCGCGGCCGAGCTCACCGATGAGCGCGACTAGCGCCTCAGCCGACGCCCATCAGCTCGCTCAACCGGAGCACATGGCGCGCGAAGGCCGGATCGGCACGCGTCGTCTTGGACGAGCGGGGGTGCGGCAAATCGATCGCGACATCGTCGATCAGCCGGCCCGGCCGCGCCGACATCACCAGCACGCGGTCGGAGAGGAACACCGCCTCGGTGATCGAGTGGGTGACCAGGAACACGGTCTGGCGGCTCTCCTCCCAGATGCGCAGGAGCTCGATGTTGAGCCGGTCGCGCGTCAACGCGTCGAGCGCGCCGAACGGCTCGTCCATCAGGAGGACGCGCGGGCGGAGGATCAGCGCCTGGCCGAGCGCGACGCGCTGCTGCATGCCGCCCGAGAGCTGGTGCGGATAGGCGCGCTCGAAGCCGCCAAGGCCGAGCATGGCGAGCTTGGCCATGACCTCGGCGTCGATCTCGGCCGACGGCACGTTCCGCATTTCGGCGGCGAGGCGGAGATTGCGCACCGTGTCGAGCCAGGGCAGGAGGTTCGCGGTCTGGAACACCATGCCGAGCTCGGGCGGCGGCCCGTCGACCGCGTGGCCAGCGACCTCGACGCGGCCGCGATCGATCCCGATCAGACCGCCGATGATGCGGAGCAGTGTCGACTTGCCGCAGCCCGATGGGCCGATGATCGATACGAAGGCGCGGTCCCTGATCCGGAAGCTCACCGGATCGAGCGCGCGGACGCCGTTCCTGCCGCCAAAGGTCTTGGTGACGTCCTCGACCACGATCACGTCCTCGGCCGCGCCAGGGGCGCCGGCCGCGCGCCCGGGAACTGCGGACATCGGAGCGATCGGGTCGCGCGGTCTACTTCGTGCCGACCCAGCCGTGATGGGAGATGTCGAACACGATCCCGTTCGGGTCGGTGAACTTCATCTCGTAATAGAGCGTGTCCTTCTGGTCGGGGAGGTCGAGGAAGAACTTGCCGCCGTTGCTCTCGATCTCCTTCCGGCTCGCGTCGAGATCCTCGACGACGAAGCCGAAATGATGCGCGCCGACATAGCGCGTGCCCTCGGGCTTGCCGACCGCCTTGTCCATCTTGTAGTTGAGGATGGCGAGGTTGACGGTGCCGTCGGTGAGATAGACCCCGGTCGCGATCGGGGTATCGGTATAGCCCGCCCGCTCCATGCCGAAGCTCTTGACGTAGAACTCGGCCGTCCGTTCGGGGTCGGGCACCGCGATCGCGATGTGGCGAATCTTGGCCATCGGTCGGACTCCTCGTTGGCGGCGGCCGCGCAAGGCGTGCCGCCGATGTCACACGATCAAACCAAATTTCCTGCCCGCACGCCAGTCCGGCCGGCCCAGTAGAGGCCACGCCCGCCGGCGCGCTCACCGACGACATAGGTCGGGATGCCGCCGCCGTCCACCGGCGGAACCGGGGCCGGGTCGGGCCTGCGGAAGGCGACGACCACGTCCTCGACGGCGAGGGTTTCCGGGCCGGTCGCGGTCTCGAGCCCGAGCCGGCCGGCGGCAAATGAGGTCGCTCGCGTCGAAAACCGCGTCGCGACGCCGGCCGCGGCGAGCGCGGGCACGAGCGCGATCCGCGCGATGAGATCGACGTCGCGGCCGAAACCGGCGCCCGCCTCGACCAGCGTGACCGCGCACCCGGTCGTTGCGAGATGCCACGCGGTCTCGGCCCCGATCTGGCCCGCACCGACGACCGCGACGCGATGGCGGAGGCGACCGGGGAGAGCGAGTGCCTCGAGCGGATCGCGCGCGCCGGCGAAGCCGTCGGGGACCGGCCACGGCGCGCCGGTCGCCTCGATCAGCGCATCGGGCGCGAGCGCGGCGAGGAAGCCGGCGTCGACCGTGGTGGCGAGCCGCACCGCGACGCCCGCGTCCTCGAGCGCGACCGGCGCCCAGTCGAGCCAGCGCCGGAGCGGACGCTTGAACGCGAGCGCGGCGGCGAGCGCGATCTG
>VGEU01000059.1 GCA_016869145.1 Alphaproteobacteria bacterium | reverse complement strand
GACGCTGTCCGACGCGCGCGCCGCCGCACCCGTCGCCTGATCGGCGCCGCGCTTCGATTCCGGACCGCGCCGGCGTAAGCTCGCGGGCGTCTTCGAAGAGCGGCCGCCATCGTGAGCGACGACCCCAGCGCCACCCGCACGACGCGACGCCTCGGCCCCGCCGCGCGTGCGCTCGAATCGACGCTCCTCGTCACGCTGACCATCCTCGGCGCGCTGTGGGGCCTCGAGCTCCAGCATTTCCTCGGGCTCGCGATCTTCAACGAGCAATATCTCGGCCTCGTCTTCGCGCTCGCGATGGCGGCGGTCTTCATCGGCGTGCCGGCGCGCAAGGGCGAGGATCGCGGCGGCGTGCCGTGGCACGATTGGATCGCCGCCGCGCTCGCGGTCGCCTGCGGCCTCTATGTGACCGTCCACTATCCCGAGATCGCGACCACGCTCGGCTCGATCGAGCCCGAGCGCTGGGTGCTCGGCCTTGTCGTGATCGGGCTCGTGATCGAGGCGACGCGGCGATGCGCCGGCTGGTCGCTGGTCGCGATCGCGCTGGTCTTTCTCGCCTATGCGCTCTCCTCGCATCTCTTTCCCGGCGCGCTCAACATGCCGAGCCCGCGCTGGCAGCGGCTCGCCGCCTATCTCTATCTCGACAGCAACGCGCTGTTCGGGACGCCGCTCGACGTCACCGCGTCGGTGATCGTGCCGTTCATCCTGTTCGGGCGCGTCCTCTACGCGGTCGGCGGTGACCGCTTTCTCACCGATTTCGCGTTGGCGCTGATGGGGCGCTATCGCGGCGGGCCGGCGAAGGTGTCGGTCGTCGCCTCGAGCCTGTTCGGCACCACCTCGGGCAGCGCCGTCTCGAACGTCGTGATGGACGGGCCGATCACCATCCCGATGATGAAGCGGACCGGCTATCCCGCCCATCTCGCCGCCGGGATCGAGGCGGTCGCCTCCACCGGCGGCCAGATCATGCCGCCGGTCATGGGCATCACGGCGTTCCTGATCGCCGAATATCTCTCGATCTCCTACGGCGCGGTGGTGATCGCGGCCGTCCTGCCGGCGATCCTCTATTACGTCGCGGTGTTCGCGCAGGTCGACCTCGAGGCGGCCAAGCGCGGACTCGGCGGGATCGACGCGGCGCGTCTGCCACGGCTCGCCGCGGTGATGCGTAACGGCTGGGTGTTCATCGTCCCGGTCTCGGTCCTCCTCGTTGCGCTGATCGAGCTCGGCTGGCGGCCGGGCAAGGCCGGCATGGCGGCGGTGTTCGCGACGCTCGCCGTCGCCTTGCTGCGCGCCGATACGCGCCCCTCGGCGGCCCGTCTGGTCGAGGCGATGCGCGAGGCCGGCCGCACCACGCTCGATCTCGTCGTCATCACCGCGATCGCTGGGCTCGTCATCGGCACGCTCCAGATCTCGGGCCTTAGCTTCAACTTCTCCGTCCTCCTCCTCTCGGCCGCCGCGGGCGAGCTCCTCCTCCTACTCGTCCTCACCGCGCTCGCCTGCATCGTGCTCGGGATGGGACTGCCGACCGGCGTCATCTACGTCCTCCTCGCCGTCCTCGTCGCACCCGCACTCACCCAGCTCGGCGTCGCGCCGATCGCCGCGCATCTGTTCCTGTTCTATTTCGGCATGATGTCGATGATCACGCCGCCGATCTGCCTCGCGACCTATGCCGCGGCGGCGATCGCGCGCGCCGATTTCTGGCGCACCGGCTGGACCGGGATGCGGCTCGGCGTCGTCGCCTACATCGTGCCGTTCGCCTTCGTCTGCCAGCCTGCGCTCCTGTTCGAAGGGACGGCGATCGAGGTCGCGCTCGCCTTCGCCTCGGCGGCGATCGGCGTGATCGTCCTCTGCATGGGGCTCGTCGGCTATGCGCGGGCGCCGCTCGGCGCCGTCGGTCGCGCCGTGTTCGTCGCCGCGGGCATGCTCCTCTTCTTCGCGCCGGCCGAGGGCTGGCTCGGGCTCGGCCTCCACGCCCTCGGCCTTGCGGTCGCCGGCGCCGCCTATGCGCTGCAGCGCCCGCGCGCGGCGCGGTCC
The DNA here is from genome assembly GCA_016869145.1 of Alphaproteobacteria bacterium. Lineage (GTDB taxonomy): Bacteria > Pseudomonadota > Alphaproteobacteria > MPNO01 > VGEU01 > VGEU01. The sequence continues at coordinate 17,252 of VGEU01000059.1, read as the reverse complement.
GGAACGCCGGCATGATCGGGCGATCTTGAACGATCCGCACCGATCCACACCTCTTGAGGCATGCGGCACGACGACGAGGGGGCACGATGAGCGACGCGGATGAGGCGACAGGGGCCGAGCCGGACGCGGCCGAACGCATCGCGGCCCGCTTCGCGATCCGCTGGCGCCGTTGTCTCGATCCCGACGGCCGCCTCGTCGGCGCCGCGCCGCCGATCGCCGCGGACCGCGAGCGCCTGGTCGCGATCCATCGCGTCATGACGCTGACGCGCCAGTTCGATGCCCGCGCGGTGTCCTTGCAGCGGACCGGGCAGCTCGGCACGTTTCCGTCCTCGCTCGGCCAGGAGGGGACGACGGTCGGCGTCGGCGCCGCGATGCGGCCCGAGGACGTGCTGTTCGGCACCTATCGCGAGCAGGGCACGATGCTGTGGCGCGGCGTCACCCTGGTCGAGTTGTTCCAGATGTGGTCGGGCGACGAGCGCGGCCTCGACTATGCCGGCCCGCGCGCCGATTTCCCGCCCGCGGTGCCGATCGCGAGCCAGGCGCCGCACGCCGTCGGCGCGGCCTACGCCTTCCGGCTCCGCGCCGAGAGACGGGTCGCGGTCTGCATCCTCGGCGACGGCGCGACGTCGAAGGGCGATTTCTACGAGGCGATGAACGCCGCCGGCGTGTGGCGCCTGCCGGTGGTGTTCGTGATCGCCAACAACGGCTGGGCGATCTCGGTGCCGCGCGCGGCCTAGACTGCGGCCGAGACGCTGGCACAGAAGGCGATCGCGGCCGGCATCCCGGGCGAGCAGGTCGACGGCAACGATCCGATCGCGGTCGCCCATGTCGTCGGCGAGGCGGTCGAGGCGGCGCGCTCGGGCGCCGGCGCGCGCGTGGTCGAGGCGTTGACCTACCGGCTCTCCGCCCACACTACCGCCGACGACGCGACGCGCTATCGCGCCGAGGCCGAGGTGAGCGCGCATTGGGCGCTCGATCCCTTGCATCGGCTCCGCATCTATCTCGGCGCGCGCGGCTGGTGGACCAAGGACGACGAGGAGGCGCTGATCGCGCGCTGCCGCGCCGAGGTCGACACGGCGCGCGATGCCTATCTCGCGCTGCCGCCGCCGCGGCCGACCGACATGTTCGATCACCTCTACGCGACGCTGCCGCCCGCGCTCGCCGCCCAGCGCGCGGCGGTCGAGACGGAGGCCGACCATGGCTGAGGCGGACGAGGTCACGCTGGTCGGCACGGTCAACCAGGCGCTCCGGCGCGCCATGGCCGAGGATCCGTCGGTCGTCGTGATGGGCGAGGACATCGGGCGCAATGGCGGCGTCTTCCGCGCCACGCTCGGGCTCCTCGACGCGTTCGGCCCGGCGCGCGTGCTCGACACCCCGCTCGCCGAGGCCTCGATCGCCGGCATCGCCGTCGGCATGGCCGCCGCCGGGCTCAAGCCGGTCGCCGAGATCCAGTTCATGGGCTTCGTCTACCCGGCGCTCGACCAGATCGTGAACCATGCGAGCCGGCTCCGCAACCGGACGCGCGGCCGGCTGTCCTGCCCGATGGTGTTGCGCACCCCGACCGGCGCCGGCATCCGCGCGCCGGAGCACCACTCGGAATCGACCGAGGCGCTATTCGCCCATATCCCGGGCCTGCGCGTCGTCGTGCCGTCCTCGCCGGCGCGCGCCTACGGGCTCCTGCTCGCGGCGATCCGCGATCCCGATCCGGTGGTCTTCCTCGAGCCGACGCGGCTCTACCGCGCGGTGCGCGAGCGCGTCGCCGACGACGGCCGCGCGCTGCCGCTCGATGTGTGCTTCGTCCTCCGCGAGGGGCGCGACGTGACCCTCGTCACCTGGGGCGCCGCGGTCAAAGAGACGCTCGCCGCCGCCGACCGGCTCGCCGCCGAGGGGATCGCCGCCGAGGTGATCGACGTCGCGACGCTGAAGCCGATCGACCGCGACACCATCCTGCAATCGGTCGCCAAGACCGGCCGGCTGGTCGTCGTGCACGAGGCGGCGGAGACCGCGGGCCTCGGCGCCGAGGTCGCGGCGATCGTCGCCGAGCACGGCCTTCTCACCCTCCTCGCGCCGATCGTGCGCGTCGCCGGCTGGGACACCGTCGTGCCGCTCGCCCGTCTCGAGCACGCTTATGTCCCGTCCGAGGCCCGCATCGTCGAGGCCGCCCGCCGCGTCGTGAGGTTCCAATGACCACGTTCCGCCTGCCCGACCTCGGCGAGGGGCTCACCGAGGCCGAGATCGTCGCCTGGCACGTCGAGCCGGGTGCCCAGGTCGTCGCCGACCAGCCGCTCGTCTCGGTCGAGAACGACAAGGCGGTGGTCGAGATCCCGGCGCCGCAGTCGGGCCGCGTCGTGACGCTGCACGCGGCGCCCGGCGCGGTCGTGAAGATCGGCGCGCCGCTGGTCGAGTTCGATACCGGGCGCGCCGCCGACACGGGCGCGATCGCGGGCGAATTGCCGAAAGAGGCGGTCCGCATCGACGAGGCCGCCGTCGTCGACACCGCGGCGCCGGTCCGCGTCAAGGCGACGCCCGCGGTCCGCGCGCTCGCGCGGAAGCTCGATGTCGATCTCGCCGTGGTCGATGCGACGGGGCCCGAGGGCGCGATCACCGCCGCCGACGTCGAGCGGCTCGCACGCACGCTCGCCGGCATGGCGCGGCCCGAGCCGCTCCGCGGCGTCCGTCGCGTCATGGCGCAGAAGATGGCGCAGGCCCACGCCGAGATCGTGCCGACCACCGTCGTCGACGAGGCCGACATCGAGGCCTGGCCCGCCGGCACCGACGTCACCGTGCGGCTGATCCGCGCCATCGCCGCCGCCTGCCGCGCCGGCCCTGAACGCCTGGTATGACGGGCGCGAGGCGAGCCGGCGTGTGCACGCCCGCGTCGATCTCGGGATCGCGGTCCACACCGAGGACGGGCTGTTCGTCCCGATCATGCGCGACATCGGCGCGCGCACGCCCGGCGACATCCGCGCCGGGCTCGAGGCGCTCAAGAAGGACGTCGTGGCGCGCCAGATCCCGCCCGAGGAGCTGCGCGGCGCGACCATGACGCTCTCCAATTTCGGCATGTTCGGCGCCGGCCGCTTCGCCGCCCTCGTCGTCGTGCCGCCGCAGGTCGCGATCATCGGCGCCGGGCGCATCGTGCCGCGCGTCGTCGCCGCTCTGGGCCGACCGGCCGTCCATCGCCTCCTGCCGCTCTCGCTCACCTTCGACCACCGGGTCGTCAATGGCGGCGAGGCGGCGCATTTTCTCGCCGCGCTGATCGCTGATCTCGAGGCGCCGGCCTGACCGGGCCCGCGCGCGGCCGCTTCCGCCGTTGCGCTCGGGCCGAATAGGCTCTATCCCCGCTCACGCACCCCTTGCGTGAGCCCCGATGTCCTCCGCCGCCGACCCGAGGCCAGGACCGCTGTTCCTGCCGACGCTCTCCGCGATCACCGTGGTCGGGCCGCTCGCGGTCCACCTGTTCTTTCCGGCGATGCCCGCGGTGCGCGCGGCCTTCGGCGTCGCCGATGCGCTGGCGCAGTTCGCGGCCTCGCTGACGCTCTTCGTGATGGCGATCGCGACGCTCGCCTATGGCTCGCTGTCCGACCGCTATGGCCGCCGGCCGCTCCTGTTCTGGGGGCTCGGCATCTTTCTCGTCGGCACCGCGCTCGCCGCGCTCGCCGAGGAGATCGAGGTGCTGATCGCCGCCCGGCTCCTCCAGGCGATCGGCGCCGGCTGCGGCACGACGCTCGCGCGCTCGATGGCGAACGACAGCTATCCGCCCGACAAGGTGGTGCGCGCCATCGCCTATCTCACGATGGGCTACACGATCGGCCCGATGATCGCGCCGCCGATCGGCGGGCTCCTCGTCGACCACACCGGCTGGCGCGGCATCTTCGTGCTCGCGCTGGTGATCGCGGGCGCGGTCACGGTGCTCGCGTGGTTCGTCCTGCACGAGACGCGGCCCGAGGGGCGCGCGGTCATCGGCGTCGCCGCCCTCCTCGGCGCCTATCGCCGGCTCTTCTCGAGCGTCCTCTTCACCGCCTACGCGTTCCAGATCGGGCTCGCCGCGGCCGGGTTCTACGTCATCGCGGGCGGCGCCTCGTTCGTCATGACCGACTATCTCGGCCGGCCCGCGGCCGAGTACGGCCTCTATTTCATCATCCTCCCGATCGGCTTCATGCTCGGGAATTTCACCGGCGGCCAGCTGAGCCGCCTGTTCAAGGGCGACACGCTCGTCTTCGTCGGCTCGACATTCGTCCTCGGCTCCGGGCTCCTGTTCGCGCTTCTCGTCGCGCTCGGGATCAAGGCGCCCTTCATCCTGTTCCTGCCCGGCTTCCTTCTCACCTTCGGCCAGGGGATCTCGCTCCCCAACGCCCAGGCGAGCGCGTTCGCGATCGACCGCCGGCTCGCCGGCACCGCCTCGGGCATCGCGGTCGCGCTCCAGTTCATCCTGGGCGGGCTGTTCACGCAGATCTTCGGCCTCTTCCACAACGCGACGCCGGCGCCGCTCGTCGTCACGGTGCTGGTCGTCGGCGTCCTCACCTTCATCGCCGGGGCGACCCCGCTCATCGTCGCGCGCCGGAGAAGGTCCTGAGCGTGGCCGCCGACCAGCCACCGGCCGCGCCGGCGCCGCCCGGCCTTCTCGTCCTCACCGCGATCGCCGCGCTCAGCATCGTCGGCCCGCTCGCCGTGCACCTCTATTTCCCCGCGATCCCGGCGGTGCGCGAGGCGTTCGCGATCACCGATGCGCTGGCGCAGTCGACCGCCTCGCTGGTGCTGTTCGCGATGGCGTTCTTCAACCTCGTCTACGGCACGCTGTCGGACCGCTACGGACGGCGACCGATGCTCCTGATCGGCATCACGCTCTTCCTCGCGGGCTCGCTCCTCGCCGCAATTGCGGGTCGGATCGAGGTCCTCCTCGCCGGCCGCCTCCTGCAGGCGGTCGGTGCCGCCTGCGGCGTCACGCTGTCGCGCACCATCGCCCACGACATGTTCCCGCCCGACCGCCTCGTCCGCGCGCTCGCGCTGATGACCATGGCCTATACGCTCGGGCCGATGATCGCGCCGCCGCTCGGTGGGCTCGTGATCGACCTGTTCGGCTGGCGCGCGCTCTTCGTCGTCGCCTTCGTGCTCGGCGCGATCATCTTCGTCCTGTCGTGGTTCGTCCTCGCCGAGACCCGGCCGCGCGGTCGCGCGGCGCCGAGCCTCCGCGTCCTGATGCTCGGCTACCGCCAGCTCTTCGCGAGCGCGCGCTTCGCGGGCTGCGTGTTCCAGTCGGGCTTCTCGACCGGCACCTTCCTCACGCTGGCCTCGGGCGCGTCCTTCGTGATGCGCGATCAGCTCGCCCGGCCGGCCTCCGAGTACGGGCTCTGGTTCCTCGTCTTCCCGACCGGGTTCTTCATCGGCTCGTTCATCTCGAACCGGCTCGGCGGGCGCGTCAGCATCGAGGCGATGGTGGTGACCGGCGCGGCGATCCTGGTCCTCTCGGCGGCGAGCGCGGTCGTCGTCGTCCTCGCCGACGCGCTCAGCCCGGCGAGCCTCTTTCTCCCCGGCTTCGGCATCACCATCGCCCAGGGACTCGCGCTGCCCAACGCCCAGGGAGGCGCGATGGCGGTCGACCGCGACCGCGCCGGCACCGCATCGGGCATTGGCGTCTTCATGCAGTTCTTCTGCGGCGCGGTGATGTCGCAGATCTTCGGCCTCGTCTATGACGGGACCGCCGGGCCGCTCGTCGCGATCATGCTGGCGAGCGCGCTCCTGTCGTTCGGCTGGGGTCTCGTGCCGTGGCTCCGGCTCAGGCGCCCGGCTTGAGCCGCTTCGCCGCCGCGAGAACCTCCGCGACGTGCTCGGCGAGATTGACCTTGCGCCAGATGGCGCGCAGCACACCCTTCTCGTCGATCAGGAACGTCGAGCGCTCGATCCCCATGTAATGCCGGTCGAACATCCTCTTCTTGACCCATACGCCATAGGCCTCGACGACGCCGCCATCGATGTCGGAGGCGAGGGTGAAGTTGAGGTCGTGCTTCGCCTTGAACTTGTCGTGTTTGGCGACCGTGTCCTTCGATATGCCGATGATCTCGGCGTTCGCCTTGCGGAAGTCCGGCATGCTGTCTCGGAAGCCGCAGGCTTCGGCGGTGCATCCGCTCGTGTCGTCCTTCGGATAGAAGTAGACGATCACCTTCCGGCCGCGGAGCGTCTTGAGCGAGACCGTGCCGCCGCCGTCCGTCGGCAACGTGAATTCCGGCGCCTTGTCGCCAATTTCGAGTTTCATCGCGTTCCCTCCTTGTCACCGGCCGGGGCGGACGCGGCTTCGACGATGTCGACGAAGGCGGCATGCGCGCGGGCTGCGGTGGCCATGACGTTCGCGCGGAGCGCCTCGAAGTCAACGGCGCCGGCGGCCCGCGTGAGGAGCCGGCGCAAGCCCTCGGGCGCCGCCGCCTCGTCGAGATCGCCCGCGAGCGCGAGCCGGAGCGTCCCCTGCACCCGGCGCCAGAGATGCATGGCGCCGATCAGCATCTCGGCCCGCGCGCGGTCGAGGAGCCCCGCCTCGGCGAGGCCGGCGAGCGCGTCGGTCGTGTTGGTCGCGCGCACGCCCGGATGGTCGGCGGCGTAGCGGAGTATCAGGAACTGGGCGATGAACTCGATATCGACGAGGCCGCCGCGGAGATGCTTGACGTCGAAGATGTTGGCCGCCCGGTGCTCGCGCGCCATGCGCTCGCGCATCAGGGCGACCTCGCGCGCGAGCGCCGCCGGGTCGCGCCGGCGAATGAGGATGGCGCGGATCGCCGCATCGATGCGGGCGGCGAATTCCGGCGGGCCGGCGATCACCCGCGCGCGCGTCAACGCGAGATGCTCCCACGTCCACGCCGCCTCGGTCTGGTAGGCGACGAAGGCCGCGAGCGCCGAGGCGATCGGGCCCTTGTTCCCCGACGGGCGGAGCCGCATGTCGACCTCGTAGAGCTTGCCCTCGCCGGTCGGCGCGGTCACCGCGTTGATCAGCCGCTGGCCGAGCCGCGTGAAATAGACCAGCGCCGCGAGCGGGCGCGCGCCGTCGGAGGTCTCGTGCGCCGGGTCGGCCTCGTAGACGAACACGAGATCGAGGTCGGAGCCCGCCGTCATCTCGCGCCCGCCGAGCTTGCCGAGCGCGACGACGGCGAAGGCGGCGCCGGGAACCCGGCCGTGGAGGCGTGCGAAGTCGCGCTCGACCGCCGGCAGCATCGCCCGCATCGCCGCATCCGCGGTGTCGGAGAGCGCCGCGCCCGCGGTCTCGGGGTCGATGCCGCCCTGGATCATGCGGACGCCGATCCGGAACATGCGCTCGTTGTTCCAGCGCCGCAGCACGTCGAGGACGTCCTGGTGATCGCGCGCCTGCTCGAGCGCGGCCGCGATCTCGGCATCGAGCGCCGCCGGCGCCGCGGTCGGGTCGAGATAGGCGCCGGTCAGGATGCCGTCGAGGAGCGCTGGGTTCCAGCTCAGCCAATCGGCGAGCCGCGGTGTCGAGCCCATCACCTCGGCGACGAGATCGAGGAGGCCCGGGTTGTTCTGGAACAGCGAGAAGAGCTGGACGCCGGCCGGCAGCCCGCCGAGGAAGGCATCGAAGCGCCGCAGCGCCTCGTCGGGATCGGCGGTACGCGCGAGCGCCGCGAGGAGCGTCGGCATCAGCTCGGTCAGGATTTCCTTCGCCCGGGTCGAGCGCGTCGCGCGGTAGCGGCCATGGTGCCAGGCGCGGACGGCGGCCGCGACCATCGATGGGTTGCCATAGCCGAGCGCGCCGAGCGTCTTCATCGTGTCGGGGTCGTCCTCGGTGCCGGTGAACACGAGATTGCCCGGGCCGGAGAGATCGGGCGATTCCTCAAAGAGGCGCGCATAGCGTTCCTCGACGCGCCGGAGGACCGCCTCGGTCGCGGCGACGAAGGACCGCGCGTCGGCGAAGCCCATGAACGCCGCGACCGCGGCGATCCCGTCCGCATCCGCCGGCAGGCTGTGGGTCTGGCGGTCGTCGATCATCTGCAGGCGGTGCTCGAGGCGGCGGAGATACCAGTAGGCGCCCTCGAGATCGACGACCGCGTCGGCGCCGATATGGGCGGCCTCGGCGAGGCGGCGGAGCGCGGTGCAGGTGTCGGCGACGCGGAGCGCCGGCTGGCGCCCGCCCCAGATGAGCTGCTGCGTCTGGGCGTAGAACTCGATCTCGCGGATGCCGCCGCGCCCGAGCTTGACGTTGTGTCCCGGGATCGCGATCGCGGCGCCGCCCTTGTGCGCGTTGATCTGGCGCTTGATCGAGTGGATGTCCTGGATCGCGGCGAAATCGAGGCTCCGCCGCCACACGAACGGACGGAGATAGTCGAGGAAGCGTTGGCCCGCGACGCGGTCGCCGGCGACGACGCGCGCCTTGATCATCGCCGCGCGCTCCCAGTTCTGGCCGGTGCTCTCGTAATAGGTCTCGGCCGCGATCACCGAGACCGCGGGCGGCGTCGAGCCGGGATCGGGACGGAGCCTGAGATCGGTGCGGAAGACGTAGCCGTCGGCGGTGCGCGCCTCGACCACGCGCACGAGGTCGCGCGCGAAGCGGATCATGCAGGTCGACAGGCCGTCCTTGCCCGTGTAGACGATCCGCTCATGATCGTAGAGAATGATCAGGTCGATATCGCTCGAGTAGTTGAGCTCGCGCGCGCCGAGCTTGCCCATGCCGAGGACGATCACGCCGCTGTCGCGCTCCGGGGCGAACGGATCCGGAAGCACCAGATCGCCCCGCGCGTGGAGCCGGTCGAGGAGGTGCGCCGTCGCCCGCCCGAGCGCCGCGTCGGCGACGGCGCTCAGCGCCTCCGTCACGCGCCTCCCGTCCCAGGCGCCCGCGATATCGGCGATCCCGATCGCGAGGGCGCTTTGCCGCTTGGCGCGACGCATCCGGCGCATCACCTCCATCGTATCTGGCGTATTCGGGATGGGCGTCGCGAAATCCGCGAGCGCGGCCTCGAGGATCGGCTCGGGCCCCTGGCCGAGGATCGCAAGCGCGGTCTCCGGCTCGCGGAGGAGCGCATGGGTGAGGAACGGGCTGTTGCCGAACACCGCCGCGAGGAGCTTCGCCGCCGCCCGATCGTCGGCCATCGCCGCGCGCGCCGGATCGGCCCGCCAGTCGGCGAGCGCACGCGCCACGTCGGCGGCGGAGGCCGGCGGCGGAAACCGGTCGGGATCGGTCGATAGCGAGGCGGCGAGCCGCGTCATGATCGCCCTGCGGTCGGTCGTTCGCCGCGCACACTGGAGCAGGGGGCGGGGGCGGTCAAGCCCGCGGCCCGCACGGCCACCATGCTGACGCGCTCGACGCGGGTCTTCCTCGAGGTGCTGGTGGCGATCGTCGTCGTGATCGCCGGTCTCATCGGCTTCGTCCTGTGGCGGATGAGCGAGGCGCCGGTCTCGATCGGCTTCCTGCGTCCGCACGTGCAGAACGCGCTCGCCGACCTCGCGCGCCCGCTCCGGATCGAGATCGACGATGCGCGGCTCGGGTTCCGGCCGGACGATGTCTGGCTCGACATCGTCGCGGTCGGCGTCCGCGCCGTCGGCGGCGACGGGCGCACGCATGCGGTCATCCCCGAGCTCGGCGTCAGCCTGTCGCTCCGCGACCTCGTCGTCGGACGCATGGCGCCGACCCGCATCGACGTCATCGGCCCGCGCGTCGCCGTGTTCCGCGACGAGACGGGCGCGATCGGCTTCGATCTCGCCGGACGCGGCGGCGAGGGCCCGCCGACGACGTCTGCCCAGCTGATCGGCCAATTGCTGCGCTGGACCGAGGACGGCGGCCTTCTCAGCCGGCTCGCCGGCGCGCGTGTCCTCCGCGCGACGCTCGATGTCGACGACCGGCGCAGCCGCTCGCGCTGGCAGGCGCGGATGGAATCGGCCGAGATCCGCAACGATGGCGGCGCCGTCGCCGCCGACCTCGCGCTCGACGTCGCCCTCGGCGACCGGCCGACGCGCTTTCTCGCCGCGCTCCGGATCGTGGCCGGCGCGAGCGAGGGACGCGGCGCGATCCTGTTCCGCGATCTCCGTCTCGTCGAGCTCACGCGCCTGAGCTCCGATCTCGCGCCGGCGACCCATGTCGATGCGACCGTCGCGGGCGAGGTCTCCTTCGCCTTCGATCTCGACGGCAAGGTCCTCGACGCCGGCTTCGCGGCCTCGGCGCTGTCGGGAACGATCCGCGCGCCCGGGCTGTGGCCGAACGGGCTCCGCGCCGGCGCCCTTTCGGTCAAGGGCCGCGTCTTGCGCGATCCCGAGCGCGTGATCCTCGATGCGCTCACCGCCGATCTCGGCGGGCCGACGGTCGCGGCGACGGCCGAGATCCGCGCCGACGGCGAGACGATCGTGCCCGAGGGCACGATCGCGATCCGCAACATGGCGCTCGATGCGCTGCCGCGCTACTGGCCGGACAAGGCCGCGCCCAATCCGCGCGCGTGGATCGCCGCCAACCTCAAGGACGGCATGGTCCGCGACACCGTCGTCCAGGCGCGGCTCCGCGTGCCGCGCGGCACCGACGGCGCGGTCGCAGTCGAGCGCCTCGCCGGCACCATGCAGATCGAGGGCGCGACGATCCGCTATCTCGATCCGATGCCGCCGGTCCGCGGCGCCGTCGCCGCGGTCGCGTTCACCACCGACCGGTTCGACTTCACCTTCCGCGGCGGCAGCCTCGGGAACCTCCGCATGCCCGAGGGCACGGCGACGATCAGCGGCCTCGACGGCACCGATCACCGCCTCGCGCTCGATCTCCAGATCCAGGGCCCGCTCGGCGACAAGCTCGCGCTTCTCGCGCACGACCGGCTCCGCCTCCTCGACCGGATCGGGCTCAAGCCCGACCAGGTCGGCGGCAGCGGCACCACGCGGCTCGGGCTCCGCTTTCCGCTGCTTCGCGATCTCTCGGTCGACCAGCTCGGCGTCACCGCGCGCGCCGAGCTCCGCGAGGTCGCGATCCGCCAGGCCGCGCTCGGCCGCGACGTGACGAACGGCACGGTGCGGCTCACGGTCGACCAGAACGGCATGCAGGCGAACGGCGATGCGCGCTTCGCCGGCATCCCGGTCCGCGTCGCCTGGACCGAGAACTTCAACGACCGCCGCCGCCCGCCGCGCACCTATCGCGTCACCGGCACGCTCGACGATGCCGGGCGGCGCACGCTCGATCTCGGCGCCGCGCCGTTCCTGACCGGGCCCGTCGGCGTCGATCTCACCTATCAGCAGATCGATGCCGCGCGCGGCGAGGCGACGATTGCGCTCGGGCTCGACAACGCGACGCTCGCGCTCGCGCCGCTCGGGTGGAAGAAGGCGGCGGGCACGGCCGGGCGGGGCACGCTCCGCCTCGTCCTCGACGACGGCCGTCTCCGCGCGCTCGACAACATCGCGATCGAGGCCGCCGATCTCCGCGCCTCGGGCTCGGTCACCTTCGCCGACGACGGCCGCACGATCGCCGCCGCCCGCCTCGATGAATTGAACCAGGGCGCGACCGCGATCGGAGCGACGCTTGCGCGCCGCGCGGCACGCGGCTTCGATGTCGCGATCACCGGCCGGAGCCTCGACGCCGGCCCGCTTCTCGCGCCGGGCGAACCAAGCACGCCCGCCGCCGACGGCCCGCCGATGCGCATCACCGTCGCCCTCGACCGCGTCTTCCTCGGCGATCTCCCGGCAATGGCGGGCGCGGTCGCGACGCTCGAGAACGACGGCCGGGCCTGGGTGCGGATCGACGCCGACGGCACGCTCGCCGAGGCGCGCGGTGCCCGCGTCCGCTATGAGCGCCGGGCCGCGAACGAGACCGTGACGCTCGCCGCCGCCGATGCCGGCGCGGCGGTCGCCGCGCTCCGCATCGATGACCGCATCAAGGACGGCACGCTCGAGCTCAAGGCCGCGCGCGCGGGCGATGCCGAGCCGTGGAAGGGCGAGGTCAAGGCGCGCGAGTTCCGCGTCGTCGACAGCCCGGCGCTCGGCCGGCTGTTCGCCCAGACCGAGGTCAAGGGGCCCGACGGCCGACCGCAGTCCTCGACGGAATTCACGAGCCTCGAGGTGGTGTTCGCCTATAGCGATCCGGTCCTCCAGATCGACGAGGCGCGCACCGTCGGCTCCGATGTCGGCCTCACCGCGCGCGGCCAGATCGACCGCGACAAGAAGGCCGTCGCGCTCGAGGGCACGATCGTGCCTGCCTACACGCTGAACAGCCTCCTCGGCGGCATCCCGATTCTCGGCACGGTTCTGACCGGCGAGAAGGGAAGCGGCGTCTTCGCTGCCGCCTACACACTCCGCGGCACGCTCGATGACCCGCAAGTCTCGGTCAATCCGCTCAGCATCGTGACGCCCGGCATCCTCCGGCGCATCTTCCGCCTCGGCGGCCCGGTCGGCGAGGACGTGCCCGAGCGCTCGCCGGCGCGCGAGTGACCCCCGCGCGAAGGCGCGCAATCGATTGGGCCGCGCGAAGGCGCGCACTTTATGGGGCCGCGCGCGATGCTAGTCGTGTCGCACGATGCGCGCGCGCCGCTTCTTGCCGACGCGGAGCACGATGCCGGATGCGGTCGGCGCGATGCGGGCGAAGGCGTCGGTCGTCGGCGCGTCGTCGACGAAGACGCCGCCGCCCTCGATCAGCCGCCGCGCCTCGCTGTTGGTCTTGGCGAACCCGGCTGCCGTGACGAGCGCCGAGATCGCGATCGTGCCGCCCTCAGCGGGTAGCGCCGAGACGTCGACCACGAGCGGCACCGCGCTGTCGTCGCCGGCGCCGAACACGGCGCGGGCGCGGCGGTCGGCGTCCTCGGCGGCGGCGTTGCCGTGGCAGAGCCGCGTCGCCTCGACGGCGAGGACGCGCTTCGCGTCGTTGATCTCGGCGCCCGCGAGTGCGGCGAGGCGGTCGATCTCGGTGAGCGGCAGCTCGGTGAACAGGCGGAGAAAGCGGCCGACGTCGGGATCGTCGGTGTTGCGCCAGAACTGGTAGTAGTCGAACGGCGCCAGGCGGTCGGCGTTGAGCCAGACGGCGCCGGCCGCGGTCTTGCCCATCTTCGCCCCGCTCGCGAGCGTGATGAGGGGCGAGGTCAGGCCGAAGATCGAGCGTCCGTCGACGCGGCGGGCGAGCTCGACGCCGTTGACGATGTTGCCCCACTGGTCGGAGCCGCCCATCTGCAGGAGGCAGTCGTTGCGCCGTGCGAGCTCGAGGAAGTCGTAGGCCTGGAGCACCATGTAGTTGAACTCGAGGAATGTCAGCGGTTGCTCGCGCTCGAGGCGGAGTTTGACCGCGTCGAACCCGAGCATGCGGTTGACCGAGAAGTGGCGGCCGTATTCGCGGAGGAACGCGATATAGGCGAGCGCGTCGAGCCAGTCGGCGTTGTTCGCCATCACCGCGTCGGTCGGGCCGTCGCCGAAGACGAGATACTTCGCGAACACGCCCTTGATCCCGGCCATGTTGCGCGCGATCTGCGCCTCGTCGAGGAGCTGGCGCGATTCGTCCTTGCCCGACGGATCGCCGACCTTGGTCGTGCCGCCGCCCATCAGGACGATCGGCTTGTGGCCCGCGCGTTGCAGCCAGCGCAGCAACATGATCGGCACCAGGCTGCCGACATGGAGCGAATCGGCGGTGCAGTCGAAGCCGATATAGGCGGCGCGCGGGCGGCCCTCGGCGAGTGCGGCATCGAGGCCGTCTTCGTCGGTGCACTGGTGGACGAAGCCGCGCGCGGCGATCTCGCGCAGGAACTCGGAGCGGTAACGGGTCATGGCGCGCGGTTCATAGCACAGCTTCGCCGCGGCCGGCGAGGCGGGCGCGAAATCCGTTGACCCCGGCCGCGGCGGGTGGGGAAACTGGCACCGTCACCGGGATGAGACGCGAGGCCGTCATGAAGCCGCAACCCTATGGACCGTTTCCCTATACGCCGATCAACCGCCGGCCGCGGCTCCAGTGGCCGAACGGCGCCCGCGTCGCGCTCTGGGTGATCCCCAATATCGAGATCTTCGCCCTCGACGAGCCGGTGCCGGGCGGCATCGGCAAGGCGCCCGACGTCATCAACTGGGTGCCGCGCGATTACGGCGCGCGGGTCGGCATCTTCCGCATGATGGAGGTGATGGCGCGCCATGGCGTGCGCGGCACCGTCGCCCTCAACAGCCATGTCTGCGACGGCTATCCGGCGATCATCGAGGACGGGTTGAAGCTCGGCTGGGAGTTCATGGGCCACAACGAGACCAACACGCGCTATCTCAACCAGCTCCCGCCCGAGGAGGAGCGCGCCCTGATCCAGCGCACGGTCGAGCGCATCGGCAAGGCGACCGGCGCGCGTCCGCGCGGCTGGCTCTCCTCCGGCCTCACCCAGTCGTGGAACACGCTCGATTTCCTGATCGAGGCCGGCATCGAGTACTGCGCCGATTTCTGCAACGACGACCAGCCGTTCACCATGACGGTCGGCGGCAAGACCATTTGCGCCATCCCGTACTCGACCGAGATCAACGACATCCCGCAGATCCTGCGCGGCGGGCACACGGCGGATGCGTTCTGCGACATGATCTGCCGCCAGTTCGACTGCCTCTACCGCGAAGGCGCCGATAATGCGCGGGTGATGGCGATCTGCCTCCATCCGTTCATCATCGGCATGCCGCACCGCATCCATGCGCTCGACAACGCGCTCCGCTATATCTGCGGCCACGCCGGGGTGTGGCGCGCGACGGGCTCGGAGATCATCGACGCCTGGAAGAAGTCGGGCGCGACGTTCTGAGGCGCCGCCGATGCGCGCCGTCGGGCTGATGAGCGGGACGTCGATGGACGGGATCGACGCCGCCCTGATCGAGACCGACGGCGTCGCGGTCGCGCGCACCGGCGTGCACCGGACGACACCCTACGATCCCGCCTTCCGCGCTCGTCTCGCCGCCATCCTCGGCGAGGGCGCCGATGCGGACGCGGTCGCCGCCGTCGAGGCCGAGCTCACCCGCCGCCACGCCGAGGCCGTCGCCGGTCTCCTCGCGGCCGCCGGCCTCGCGGCGGCGGGCATCGATCTCGTCGGGTTCCACGGCCACACGATCTTTCACCGGCCCCGCACGCGGACGACGCGCCAGATCGGCGATTCGGCCGCGCTCGCGCGCGCGACCGGGATCGACGTCATCGGTGATTTCCGCCTCGCCGACGTCGCCGCCGGTGGCGAGGGGGCGCCGTTCGTGCCGCTCTACCACGCGGCCCTCGCCGCCACGCTCGCCCGGCCGCTCGCGGTCCTCAATCTCGGCGGGGTCGGCAACCTCACCTGGATCGGCGCCGACGGGCGCATCCTCGCCTTCGACACCGGGCCGGCCAACGCGCTCCTCGACGACTGGACGCTCCGCCACACCGGGCGCCCCTATGACGAGGGCGGCCGTCTCGCCGCCGCGGGCACCGTCGATCCCGCCCGCCTCGCCGCCCTGACGGCGCACGCCTATTTCGCGCGCCGGCCGCCGAAATCGCTCGACCGCACCGATTTCGGGCTCGACGCGGTGGCGGGCCTCGGCGCCGCCGACGGCGCGGCGACGCTCGCGGCCTTCACCGTCCAGTGCGTCGCGGCGGCGCGCGCGCATCTCCCGGCGCCGGCGCGCCGCTGGCTGGTGACGGGCGGCGGACGGCTCAACCCGGTCCTCGTGCAGGGACTCCGCGACGCGCTCGGCGTCGCGGTCGATCCGGTCGAGGCGGAGGGCTGGGACGGGGATGCGCTCGAGGCGGAGGCGTTCGCGTTCCTCGCGGTGCGGAGCCGCCTGGGGCTGCCGCTCAGCCTCCCCGAGACGACCGGGGTGCCGCGGCCGATGCCGGGCGGGCGGCTCTACCGCGCGCCGCGCGCCGCGGCGTGAGCCGTTCAGCCGCGGGCGACCGCCTTCTGCTTGGCGATCTTGGCGTCGAGATAGCGGTCGACCTCGACGGTCAGCTCGTCGAGCTTGTTGTGGAAGAAGTGATTGGCCCCGTCCACGGGGCGGAACGCAACCGAGATGTGGCGCTGGTGCGAGAGCTTGGTCGCGAGCGCGGAGGCGCTGTCAACCGGCACCAGGTCGTCGGAATCGCCGTGGACGATCAGCCCCGAGGCGGGGCAGGGGGCGAGGAAGGAGAAATCATAGCGGTTGGCGGGCGGCGCGACGGCGATGAAGCCCGAGATCTCGGGCCGGCGCATCAGGAGCTGCATGCCGACCCAGGCGCCGAACGAGAAGCCGCCGATCCAGCACTGCTCGGCGTCGGGGTTGGCGGCCTGCAGCCAGTCGAGCGCGGCCGCCGCGTCGGCGAGCTCGCCCTGGCCGTCGTCGGGCACGCCCTGCGAGCGGCCGACCCCGCGGAAGTTGAACCTGAGCGCCGAGAACTCGCGCCGCGCGAAGGCGTGGAACACCTGGTAGACGACGCGGTTGTTCATCGACCCGCCGAAGCGCGGGTGCGGGTGGAGGAGGAGCGCGATCGGTGCGTTGCGCCGCTTGCTGTGGTGGTAGCGGCCCTCGATCCGGCCTTCGGATCCGTTGAAGATGACTTCAGGCATCGGGCGTCGGGTCGAAGGTCGTCCTGGACAACTGGCAATCCGTCCGTTAGTCGCCCATCTGGGCCGGTGTAGGGTGCCGGCGAACCCCGGGGGGCCCTCGCAAGGCCGCGGAGTGTAGCACGATGGCGCCCCCGAAATTCAAGGCCCGCGGCGGCCCCCGCGCGCCCCGTCCGGAACGGCCGATGACCGAGGTCTATCTCGACCACAACGCGACCCAACCGCCCTGGCCGGCGGTGGTCCGGGCCGTGGTCGAGACGCTCGCGTCCGGCGGCAATCCGTCCTCGGTCCATGGCCGCGGCCGCGCCGCGCGGCAGGTCGTCGAGGCCGCCCGCGCCCGGGTCGCCGCCCTGGTCGGGGCCGCGCCCGAGGCGGTCGTCTTCACCGCCGGCGCGACCGAGGCGAACAGCCTCGCGCTCTACCAGGCCGCGGGCCCGGTCCTCGTCTCGGCGGTCGAGCACCCCTCGGTCGCCCGCGCCCGCGCCGATGCGACCTTGGTCCCGGTCGACGCCGAGGGCCGCCTCGACCTCGGAGCGCTCGCCCGGCTCCTCGCCGCCGACCCGCGGCCGGCTCTCGTCTCGGTCATGCTCGCCAACAACGAGACCGGCGTCGTCCAGCCGGTCGCTGCCGCCGCCGGTCTCGCCCACGAGGCGGGCGCGCTCTTTCATTGCGATGCGGTGCAGGGGCCGGGCCGCATCGCCCTCGATGCGCTCGCCGCGGCCGATCTCGTCAGCCTCTCGGCGCACAAGATCGGCGGGCCGCCGGGGGTCGGTGCGCTGATCGCGCGGACGCCGGCGCTCC
>VGEU01000058.1 GCA_016869145.1 Alphaproteobacteria bacterium | reverse complement strand
ATTAGAGCCTGCCGAGAGCCTTATGAGGGCCTGATCCGGCGACCCGGGTTCCGGTTCGCCGCTCACCCTGCCCGTGCGCTATGCGCACCAAAAAAAGTACAAACCGCGTCCACCGTCGTCGTCTGCGCGAGGGACGACCGCCAGCGACAACCCCCGGCGACAACCCCCAGCGACGACCCCCAGCGACGACCCCCAGCGACGATCCCCAGCGACGACCCAGCGCGTCGTGTGAACGCACTGGGCCGTCGGCTCGAGCCGGGCAACGGGGCTTCAGCTCTTTCTGCGGTGGCGTTCGGTGACGTTCTTGAGGAGCCCGTACATGTCCTTGAGCTGCGGGTCGTTGCCCAACACCTCGTCGGCGACCGACCGCACGCGACGCATGAACTCGGCGCGTTCCTCGGTCGACAGTTGGATCACCTCGGCGCCGTTGTCGCGCCACACCTGTGCGCCGCGCTTGTCGAAATCGAGCGAGATGCGGAAGATCGGATCTTCGGTCTCGCGGCCGACATCGAGGATGACCTTCTGCAGATCGGCCGGCAGCTTGTTGAACCAGACCGTCGATACCCAGACGCCGATCGGGATCATCGAGTCCTGCACGTCGGTGATGGTCTTGGCGACCGAGAAATACTTGCCCGCGCCCATCACGACCATGGAGCTCCGCACCGCGTCGATGACGCGGGTCTGGAGCGCGGGCAGCACCTCGGCGAGGTCCATCGGCACGCCACTCGCGCCGAGCCGGCTCATCGCCTCGATCTCGACCCGGGTCGCGAGCACACGGATCTTCTTGCCGCGGAAGTCCTCGATCCGCCGCAGCGGCGTCGTCGAGGCATAGGCGGTCGGGCCGTAGTTGTAGAGGCTGATGCCCTTCAGCCCTTTGGGCGTATTGATCTCGAGGAAGCGGTTGCGGAACTCGGGATCGGTCATGACCCGCTGCCCGTGCTCCATGTCGTCATAGAGGCCGGGCGTGTCGACGATCTGCATGCGCGGGTCGAGGCCGCGCTGGAAGCCGGGCGGGCCGGTATAGACCTCGATCGTGCCGAACTGCACGCCCTCGATCATGCGCGGAAAGCCGCCGAGCTGCGCACCCGGATAGACCTCGGCCTTGATCCGGCCGCCGCTCCGCTTCTCGACCTCTTCCTTGATCATCTTCATGTGCTCGTGCGTCGGCTCGTTGACCGCGATATTGGTGAGCTTCATGACGAACTGCTGCGCCGATACCGGCGCGGCGATCAGCATGGTCGCGGCCGCGGCGCCGATGAGACGCCCGGCCCGTGTGCTCCAGTTCATGTCGTCCTCTCCCTGTGTTCGCCGGCTCGGTTGAGGGCGCCGGCATTCGCGGCGGCGAGAGTAGGGTGGCACTTTGGGGAAGAAAAGGGAAAACCTGCCCGACGACGATAGCGAGCGCCCAGGCGCGATGCGTGGCCTCAGAAGTGCCGGGCGAAGCCGAAATCGATGGTGTGGGCGTGGTAGTCGAGCGTGGCGCCGCCGAGGCGGAGATTCGAGGTGGAAAAGTACCTATAGCCGGCGACGAAATAGAGCCGGTCGAGGACGCGCGTGCGGAGGCCCGCCATCGCCTGGTAGGCGAAGACCGTGGTGTCGTCGTCGAGCTTGATGTCGGAGGCATCGATGCCGACGAACGATACGCCGAGCCCGGCGCCAATATAGGGCTCGAACCGCCACCATCGGACCGGATCCCAATAGGCGTTGACCATGCCGGTATAGTGCGTGAGATCGCCGTTGAGCGAGCGGACCGGTGCGGCGCTGCCGAAACCGCCGACGCGGAGCTCGTCATTGTCGATCTCGCGCATCGCGGCCTCGAGCTCGATCCGGAGCCCGTTGCCGAACGCGTAGCCGACATAGCCGCCATAGCCGTAGTCGGGCTCGAGCGTCAGCCGTCCGTCGGCGCCGCCCGGGTTGCGCGAGTCCTCGACCGTGGGCTCGCCCGACCACACATAGGTGACGAAGAGCCCGCCCTAGAAGCCGGCCGGCCGACCCTGGGCCGCCGCCTCGCCCGTCGCGGCGAGAGCCAGACCGAACCCGATCAGAGACCCGGCGAGCAGGTTGCGCCGATCGCTCCACGGCGAGGTGCCCCGCGCGGTGTCGTGGTTCTGGTCCATGTCGCCCCCATCGGTTGGCGCCCGGCCGGACGCGTCCGATTCTGTCATGTTCTTGAAACACAATTGACGTTGCGGTGACAACTGTCCGCTGCCGCTCGGATCGAAATAGACGGACCGCGGCGGGGGTGGGCCGGCGAAACAATCTTAAGAAATTGCGGGTGTCGGTCGATCTCCAACGACGCTTTGCTCGTGGTCGACCATGTCCCGCGCCCGCTCGGTGTCCGTCCTGCTCAGGGCGCGTCTGTCGATCGTACGACTGATCGCCGCGACCATCGTGGCGACCAGCGCCATCCTCCTCGCTGCGGCGGTCATGGTCGGCTGGGACATGACGAGCCGCTATGGCGCGCTCGTCTACGATTTTGAACGTCGCAACGCCCAGAAGTTGGCCGATACGGCGGTTGCCAGCTTCATCTGGGGCGAGTACCTGCAGACCGTCTCGACGATCGCGCGCGAGATCGCCCACAACGACGAGCGCCGCCGCGAAGAACCTCGCCTTCGCGATCGCGATCGAGCCCGGGACACCTGCGCTGCTCAACGGCGATCCGGGCCGGATCAAGCAGGTGATCCTCAATCTCGTCGGAAACGCGATCAAGTCCACCCACGCCGGGCGGGTCGACGTCGCCGTATCCTACGCGGCCACCGGTCGCGACGCGGGACGGCTCCGCGTCGAGGTGTCCGACACCGGGATCGGGATCGAGCCGGCGCGCATCGCGGACGTGTTCGACAAGTTCGTTCAGGCCGATGCGTCGACGACTCGGATCTACGGCGGCTCCGGCCTGGGGCTCTCGATCTGTCGCGACCTCGTGCGCCTGATGGACGGCGAGATCGGGGTCGACAGCGTGCCGGGGAAGGGCTCCCGGTTCTGGTTCACGGTCCGGTGCGCCGCCGTGGCCCGCGCCGAGGCCATCTCCAAGCCGGCGACCACCGGGACGAACGATCGCGCGCGCTCATCGAGCCTCCGTCTCCTCGTCGCCGAGGACAATCCGGTCAACCAGGAGATCGCGGTCGTGATCCTCGAAGCGGCCGGCCACCATGTCGACGTGGTCGAGAACGGTGCCGAAGCCGTGGCAGCGGTCCGCAACGCGTCCTATGACGCGATCCTCCTCGACGTCGAAATGCCGATCATGGACGGCATCGCGGCGACACGCGATATCCGTGGCCTGCCCGGCGCCGCGGCGCGCGTGCCGATCGTCGCGCTCACCGCGAACGCGATGGTCGGCGATCGGGAGCGCTTCATCGCCGCCGGCATGGACGACTACGTCTCGAAGCCGTTCAAGTCCGAGACGCTATCGGAGGTCTTGGCCCGCGCGATCGAGGCGAAGGAGCAGAGGGCCGTGGTCAACGGCTAGCCTCGCAGAGCCTGCAGTTGAAACGAGCGTAAGCTACAGCGTCATGAAGAAATCGATTCTCGGCCCGATGGTGGCGGTTCTGCTCGCGCTCGGGTTTGCGCCGGTGACGGCGACACGAGCAAGCGAGGCGCCGCGCGAGATCGCCGGCGCGATCACGGTCGATGCCAAGAAGATCATCGAGCTGATCACGACAACTCCCGATCTCGCGATCGTGAACAACCGCAAGCCCGCCGATTATGCCGCCGGTCATATCGAGGGCGCGGTCCGGCTCATCGACACCGACGTAACGGCCGTGAGCCTCGCCAAACATATCCGGGCCAAGGATCGTCCGGTCCTCTTCTACTGCAACGGCCTCAGATGCGGCCGTGCCGCGCAAGCGGCGCAGAAGGCCGTGAAACTCGGCTACACGCGGGTCTATTACTATGCCCTCGGCATGGACGAGTGGAACAAGGAGGGTCTCCCGGTGGTCCGCTGACCGGCCGCGCACCGCGAACCGGTTGCGGGATTGCGCCGATCCGTGCTAGTGGCCGCATCCCTTGGAGGAGAGACCGATGAAGGCCGAGATCGAGGCCATCGTCCACGACATCGAGCAATCGCTCGCCTTGCTCCGGAGGCATCTTTGACCCGGCGGCTGCCGAGCGGCGTCTGGCCGAGCTGAACGCCAAGGCCGAGGACCCCGCGCTCTGGAACGATCCCGCCGCCGCGCAAGGGGTGATGCGCGAGCGCAACAAGCTCGACCAGGCGGTCAAGCGCTTCCGCGCGCTCGAGCGCGATCTCGGCGACCATGTCGAGCTCCTCGCCCTCGCCGAGGCCGAGAACGATGCGGCCACCATCGCCGAGGCCGAGGCCGCGCTCGCGGCGCTCAAGACCGAAGCCGCGGCGCAGGAGCTCGAGACGCTCCTTTCCGGCGAGGCCGACGGCAACGACTGCTTCGTCGAGGTGCACGCGGGCGCGGGCGGTACCGAATCCCAGGACTGGGCGCAGATGCTGGTTCGCATGTATATGCGCTGGGCGGAGGCCAAGGGCTACAAGGTCGAATATGTCGAGGAGAGCCCCGGCGAGGAGGCCGGCGTCAAGTCGGCGACGCTCAAGGTTATCGGCACCAACGCCTATGGCTGGCTCAAGACCGAGAGCGGCGTGCACCGCCTGGTCCGCATCTCGCCGTTCGATTCGAACGCGCGCCGGCACACCTCGTTCGCATCCGTCTGGGTCTTCCCGGTGATCGACGACAACATCGCGATCGAGATCCTCGACAAGGATCTTCGCATCGACACCTATCGCGCCTCCGGGGCCGGCGGTCAGCACGTCAACCGGACCGACAGCGCGGTGCGCATCACACATCTGCCGACCAACATCGTCGTGCAGTGCCAGACCGACCGCTCGCAGCATCGCAACCGCGCCGCCGCTTTCGCGATGCTGCGCGCGCGGCTCTACGAGCTCGAACTGCAGAAGCGCGAGGCGCAGGCCCAGGCCGAGCGCAATTCCAAGAGCGAGATCGGCTGGGGCCGCCAGATCCGCTCCTACGTGCTGCAGCCCTACCAGATGGTGAAGGACCTGCGCACCGGGGTCGAGAAGGGCAACGCGCCGGGCGTGCTCGATGGCGACCTCGACGCGTTCATGGCCGCCGCACTCGCGCAGCGCGTCGGCCGCGCTAACGACGCCGGCCCGGTCGCCGACATCGAGTAGCCGCGCCCGCGCCCGTCGCGCTCAGCGCGCGAACAGGCGCTCGGCATTCCGGTAGGCGATCGCCTCGGCGACCGGCGGCGGCAGCTCGGCGAGCCAGGCGCGATAGCCCGCCATGATCTCGCCATAGGACGCCCAGCGCTCGTTGATCCAGGTGTCCGAGCCCAGCAGGAAGCGGTCGGGGTAGCGCTCGAAGAGCCACCGCCAATCGTTGCTCAACCGCCCGTCGCCCGCGACGATGCCGCCGCGATAGGAGAGCTCGCCCCACAGCGTCGGATGGCGGTCGAGATAGGCCGCGACCTTCTCGGGCGGCGTCGTGAAGCCGGTATGGGCCCAGATCACCTTGGCGCGCGCGTCGTGGGCGAACAGGTGCTCGATCGCGCGATCATCCGCGTGCGCGTGGAGATAGAGATCGCGCGCGACCGCGAAGTCGACGAGCCGCTTCACCCACGGCCCCGCCGCGGAATCGCCGTAGATGTGGAACTCGCCGATGCCGACATAGTAGCCGCGGCCGAACTCGGTCTCGACGAGGGCGTAGATGTCTGGATCGGCGAACCAGGTCGGGATGTCGGCGCGCACGCGGTAGGGTCGCAGGAACGGCACGACGCGAAGCCCGTCGGCCTTCGCCTCCACGAGCGCGCGGGTGCCGTCATTGGGCCGGCTGGTGGCGAGAATGCCGCGCACGTGGTTGTCGCGGAAGAGCCGCAGCACGCGCTCGAGCGGGTAATAGGGCGAGGGCTCTTAGTTGTAGTGGAGATGGGCATCGAAGATCGGGATCGGATCGGCGGCCCGTGCCGAACTCGGTGCGAGCGCGACCATGGCGAGAACGGCAACGGCGAGGCGTCTGATCATCGAACAGTCCTACGCGCACGGCGCGGCCGATGGAAGAGGGTGTCGATGACACGGGGCCGCCCTCCGGTCCGTGCTAAGCTCGGCGCGCGGGGAAGATGTAAGGCGCAGGGGGGGCGATGACGGACATCGCGGTCGGCGCGACGGGCGCCGCGGTCAGACGGATCCAGAAACGTCTCGAGGCGCTCGGTTTCAGCCCGGGCGACATCGACGGCAAGTTCGGGCTCGGGACCGAGGCGGCCGTCCTCGCCTTCCAGCGCGCGAGCGGACTTCTCGCCGACGGCATCGTCGGTGCGCGTACGCTCGCGGCCCTGTTCCCGGATGCGAAGCCGCCGGTCGCCATCGCGTGTCCCGACGTCCTCGCCCATTGCACGCCGATCGCCGTGTCGAAGATGTTCCCGGTGACGCCGATCGGCCATATCAAGTCCCATCTCCCCGATGTGCTCTCGGGTCTCGCCGGCGACCGCCTCACCGACCGGCCGATGGCGCTGATGGCGCTCGCGACCATCCGGGCCGAGACCGAGGGATTCGTGCCGATCGACGAGGGGCGGTCGCGCTTCAACACCTCGCCCAACGGCGACGCCTTCGATCTCTATGATTTCCGCACCGACATCGGCAACAATGCCAAGGGCGACGGCGCGCGCTTAAAGGGGCGCGGCTTCGTCCAGCTCACCGGGCGCGACAACGACCGGTGCATCGGCGCCGAGCTCGGCGTCGATCTCGAGAAGAACCCGGCGCGCGCCAACGAATCCGCGCTCGCCGGCCGCATCCTGGCGCGGTTTCTGCTGCGCAAGGAGCGGGCGATCAAGGAGGCGCTTCTCGACCACGACTGCCGCGCCGCGCGTCGGCTCGTCAACGGCGGCAGCCACGGGCTCGACCGGTTCACCGACGCCTTCGAGCGCGGCCTCGATCTCGTGCCCGAGCGCTGAGGCCCGCCATGGCGAAGAAGCCGCGCCGCCCCGCCGCCCCGCCGATCGCCGCCAACGACCGGCTGTCGCGCATTCTCGTCGATCTCGTGCCGAGGGAGTTTCGCGGCACCGACCGCTATCTCGACGTCGTCAACTGGAACATCCGCTACTTCAACGCCCGCGATCCCGACCGGGTGAGGCAGATCACCCGTGTCCTGAAGGAGATCAACGGCGACATCTTCGTCCTGCAGGAGATCGAGGACGGCGCGCTCGAAGACGTCGTCGCGGCGCTGATCGCGGGCGGCGACGGGCTCTACAAGGCCGTCTACGGCACGACCGGCGGCGACCAGCGCGTCGCCTTCGTCTACGACACCGAATGGGTGAAGGCGAAACAGGACACGGCCGAGCTCTTCGCCGACGAGCCGGCTTACATCGCCGGCACGAGGAAGCGCGTCTTCCCGCGGCTTCCGCTCCACAACCAGTTCGTCGGCCGCGCCAAGTCGCGCGCCTTCGACTTTCATCTCATCGGCGTGCACCTCAAGTCGCAGCGCGCCGGTGCGGCGGGCGACGACGGCACGGTGCAGCGCCAGGCCTCGGCGCTCCGGCTCGCGCGCTGGTTCGGCGAGGACATCGAGGACGAGCGCGACGTCATCGTCGCCGGCGACTGGAACGCCGCGCCCGACCGCCCCGAATGGGACCCGATGCACGCGCTCGAGGCGGACGGCAAGATGCGCTTCGGCAGCTGGAACGCCGGCGCCGAGGCGAGCCACTTCTACAAGAGCGGCAAGGGGACCCGGCTCGACCTCGTCGTCGTCTCGGCGGAGGCCGAGAAGAGCGCCAAGGACAAGGCCGCGCGCGTCATCCGCTGAAAGGACGCGTTCGCCTCCAAGGCGCGTCTCGCCGAGCTGATCACCAAGATCAGCGACCACATGCCGGTGATCGCGCGGTTCTACTTCCGCGACCGCGGCACCCCGGACTGAGCCGCCGCGCCCGGCTCAGGGCATGCTGGGCTCAGGGGATGCGGAGCATCTGGCCGGGATAGATCTTGTCCGGGTGCTTCAGCCTCGGCTTGTTGGCCTCGAAGATCTGCGGGTACTTGTTGGCATCGCCATAGTGCGCCTTGGCGATCTTGGACAGATTGTCGCCCTTCTGCACGGTGTAGAACCGCGCCTCGGGTGCGGCCGCCGCGACCTTGATCGAGTCCTGCACCTGGCCGACGCCCTCGGTGTTGCCGAGCGCGAGGATGATCTTCTCGCGCGCCTCCTGCGAGGCGGCCGCGCCGCCGACGGTGCCGTTCGCGAACTTGATGTCGAGCTCTTCGCCGGGGAGGCCGAGCTCCTTGACCTTGGCGGCGAGCGCCTTCTCGACATCGGCGGGTGCGGCGGCCTGCGCCGAGCCGATCCCGAGCAGCTTCTCGCCGACCTCCTTGAAGAAGCTGAACATGCCCATCGCGTGTCTCCCGAACTCTCGTTGATGGATGACGGCGAGAATAGGGCGGATGTTGACGCCGGTCCAGTTGCGGTCCCGTGTCAGAAACGGAACGACAGCGACACCGAACCGAACTGGTCATAGGACTTCTGGCCGTCAAACTCGGGCAAGCGCACCGTGTGGGTATAGGTCACGCGCGTAAAGCCCCAGGCGAGCGCGAGCCCGCCGCGGAAGTCGCCGCCGACGAAGCGCTTGTCGACGTCGTGGCTGTCCTTGACCGTGTTGCCGTCGCGGAAGATGTCGCGGCCGACGATGCGCGCCTCGGCGCCCGCGAACAGGTACCACGAGAAGCCCCGGTCCGCGAACGAGTCGGTGCCGGGAAGCCCCGGGCGGATGCGCGGCGGACCGAAATCGATGTCGAGGTTGCGGCCGAAGCGGACCAGCGTGCCGAAGGCGAGATGCGTCGCGACATTGCCGAGCGAGAGCGCGAGGCTCGGCACGGCGTCGAACGCGTGGCCGGCGAAGGCTCCGAACGGCGGCGCCCGGTAGAGCCGTTCGAGGTTGATGTTGATGCCCGGCTCGTTCCGGATCTGGTGGTGCCAGCCGTTCGATTCGTCCTGGTTGATGAACCGGTGGAAGCCGTTCTGCACGTCGCGGCCTTGCGCCGCGGGGCCGACGACGCCGAGCTCGAGCGCGACCGTGTCGTGCACCGCCCAGCGATCGCGTCCGGGCTCGAACGCCTTCTGGACCGCGAGCCCGAGATGGAGCCAGGCCGGGTAGGGTCGGTCGTCGCGGACGAGATCGACCGCGGCGGTGTCGTCGGGGGTGAAGATCGACTGGCCGAGCGCGACCGAGAAGGTGCGCCGCGGCGTGGTGCCCGAGATCGAGACGAAGGGATCGGCGTTGGCGAGGCGATCGATGAAGGGCACGACGACGGTCGAATGCGGCCACACCAGCGCGGCGCGGAGCCCGGTCGTTTAGTGGCGATCGGTGTTGGTGGCGCGCGCGAAGAAGTCGTTGTCGGTCTGGAGCGTGAAATAGGTCGGCTCGGCGATCTGTCCGCGCGCGCTCCCGGCGGCGAGCCCCGTGGCCGCGACGAAGAGGAACGCGGCGAGGGCTCTCCTCATGGTCTCCCGAACGTCCGCGTCGTCAGTCCTTCGGCGGCCACTGGCCGATCTCGCGGTAGAAGCGGATCGCGCCGTCGTGGAACGGCGTCTCGGCGACCTCGCTCATGCGGCCCGGATCGAAGCCGGCGAGCACCGGGTGCACCTCGGCCATCATCGTCTTGGCGCCGTGGAGCGCCTTGACGATGTCGTAGGCGAGCGCGTCGGCGAGCTGGTCGTTCGACATCAGGAACATCGAGTAGAACATGATGCGCGTCGGGCGCACGATGCCGGGCAGATGCGGCGCCGGGTTCATTACCGCGACGCGGAGCGACATGACGTTGCGCATCGCGGCGAGCGCCTCGGGCCCGTCCTCGACGTCGAGATAGCGCACCCCGCCGCGCGCTGCGAGCTGGGCCTGCGCGACCTGGATCTGGCCGGTGCCGGGCCCGATCACCGCGGCGTCGACGCGGCCCTGGATCAGGGCGTCGATGCCCTGGAACAGGTTGGCGACCGGCACGCCCCGCATGTCGGCGGTCGACAGCCCGGCGCCGGCGAGGATCGCGTCCTGGAGCTTCCGCGCCGTCGACATGCCGGCATATTGCGACGGCATGCGCACGCCCTTGAGCTCGCGCATGGTCCGGATCGCCGAATCCGCCGGCACCAGCGCGCCGAACGGCAGCGGAAAGATCACACACAGGATGCGGAGATTGCGGTTCGGCTTGCCGTCGAAATTGTCGACGCCGCGATAGCCGGTCATCGCGTCGTCGACGTTGACGAGGCCGAGCTCGATCTCGTTCCGGTCGATCAGCGGCACGTATTGCGACGAGCCGGCATAGGGCTGGAGCCGCGCCTGGCGCTTGAGCCTCTCGTCGAGCACCTTGACGATGCCCGCGCCGCCGCCATAGAGGAGCGAGCCCGGCTGCGAGACGCCGATGCCGAGAACATCTTGCGCCGCGGCGGGAACGTACGCCGCAGCGAGGGCGGCGGCCGCGACGGCCGCCGTCACGAGACGCGTGAGCCGCATGGTCCGCCTCCCTCGCCGGGTCTGCCTCGCCGGGTCTAACTAGAACGTCACCTTCGAGAAGATCTCGTTCCACAGCGCCGCGACGTATTTCTCGCGGTCGGTGCCGATCCCCTCCATCAGCTTGTGCCACTTCTCGATGTTGGCGAGATGGAGCCGGATGAGCCGCTCGGGGTTCTGCACGTTGCGCTTGGTCATGTCGGCAGCGATCGCCTGGATCTCGCCGGCCTTGAACTTCGCGAGCGCGTCGCGGAAGTCCTGGCTCGGGCTCCACAGCGTGATGTTGGCCTTTCGGCTCGCGTCCTTCACCTCGGCGATGCGCGTCTGGTAGGCGAGCGACATGTCGGCGATGTGCTTGGGGATCTCGCGGCGCAGGATCTCGCGATCGGCGGCCGGGATCTTGGCGAGGCTCGCCTTGTTGAACACGAACACGCCGATCCCGGCATAGATGCCGAGATTGTGGTCGACCAGCGTCTTGACGGTCTCGGTGAGGCGGAGCCCGAGCATCCAGTCGAGCGGCCCGACGGTGCAGTCGATCTGGCGGCCGGTGAGCGCCTGGGCGATCTCGGGCGGCGTCATCTGCACGCCGATGCCGCCGAGCGCCTCGAGCATGCGGGCGGCCATGCCGCCGGTGACGCGCGACTTGCGGTTCTTCATGTCGGCGAGGCTGGTCAAGGGATCGCGGCACATCAGGTGCCACGGCGAGGCGCCGATCGAGCCGAGCCAGATCGAGTTCTGCGCGTCGAAGTCCTGCCGGCACTCGGGACAGTCGAGCATGATCGTCTGGTCGGCGGCGGCGGCGGCGGCGAGCCCGTTGGTCGCGAACGGCAGGAGCTCGGGGATCATCGACACGTGGCGGAGCTCGCCCGGGTTGAGCGTCGGGATGATGAAGCCCATGTCGATCGCGCCGTCGCGCAGGCCCGCAAGCGTCGCCGGCCCGCTCAGGAGCTGGCCGCCGCCGAAGACGCGGATCTTGACGTTTCCATTGGTCGCCTTCTCGAGATCGGCGGCCACCTTGGGGATCATCTGGCCCTCGAGCGAGCGCGGCGGCGACCAGTTGTTGTACTTGAGCTCGACCGTGGCGCCGGCCGGCTTCGCGAGAAGGAGCGAGGCGGCGGCGGCGAGTGCAAGGCGTTTCATCGTGGTACCTCTCAGGCTCGTTGGCGGCTTACATCTGTCTCGGAAGATAAAGGACAATATCGGGAAAGGCGACGAGAACCGCGACCACGACCATGTCGCAGACGAGGAACCAGCCGACGCCCTTGAAGATGGTCTCGAGCGGGATCGCATCGCCGACGATCGTCTTGGCGGCGTAGACGTTGAGCCCGACCGGCGGCGTGAGGAGGCCGATCTCGACGAACTTGACGATCAGGATGCCGATCCAGATCGGGTGCAGATCGACCGCGTCGAAGATCGGCAGGAGCACCGGCAGCGTCAGGAGCATCAGTCCGATCGGCTCGAGGAAGCAGCCGAGGATCAGGTAGATCACGAAGGTCGCGGCGACGACGAGGAGCGGCGTGATGTCGACGTCGATCATCACGCGCGTGAGATAGTCGGGGACGCCCGAGAACGCCATGAACCGGGTGAGGAGGACGGCGCCGATCGCGATGAAGAAGATCGCCGCCGTGCCCTCGAGCGCCTCGAGCACGCTCGCCTTGAGGACCTTCCAGGTGAGGGTCCGCTGAATGGCGGCGATCACGGCCGCGACGACGGCGCCGAACGCGCCCGCCTCGGTCGGCGTGACGATCCCGCCATAGAGCCCGCCGATCACGGCGAGGATCAGGACCGGCAGCGGCCACACCTCGGCGAGCGCCGCGATCCGGGCGCGGAGCGGCACGCGCTCGTCGATCGGCGGCGCGAGGCGCGGGTCGATCGCGCAGCGCACGATGACCATCGCGGCGTAGACCGCGGCGATTAGGAGCCCGGGCAGGATGCCGGCGATGAAGAGCTTGGCGATCGAGACCTCGGCGAAGACGCCATAGAGGATCATCAGGACGCTCGGCGGGATCATGGTGCCGAGCGTGCCGGCCGAGGCGACGACACCGGTCGCGAGCCCGGGGTCGTAGCGGAAGCGGAGCATCTCGGGGATCGCGATCCGCCCCATCGCGATCGTCGTCGCGAGGCTCGAGCCCGACGCGGCGGAGAACGCGGCGCAGGCGAAGTTGCTCGCCACCGCGAGCCCGCCCGGCAGGAAGCCGAGCCACATCCGCGCCACGCGGTAGAGCGAGGTCGTCATGCCGGCGTGGAAGGCGAGCGTTCCCATCACCAGGAACATCGGGATCGAGGACAGCTCCCACTTGGCCGCGAACTCGAACGGCGCGAGCGACAGAAGGCTCAGCGTCGTGTTGCTGCCGACCAGCGCCCAGAGGCCTCCGACCGCGACAAGCCCGAGCGCGAGACCGATCGGCAGCCGGATCGCGATCAGGACCAGGATCGCGGCGAAGCCGAGGAAGCCGATCGCGACGTCGGACATGTCACCGGCGCGCGAGCGAGGCGGCGTTCCGTGCCGCCTGGAGAAGGGCGTAGAGCGCCATGACGCCGAGCCCGGCCGGCAGCATCCAGCGCGCCGGCCAGACATAGATGAAATAGCCCGAGCCCTGGACGTGCTCGCCGACACCGGTGGCGCGGATCGCCTCCGCCGCCGAGCGCCAGACGAGGAGGGCGACGAAGAGCGCCATCAGCGTGTTGTAGCCGAGGTCGAGCCACGCCGTCGGCCGCGTCCCCCAGCCCTTGGTCAGGAGCTCGGCCATGATGTGGGCCTTCTTGCGCTGCACGAAGGCGAGCGGCAGGAAGATGAGCCCGACCATGTAGTAGTAGGACACGATCTCGCCGGTGCCGAACACGGGCAGCGCGAAGAGATATTTCGCCGCGACATCGGCGACGACGTGGAGCGCCATCGCGAGCATCAACAGAAAGCCGAGCCCGACCAGCGCGTCGGTCGCGAGGTCCAGTGCCCGCTCGATCGCCTTCATCCGCCCCCGCCGCTCGTCGGAGTTGTCATCGGAGGCGACGGTAACGATTCGTTAACCAAAAAGCTACGTTATGCGCGCTATTTCACGATAGTCTCGAAGCAATCGGGCACCGGGGGACAAGGTCGAGTGATCGAAGCGATCGGGTTGATTGCGCTCGGGGCGGGCGGGCTTGCCGTCTGGCTCTTCGCCCGGCGCACCGAAGCGGCCCGCCGCGACCGCGCGCTCATGGCGGCCGCGCTCGATGCCCTCGACGACGCGGTCGCGACCGTCGATCGCTCGGGCCAGGTGATCGTCGCCAACGCGGCCTGGCGCGCGCGCGTTCCGGGTTCCGGCCCCGTCGTCGACGGGCTCGCGGCCGCCCTCGATATTCCTCGCGACGACCTCGCGCCGCTTTCCGGGGCCGATCAGGCGCTCACGACCGAGCATGTCGTCGCCGGCGACCGCGCCGATCGGCGCGCGGTCGCGCTCGCCGTCCGTCCGCTCGCGGGGCGGCCGGGCGAGACGGTCTGGACCCTCTCCGATGCCGCGCCGCTCGCGCGCTTCGATGCCGCCTGCCACGCCGAGCAGGCGCGCATCTCCGCCTTCGTCGGCACCGCGCGTGTCGGCGCCTATTCGGTCGACCGCACCGGCCGCTTCCTGCACGTCGATCCGGTGCTGGCCGGCTGGCTCGGCCGCGACGCGCGCGAGCTCGTCGGCGGCCTCCGCCTCGCCGACGTCGTGACCGCGCTCCCCGATCCGGCGTGCCCCTTCGCGCTCTGCATCGAGGAGGGCCGCGCCGAGGCCCATTTCCGCCGTGCCACCGGCGCGACGATGGAGGCGGTCGTCGATCAGCGCTTTCTCCGCGCCGCCGACGACCGGATCGCGATCGCCCACGGTCTGGTCCGCAACCGGACCGCCGAGAAGATCGCCGCCGACCAGGCGCGCCTCTCCGAGGAGCGCTTCCGCCGCTTCTTCGAGGATGCGCCGGTCGGCATCGTGCTCCTCGATCGCGCGGCCGCGATCGTCGCCTGCAACCCGGCGTTCTCCCGCATGACGCGGCGCACCGAAGCGGCGCTGATCGGGACCCCGCTCGTCGCGACGTTCGCCGGTGACGATGCCGCGCGCGTCGAGGCGTGGATCGCCGAGGCGGCGCATGCGAGCGCGCCGCCGGCCGCCCTCGAGGTCCGCTTCGGGGCCAACCGCGAGACCATCGCGACGCTTTCGGCCGGGCGCTTCGAGACCTCGGCCGAGGAGGGCGCCGGCCTCATCGTCCACCTCCTCGACGTCACCCAGCAGAAGAGCCTCGAGGACCAGTTCCTCCAGTCGCAGAAGATGGAGCTCGTCGGCAAGCTCGCCGGCGGCATCGCGCACGACTTCAACACTCTCCTCACCGCGATGATCGGCTTCTGCGATCTTCTCCTCCTCCGGCACAGCCCGAAGGACCAGTCCTTCGCCGACATCATGCAGATCAAGCAGAACGCGAACCGCGCGGCGAACCTCGTCCGCCAGCTCCTCGCGTTCTCGCGCCAGCAGACCCTGCAGCCGCGCGTCCTCCAGCTCACCGACGTGCTGACCGAGATCTCGCATCTGTTGCGCCGGCTGATCGGCGCCAATATCGAGCTCACGCTCGCGCACGGTCGCGACCTCGGCCTGGTCAAGGTCGACCAGAGCCAGTTCGAGCAGGTGATCATCAACCTCGCCGTCAACGCCCGCGACGCCATGGCCGAGGGCGGCACGCTCACCGTCCGGACCGCCAATCTCGCGGCCGGCGATCCCCGCATCAAGGCGCTCGCCGTTCCCGACGGCGATTATGTCGTGCTGGAGGCGATCGATACCGGCCACGGCATCGCCAAGGAGCACATCGACAAGATCTTCGACCCCTTCTTCACGACCAAGGAGGTCGGCTCGGGCACCGGCCTCGGGCTCTCGACCGTCTACGGCATCATCAAGCAGACCGGCGGGCACATCTTCGTCGATTCGGCGCCCCGGCGCGGCGCGACGTTCACGATCCTCCTGCCGCGCCACCAGCCCGAGGCGACGGCGGATGCGCGCGAGGGCGCACGCGACGACGCGGCGCCGCGCCGCGATCTGACCGGGGCCGGCACGGTGCTCCTGGTCGAGGACGAGGACGCGGTCCGGCTGTTCGGTGCGCGCGCGCTCCGCAACAAGGGCTATACCGTTCTCGAGGCGCGGAACGGCGAGGCGGCGCTCGAGATGCTGGGGGCAGGCGCGACGCCGATCGACCTCCTGATCACCGATGTCGTGATGCCCGGCATGGACGGGCCGACCTTGATCCGCCAGGTGCGCGAGAAGCGGCCCGAGCTCAAGGTCATCTTCATCTCGGGCTATACCGAGGATTCCTTCCGCAAGCGCCTCGGCGAGGGCGAGACCGTGCACTTCCTGCCGAAGCCGTTCAGCCTCCAGCAGCTCGCCGGCAAGGTGAAGGAGGTCATGAACCACCACGCCGAGGCCGCCGAATAGGCGGCCCTCGTCCGGGCACGATCAGGCGAGGTGCTCGGTCGATACGGCGTGAACCGGCGCGCCGGTCCGCTCGAAACGGGTGATGTTGTCGATCGTCGTGCGCGCGATGGCGCGGAGCACCTCGGCGGTGAAGAACGCCTGGTGGCCGGTCACGACGACGTTGGGGAAGGTGAGGAGGCGCGCGAACACGTCGTCCTGCATCACCATGTCGGACAGGTTCTCGAAGAAGAGATCGCCCTCCTCCTCGTAGACGTCGAGGCCGAGATGGCCGATGCGGCCGGACTTGAGCCCGTCGATCACGGCGCGCGTGTCGACGACCGCGCCGCGGCTCGTGTTGATCAGCATCACGCCCGGCTTCATCGCCGCGATCGCGCGGGCGTCGATCAGATGATGCGTCGCCGGCGTGAGCGGGCAGTGGAGCGACACGATGTCGGCGTCGGCGAGGAGCTCGGCGAGCCCGACATAGGCGACGCCGAGCCGCGTCGCTTCCGGATCGGGCTTCGGGGCGGAGGCGAGACGGCGCATGCCGAAGCCCTGCATGATGCGGGCGAACGCGAGCCCGATCCGCCCGGTGCCGACGATGCCGACGGTCTTGCCGTGGAGGTCGAACCCCAACAGCCCGTCGAGCGCGAAATTGCCCTCGCGCACGCGGGCATGGGTGCGGTGGATCTTGCGGTTGAGGGTGAGCACGAGCGCGACCGTGTGCTCGTCGATCGCGGGCGGCGAGTATTCGGGCACGCGCGCGACTGTGATGCCGTGGCGCTTCGCGGCCGCGAGGTCGATGTTGTTGAACCCGGCCGCGCGCAGCGCGACGAGCCGGACACCCCGCCGGGCGAGGGCGACGAGCACGGCCTCGTCGATGCTGTCGCTCACGAAGGCGCACACCGCGGCCGCGTCGTTCGCTGCACCGATCGTATGACGGTCGAGACGGGCCTCGATGTAATCGAGCCGGTGACCCGCTTCCACGTTGGCCTCGTCGAGGAAGCGGCGGTCATGGGGCTTCGCGCTGAAGACGGCGACTTCCATCGGGCGGCCTCCGGCAGGCTCGGTGTCGCGGCGTATCGTGATCGGACTCGATGACGGATATAGGGCCGGCCGCGGGACCGGGCGAACGGCCGCCGGGGCGTGGTCCCAGGACGGCCGGTTCGGCACCCTGAACAATTCCGGAACATCAAGGCCAATAGATTGATTCTATTGATCTATCAGAATATGCTTGCCGATGAGAACAAAGCATGTACATTAACCGCATTGCACGGCCCCGTCGGGTCTGGGATAAGAAAGGAACCCCCGCATGTCCGAAAGCGCCCTCCGCTTGGTTGATAAACCCGCCATCGACCGCAACAAGGCTCTCGACGCCGCGTTGAGCCAGATCGAGCGCGCCTTCGGCAAGGGCTCGATCATGAAGCTCGGCAAGAACCAGAGCGCGGTCGAGGTCGAGGCGATTCCGACCGGCTCGCTCGGTCTCGACATCGCGCTCGGGATCGGCGGGCTGCCGCGCGGGCGGGTGGTCGAGATCTACGGACCCGAGAGCTCGGGCAAGACGACGCTCGCGCTCCACGTCGTCGCCGAGGCACAGAAGATGGGCGGCACCTGCGCCTTCATCGATGCTGAGCACGCGCTCGACCCGATCTATGCCCGGAAGCTCGGCGTCAATGTCGAGGAGCTCCTGATCTCGCAGCCCGACGCCGGCGAGCAGGCGCTCGAGATCGCCGACACGCTGGTGCGCTCGGGCGCGATCGACGTGATCGTGATCGATTCGGTCGCCGCGCTCGTGCCGCGTGCCGAGCTCGAGGGCGAGATGGGCGATTCCCATGTCGGGCTCCAGGCGCGGCTGATGAGCCAGGCGCTGCGCAAGCTCACCGGCTCCATCTCGCGTTCCAACACCCTCATCATCTTCATCAACCAGATCCGGATGAAGATCGGCGTGATGTTCGGCAATCCCGAGACCACGACCGGCGGCAACGCGCTCAAGTTCTACGCCTCGATCCGGCTCGACATCCGCCGCATCGGCGCGCTCAAGGACAAGGACGAGATCATCGGCAACCAGACCCGGGTGAAGGTGGTCAAGAACAAGCTCGCGCCGCCGTTCAAGGCGGTCGAGTTCGACGTCATGTACGGCGAGGGGATTTCCAAGACCGGCGAGCTGATCGATCTCGGCGTCAAGGCCGGGATCGTCGAGAAATCGGGAAGCTGGTTCTCCTTCGACAACCAGCGGATCGGCCAAGGCCGCGAGAACACGCGCCAGTTCCTCAAGGCGAACCCCGACATCGCCAACACGATCGAGAGCCAGATCCGCGGCAATGCCGGGCTGATCGCCGACGCCGCGATGACCGGCGCCGAGGACGGCGAGGACGACGGCCGCGAGGTCGCCGAGTGACGGCTGGTTGAGATCGGAGCGAGCTCCGGGCGTGGAACGCGTTTGCAGTAGGCCTTCTCCGCAGTAGGCCGATGCACACTGGGCGCAGGGCCTCACGGCCCCGCGCCCTTTTTTCGCCGCCGCCCGTGTGCCCGGCGTCCGCGCGTTCAGCCGAGAAGCGCGTGCGCTACCGCGAAATAGACGACGAGCGACAGCACGTCCTGGATCACGGTCGCGAGCGGGCCGCTGCCATAGGCGGGATCGAACCCGCTCTCGGCGAAGACGAGCGGCAGGACGAGCCCGATCACGGTCGCGGCGCTGCCGGCGATGAACAGCGCGATCGCGACCACCGTGGCGAGGCCCGCGTCGCCGAAGCCGTAGCGGACCATCGGCCAAGCCAGAAGCGCGAGCGCGGCCCCGATCAGGAGCCCGGTCGCGAGCTCGCTCGCGACGAGGCGCAAGCGCCTGTTGTCGGCGACCGAGAGCCCGCGCACCGCGACCGCCTCCGACTGGGTGCCGACGGCGTCGGCGAGATAGACGATCGCCGGGATGAAGAAGGCGATCGCGATATTGGCGGCGAGCTCGGCCTCGAAGCGCGCCATGACCGCGGTCGCGAACACCGAGCCCGCGAGCCCGACGAGGAGCCAGGGCGGCCGGTGCAGGGCGCGGCGCCAGGGCGGCGCGGTGAGCGCGGCCTTGGCCGCCTCGGTGTGATGCAGGATCCCGGCCATGGCGTGAAGGTCCTCGATATGCTCGTCGCGGAGGATCGCCATCAGCGCGGTCGGCGGCACGGCGCCGGCGAAGCGGCCGTCGTTGTCGACCGCGGCGAGGCCGGGCACGCCGGCGCGGATCGCCCGGCTCCCCGCCTCCTCGCGGTCGAGCGCGAGTGCGACCGCCGGCCAGTCGGCGCGCGCGAGCTCCGCCATCGGCGCTTGATCGGGCGCGGCGAGGAGGCGCGTGAGCTCGACCGCGCCGAGAAGGCGACGGTCGGGATCGAGGATGAAGACGAGGTCGGCCGACGCGAACACCCGGCCGGCGAGGCCGGCGCGCACCTCGGCCGCCCTGTCGCCGGGGGCTGCCGTCGGCACCGCGGTGACGACATAGGCGGCGATCGCGTGCCGCGACGGCGGGGCGGATCGTCGGGGTCGAGGGATGACATCGCGACACCTCGGGGCGGCCTCGGCGCCGTTCT
>VGEU01000057.1 GCA_016869145.1 Alphaproteobacteria bacterium | reverse complement strand
GCCGCGACCAGGACGAGCGGGCCGCCGGCGACCGGCGCGAAGGCGGCGCCGGCGTGGTCGCGCCAGCCATAGGCGGGAAGCGGCGCACCGTCGTCGAGCCGGGACGCCGGCGGCGGGGGCGTGACGGTCGGGATCAGGCTCATCGCGGATGACGCTCTCGTCTCAATCGCGCGGCACTCTCGTCTCGATCGCACGGCACGCGCGCGGCACGCGCGCGGCCAATATGCACCATCGCGCGACACGCGCGCGGTCATCATGCACCATCGCGCGGCACACGCGCGGCCATCATGTAATCGTATCGGGCCGCCACCCGGTCGGGCAAGCGCGCCCGCCTCGGCGGTTTGACTCGGCCGGCGAATTCTGGTCGAGTCGCGCCCTCTCGTTGCGAAAGGCGCGCGCATGACGACCACGACCACCCCCGCCGCGACGGTCGCCGATGCCTATCTCGCGCTCCTCGCCGACCGCGGCATCGACTATTTCTTCGCCAATGCCGGCACCGATTTCGCCCCGATCATCGAGGCGTTCTCCAAGGCCCGGCTGAGCGGCGTCCGCGTGCCGAAGCCGGTCACCGTACCGCACGAGAACGTCGCCGTGCACCTCGCGCTCGGCCACGCCGCGGTCTCGGGGCGGCCGCAGGCGGTAATGGTCCATGTCAGCGTCGGCACCGCGAACGCGGTGTGCGGGCTGATCAACGCCTGGCGCGCCAACATCCCGATCTTCTTCACCGCCGGGCGCACGCCTTTGACCGAGGCCGGCCTCACCGGCTCGCGCGACACCCACATCCACTGGCCGCAGGAGATGTTCGACCAGGCCGGCATGGTGCGCGAGGCGGTGAAGTGGGACTACGAGCTCCGCCACGCCGTCCAGCTCGAATCCGTGGTCGACCGCGCGCTCGCCATCGCCAACTCCGCGCCGCGCGGGCCGATCTATCTGACGCTGCCGCGCGAGGTGCTCGCGAGCCCGCTCGAGGGCTTCGCGCTGAAGCCGACGCACCGCCACGAGGGCGCGGTGCCCGCCGTCGCCGATCCGGGTTCGGTCGCCGAGGCCGCGCGTCTCCTCGCCCGCGCCGAGCGGCCGATGATCGCGACCTCGCGCTATGGCCGCCGGCCGGCGGACGTCGCGGTCCTCGCCGCGCTCGCCGATCGCTACGCGCTCCCCGTCGTCTCGTTCGTGTCGCGCTTCGTCGCGCTGCCGGCGAGCCATCCGATGAATCTCGGCGGCAACCCGAAGACCTTCGTCGAGGCCGCCGACGTGATCCTCGTCCTCGACAGCGACGTGCCGTGGCTGCCGCACGCGGTGCGCCCGCGCGCCGATGCCAAGGTGATCCAGATCGCCGACGACGCGGTGTTCTCCGACTATCCGATCCGCGGCTTCGCCTCCGACCTCACGCTCGCCGGCGATCCGCCCGCGACGCTCGCGCTCCTCGACCAGGCGCTCGCGATCGAGATGCGCGACGCGGCCGACCGGATCGCGGCGCGGCGGGCGCGCATGGCGCGCGAGAAGGCGGCGATCGAGGCGAGCCGGCGCGCCTTCATCGAGCGGAACCGCGGCCAGACGCCGATCCATCCCGCCTGGCTCTGTCACTGCCTCAACGAGGCCAAGGGCGATGAGGCGATCGTGATCAAGGAATCGCCGACCGGCGGCGCGTTCCTGTCGTTCGAGCGGCCGGGCACGATGCTCAACATCGGCGCCGCGGGCGGCCTCGGCTGGGGCCTCGGCTCGGCGGTCGGCGCCAAGCTCGCCGCCCCCGACCGGCTCGTCATCGCCTATGAGGGCGACGGCTCCTACATGTTCGGCGTGCCGGTCGCCGCGCACTATGTCGCGCTCGACCAGGATGCGCCGTTCCTCACCGTGATCGCCAACAACCAGCGCTGGCAGGCGGTGCGCGACGCGACCGAGACCGTCTACCCGTCCGGCCACGCGGTCAGGAGCAACGCCGAGCCCTTGACCTATTTCAATCCCGCGCTCCAGCTCGAGAAGGCGGTCGAGACCGCGGGCGGGCACGGCGAGACCGCGACCGATCCGGCCGCGCTCCCGACCCAGATCCGCCGCTGCATCGACATCGTCACCCGCGAGCGCCGCCAGGCCGTCCTCAACGTCATCACCAGCGCCTGAGCCGCCCCGCCCCACGCCACACCGCGCCAAACCGGGCCACGCCGGGCCACGCCGCGCGAGCACGAAGAACACTCGGTTAACCAACCTCGCGTAGGCCTGCGGCATGACCGATCCTCGCCTCGTCCTCGACGATGCCGACCGCGTCCGCCCGCTCGCCGGCGTCCGCGTCATCGAGTTCTGCCAGGTCGCCGCGGGGCCGTTCTGCGGCCTCTTGCTCGCCGACATGGGCGCCGACGTGATCAAGATCGAGCCGCCCGCCGGCGATTCGATGCGAGCGTGGCCGCCGGTCAACGACGGCTACAGCGAGAACTTCGCCGCCGTGAACCGCAACAAGCGCTCGGTCGTCCTCGACCTCAAGCGCCCGTCCGATCGGGACGCGGCGCGCCGGCTGATCCTCGCCGCCGATGTCGTCATCGAGAACAACCGCCCGGGCGTCATGGACCGGCTCGGGCTCGGCTATGCCGCGATGGCGGCGGAGAAGCCCGCCCTTGTCTACGCCTCGATCTCGGCTTACGGCCAGAGCGGCCCGGCGGCGGGGATGGGCGGTTTCGACGTCACGGTGCAGGCGGTCGCGGGCGTGATGAGCGTGACGGGCGAGGACGGCGGCGCACCGGTCAAGGCGGGCGTACCCGTCTCTGACTTCGCCGCCGGGCTCTACGCCGCCTACGCCGTCGTCGCCGTCCTCCACCGCGTGCGCGCCGGCCATCCGGGCGCCCATATCGACCTCTCGATGCTCGGCGCCTCGCTCGCCATCGCGGCGCTCCAGACGAGCGAGTATTTCGGCACCGGCGAGGACCCGCGGCGGCTCGGCTCGGCGCATCCGCGCAACGCCCCCTACCAGGCGTTCCGCGCCCGCGACGGCCACTTCGTGCTCGCGGCCGGGAACGACAAGCTGTGGTCGAGCGTGTGCGCGGTGATCGCGGAGCCGGCGCTCGTCGACGATCCGCGCTTCCGCACCACGGCCGATCGCGCGCGGAACCAGGCGGCGCTCGTCGCGATCCTCGAAGCGATCTTCGCCGCCGCCGATGCGTCGACCTGGCTCGCGCGATTCCAGGCGGCCGGCGTGCCGTCTGCGCCGATCAACCGCTACAGCGAGGCGCTCGCCGACCCGCAGGTCGCGCACATGGGCTGGGTCGAGCCGATCACGTTGCCCGGCGGGCGGAGAACGCGTACCTTTGCCTCGCCGGTGATGATCTCGGGCGCGCGCGCACCGATCTACCGGCGACCGCCCGCGCTCGGCGAGCACACGCGCGAGGTGCTGGACGAGATCGCGGGGCACGGGACCGCGGCCCACAACGAGGAGCCCGACGGCACGCCATGACCGAGATCGCCCGGCTGCGTTCCTTCGTCGTCGAGATGACGCGCCTCGTCGAGCGCCACGGCGAGGACGAGGACCGCCTGGTCGAGCGCGGTCGCGAGCTCCTGGGCGAGCTCGTGCGCCACGACAGCTGGCTGCCGGACGCCTTCGCCGCCCCCAACCCGACCCGCTACAGCCAATATCTCCTCCACTGCGATCCGCTCGAGCGCTTCTCGGTGGTGAGCTTCGTGTGGGGCCCCGGCCAGGAGACGCCGGTGCACGATCACACCGTGTGGGGCCTGATCGGGATGATGCGGGGCGCCGAGATCTCGCAGCGTTATGCCCGCGGCGCCGACGGCCGCTTCGTCGCCGGCCACGCCGACCGGCTCGCGGTCGGCGAGGTCGAGGTCGTCTCGCCGTCGCGCGGCGACATCCACCGCGTCTCCAACGCGCTCGCGGACCGGCCGTCGATCTCGATCCACGTCTATGGCGCCAATATCGGCGCCGTGCGCCGCCATGTCTTCGATCCCGCGACCGGAGCGCCGAAGACGTTCATCTCCGGCTACTCGGCGACGATCGTCCCCAATCTCTGGGACCGCTCGCAGGCGACGTGAGTCAGTGGCCGCCGGCGAGCGTACGCGCCGCCCGCAGCACATCGATCAGATCGAGAACGCGCGCGACATAGACGTCGCGCACGACGAACTGCGCGCCGTCCTCGCCGCGGAGCGCCGCCGCGAGGCAGTCGATCAGGCGGTGGAGCCGGGCATCGTGCACGCCGAGGCGGCGCTGGATCGGATCGGTGACGACGCCCGCGAAGGCGACCAGCACCGTCGCGACCGCCATCATGCCGCCGGTCATGCCGAGCGCGAGCGTCGCCGCGCCGGTCTTGGTCGCGCCCGCCGACCAGAAGCCGACCACGCCCGCGCCCAAGGGCACGCTCGTCGCGACGATCTTCTGCGCGAGCGCGCGCGCGACGAGCGGGGCGAGCGAGACGAGCCCGGGCGTGAGGCTCTGGAACGCAACGCCGCCCGTCGCGGTCGCCACCAGCGAGGTCGCGAGATCGGCGGCGGCGATCCGGGTCGCGGCGTATTGCGCGAGGGAATCGGCGAGCCAGTCGCGGAAGCCGGGATCGGCGGCGCGGCTGCGGATCGCGGCCATGGTCTCGACGATCGCCGGGCGGATCACCGGATCGTCGAGGATCAGGACCGCGAGCGCATCGTGCTCGGAGCGCCGGCGCGGCTGAACATAGGGGAGCTCGAGGAGATCGACCACGAGCCGCCACTCGAGCTCGCGCCCAACGTCGGTCGTGAAGAAGAGCCGCTGGCCTGAGAGGAACCGCGTCGCCTCCTCCCACTGCGCCCGCCGGCTCGCCGTCGTAGCAAGGCGGAGCGCGAGGCTCGGCGCGGCGAGGGCGACATTCGCCGGCGCGCGCAGGAGATCCCAGCCGATCGCCGCCTTGTGCAGCCGGAGCGCACCGCGGAACGAGAAGGTGCGGTCGACGAACGCATCGACGCGCGCGTGACGGTCGGCGATGTAGCGGACGACCGCGCGGTCGACGGCGTTCTCGACCTCGCGCGGACCGATATGGGCGATCGGCGCCTCGCCGCCGCCCATTGTGTCGATCGGGACCGGCAGCGTCATCGCGCGAGGCTCGCGACATAGGCTGCGATCCGGTCGCGGAGACCGGGGCGGGCGGCGGAGCGCACGAGAAGCGCGAGATCGCGATCGCGGGTGTCGGCGACGGTCGCGACGCGGAGCGCGCGCGCGATGTCGGGCGCGAGAAGCGCGGCCTCGCGCGCGAGTTCGGCGACGCAAGCGGGCCAGCCATCGGCATCGAGGATCGCGCCCGCGATCCCGAGCGCGTGGGCCTCGTCCGTCTCGACCACGCGCCCGCCGTCGAGGATCGCCTGCGCGCGGTCGCCGCCGATCCGCGCCGCGAGGCGGCCGGTGCCGAGCGCGATCCCGAACCGGGGCCCGGGGAAGGAGACGCGCGTGCCCGGCGCGAACACGCGGTGCTGGCAGGCGAGAAAGAGATCGGCGCCGGCGCCGAACACGCGCCCGTGCGCGAACGCCGCGGTCGCCATCGGCGCGTGGTGGACGGCCTGGAGCAGCATCTCGATCCGGACCAGCCGGAACAGGAGATCGCCGTCGCTCGCCGCATCGAGGCCGCCGAGATCGAGCCCGGTGCAGAAGGAGCGCCCGGCACCGCTGAGGACGACGAGC
Organism: Alphaproteobacteria bacterium; assembly: GCA_016869145.1. Classification (GTDB taxonomy): domain Bacteria; phylum Pseudomonadota; class Alphaproteobacteria; order MPNO01; family VGEU01; genus VGEU01. The sequence continues at coordinate 14,023 of VGEU01000057.1, read as the reverse complement.
CGCGTGCCGTCGCCGGCGGCGCGCTCGAGCGCGGCGATCAGCGCCTCGACCATCGCGCCGTCGAGCGCGTTGCCGCGCTCGGCGCGGTCGAGGACGAGCCGGGTCACCGGTCCGTCGCGGTCGATCGAAAGCCCTGCATCCATGCGTCCGGTTCCGTCCAGTTGCGACATGGACTAGATAGGGACGCCCGCCCGTCCGCGCCAGTCCGGGCCGGGGCGGCCGGACTGCCCGCCATGGGAGTGCCCGCCATGACCGATGCCCTCGGCGACCGCGCCGTCTTCTCCGTCCTGATCCCCGCCACCAACTCGATCGTCGAGCCCGATCTCGCCGCGATGCAGCTCGAGGGCGTGACGCTCCAGACCTTCCGCTTCCCGTTCCCCGGCATGCCGGGGAGCTTCGATGCGCTCCTCGACATGATCGCGCCCACGCTCGGCATGATGGACGAATGCGAGCCCGAGGCGGCGATCATCGGCTACACGACCGAGTTCCTGCCCGACGGCATCGCCGCCGCGGACAAGCTCCGCCGCTTCATCGCCGAGCGCACCGGGCTCCGGCTCGCGATGGCGAGCGAGGCGGTGCCGGCGGCGATCCGCGCCTTCGGGGCGAAGCGCATCGGCATCGTGACGCCCTATCTCCCCGAGGCCGACCGCAACGTCGCCGATTTCTTCACCGCGCTCGGCTTCTCGGTCGCGGCCGTCGCCGGGCTCGAGAGCAAGGGCCGCGTCGCGACCGCGCGCATTGCCCACGCGGCGGTGCGGGGCGCCTTCGCGCGCGTCGACGACCCGACGGTCGAGGTGCTGGTCCAGGTCGGCACCAATCTCGTCTGCGCCGACATCGTGCCCGAGCTCGAGGCCCGTCACGGCAAGCCGGTGGTCGCGGTCAATCCGGCGAGCTATTGGGCCGCGCTCCGCCTGGTCGGGATCACCGACCGCCTGCCGGCGATGGGCCGGCTACTCGGCGGCCACTGAGGACGCCGCCGCCCGTGTCCGGAAGCCCGCCGGCGCCGCGGCGCGCGCGAGGCGGCACGGCAGCCCGCGCGTGTCGGCCGATCCCGAGATCGGGTCCCACGGCCCATCATAGGAGAGGGCGCCGTTGACGTTGATCTCGAGCGCGGCGCGCTCGGGCGCGCGCGCCTCAGGGAGCCACCAGCCCATGCCCGTGCGCACCACGTCGGGCGTCACGTCGTCGGTGATCGTGACGCGGAGCGCGCAGGCGCCCGGCCCGTTCGCCGTCTCGACCGCGACCCAGTCATCCTCGGCGAGACCGAGTGCCGCCGCCGTCTCGGGATGGACCTGGAGCCGCGGAAACGGCGACACCTTGCGCGCCCACGCCTGCTCGCGGAAGCGCGAGTGGTGATAGGTCTTCTCGCGCGCGCCGGTGAGGAGGAGAAGGGGAAACGCCGCGCGGGTCGCCGCGTCCGCCTGGTCGACGCGCGGCGGCGTGTAGCCGGGCAAGGGATCGAGGCCGATCCCGGCGAGGGTCTCGGAATAGAGCTCGATCTTGCCGGTCGGCGTCTTGAAGCCCGCCTTGTCGAAATCGCCGAGCGCGAACGGGAAGTCGACATGGCCCTTCGCCTCGAGCTCGTCGAGGCGCGCGGCGATCGGGCCCATCAGATACGTGTTGAACGCGCGCTTGGTCCGCCACGGCACGAAGTCGTTGGCGAGCGCGCCCGCGGCGCGGAAGCGGTCCATCAGCGCGACCGTGATGTCGAAGTCCGAGCGCGCCTCGCCGCGCGGCAGGACGGCGGCGCGCGTGAACGAGACGCACGGTCCCGCCGGGTCGAGCGAGACCTCCTCCTCCTCGCCCGCCGTCGTCTTCGGCAGGACAATGTCGGCGAACTCCGCCGTCGGCGTCATCGTGTGCGCGACGACGGTCACGAAGTCGAGCGACTTGAGCGCGCGGATCAGCTTCGGCGCATCGGGATAGGTGACGACGATGTTGACGCCGGTCACGTAGAGCGCGCGCACCGGGTTGGGCCGCCCGGTCAGCATCGCCTCGATCACCGACGGGTTGTGACAGGCGGTCTGCCAGCCGTCGGGGCCCGCCCAGAGCGGGAACCGGTCGGTGCCGATCGTCTGCATCTCGACCGCGCGCGGCAGGCGGAAGGCCGGGTCGTGCAATATGTCGAGGTAGTTGCGGAAGCCGGCCGGCCGCTTGGCGCGCCGGTTGCCGCCGATGCGATCGACATTGCCGGTGATCGCGACGAGCGCGTGGAAGGCGCGGAAGGTCTGGACGCCGGCCGAGAACGCATCGATCCCGTGCCCGCTGACGAACGACGCCGGCCCGTCGGCATAGAGCCGCGCGGCGGCCACGATGTCGGCGGCGGCGACGCCGGCGAGTGCGGCGGCGCGCTCGGGCGGGTACTCTGCGGCGCGCGCCGCGAGCGCCTCGAAGCCGTGGCACCAGCGCGCGATGAAGTCGCGGTCGTGGCGGTCCTCCTTGACGATCGTGTCGATCATGGCGAGCGCGATCGCGGCATCGGTGCCGGGACGCGGGCGGAGCCAGAGATCGGCCATGTCGACCGCGGGCGTGCGCGCCGGGTCGATCACGACAATGCGGGCGCCCTTCTTCTTCGCGCGCTTGAGCGCCATCCACTGCGCCGGGTCGGCGGCCGACGGGTTGCGCCCGACCAGGAGCGCCGTCCGCGTGTTGTCGATATCCTCGCCGCCCATGATGCCGAGGCCGGTCAGCCGGTCGCTCACCGCGCGACAGCCGCCGCACAGATCCTGGTTCATCATCCAGTTCGGCGAGCCGAGCGAGCGCAGCATCAGCACCATCATCGCGCCGCGGCTGAAATAGGCGCTCGACACCGCGCCCGCGAGCGCGAGCGGTCCGTGCTCGGCGCGCACCGCGAGCATGCGGCTCGCGATCTCCTCGAGCGCCTCGTCCCAGCCGATGCGCTCCCAGCGCCCGGAGCCGCGCGGACCGACCCGCCGCATCGGATGGAGAAGCCGGTCGTGGTGCGCCGTGAGCTCGGGCATGCCCTTGATGCCCTTGACGCAGAACGCGCCCTTGGAGCCCGGATGGTCGGGGTTGGGATCGACGCGCGCGATCGCGCCGTCGCGGACCGTGATCAGCGAGCCGCACCGGGTCGAGCATTCCCAGCAGGTCGATGGAAACGTGCCGTCGGTCGCGCCCGTCATGCGTCGCTCCTAGTCATTGCCGCCATGATGCGCCATCCGCGGCCTGAGAACAATTGCGGACCGCCGCTCCCGGCGCTTCCCCTGGGGCTTCCCCCGGGCGCTTCCCCAGGGGCGCACGTTGCGGCCGGGACCGGATGGTCTATCCTCCGCCGCGTCGCTCAACTGCTGGAGGATGCCATGGCCGCCGACATCAAGATCTACAATCCCGCCACGCTCGGCGTGCCGCTCGGCCAGTACTCGCACGTGACCCGGGTCAAGGCGAGCGAGTTCCTGTTCATCGCCGGCATGCTGTCGGCCGACAAGGCCGGCAACTCGATCGGGGTCGGCGATTTCGACAAGCAGTGCGACCAGATCTTCGCCAATCTGGGCGCGGCGCTCGGCGATGCCGGCGCCGGCTGGGGCAACATCGTGCAGTTCACGACCTATCTCACCAACTCGCACTACATCCCGCTGTTCATGCGCTGGCGGCTTGCCAATTTTCCCCGTTTGTTCCCGACCGGGGCCTATCCGCCCAACACCCTCCTGATGGTCGATCGGCTGGTGAAGGAGGAGTTCATGGTCGAGGTCCAGGCGATCGCCGCGGTGGGCTGAGCGGGGCGGAACGCGACCAGAGCGACGGGCCGATCGTTCGCGACGGGCGCGAAGCGCTCTCGACTCCGGGCCGCGACGGGTCTATGAACAGACCCGACGGCATGACCGTCGCAGGGAGACGTCGAAGTCGGGTTCTAACGCGCCGGAAGCGCGCGGGAGCCGATACCAAGAACAAAAAAGATCACGTCAGGGGCGGCGCCATCACGGCCTGCCCTTTTTTTTGCCTATTCCGCCGCCGCCTTGCGCACCGCCGCGGCGATCGCCGCGCGCACGCGCTTGGGCGTGAACGGCGTCTCGTTGAACTGCGCGCCCTCGGGCGCGAAGGCATCGGCGAGCGCGTTCGCGATCGCGGCCGGCGGCGAGATCGCGCCGCCCTCGCCCATGCCCTTCATGCCGTAGGCGGTGTCGGCGGCCGGCGTCATCATGTGACCGAGCTTGACGTCGGGGATCTCGGTTGCGCCCGGCATCAGATAGTCGGCGAAGGTCGTCGCCTGCGGCTGGCCGTGCGCGTCATAGGGGATCTCCTCGAACAGCGCGGTACCGATCCCTTGCGCGACGCCGCCGACGATCTGGCCGTCGACGATCATCGGGTTGACGATGGTGCCGCAATCCTCGACCACCGCGTAGTCGAGGAGATCGACCGCGCCGGTGGTCGGATCGACGGCGACGACGGCGGCGTGCGTCGCATAGGAAAAGACGCCCGAGGAGAGCGTCGGCTCGTAGGTCGCGGTCGCGTCGATCATCGGCTCGGTGCCGGGCGGCAGCGCGTCCATGCGGAGATAGGCGGTGCGCCCGATCTCGGCGAGCGAGACCTGCGCGGTCGGGCCGATCACCATGCCGCCCTCGAGCGAGACCTCGGCCGGGTCGCACTGCATGAGATGCGCGCCGACGGTCTTGATCTTCTCCTTGAGGATCTTGCACACGTTCGAGGTCGCACCGCCCGCCATCACGATCGAGCGCGAGGCGAAGGTGCCCATGCCGAACGGCGACAGCGCGCTGTCGCCGTAGCGCACCGCGACGCGCGCCGGATCGATGCCGAGCTCCTCGTGCACGATCTGGGCGAGGGTGGTCTCCATGCCCTGGCCGTGCGAGTGGATGCCGACGAGAAGGACGAGCGAGCCGTCGGCGTGGAGCCGTGCGGTCGCCGATTCGTAGCCCGGGATGATCGGTGTCGCGCGGATCACCCATTCGGCGCAGCCATGTGCGGTCTGCTCGGCGTAGATGCCGAAGCCGACGCCGATGCGCCGCCCGTCCGGCTCGGCCCGCTTCTGGCGCGCGCGGATGCCGGCGAGGTCGATCAGCGCCGCCGCCTTCTTGAGGCACTCCGGATAGTCGCCGTTGTCGAAGAACATCTCGGCGATCGTCCGGTACGGCATCATGTCCGGCGTCACCATGTTGTCGCGCCGCACCTCGTAGGGGTCGCGCCCGACCGCGCGCGCGACCTCGTCGATCGTGCGCTCGATCGCGAAGCAGGCGCCCGGCCGCGCCACGCCGCGATAGGGGCCGAGCGGCGACTTGTTGGTCGCGACCGTCCACGTCTTGGCGCGGTAGTGACGGAACGTGTACGGGCCCGGCAGGTTGCGCGCGGCCATGCCCGTCTCCATGAACGGGCCGGTCGGCCACAGCGAATAGGCGCCGGCATCGACGATGATCTCGGCGTCGATCCCGAGGAGCTTGCCCCGCGCATCGGCATAGGCGGTGACGCGGTAGAAGTGTTCGCGCGCGTGGACCGAGGCGAGGAGATGCTCGCGCCGGTCCTCGTTCCAGCGCACCGGCGCGCGCAGACGCTCGGCGACCGCCGCGATCATCAGCTCCTCGGCGAGGAGCCTGTTCTTGACGCCGAACCCGCCGCCTACATCGGGCGCGACGACGCGGAGATGGTGCTCGCCGAGCCCCAGCATCTCGGCGAAGCCGACGCGCATGACATGCGGCGACTGGGTTGTGCAGTAGACGACGAGCTCGTCGGTGCGGTCATCCCAGTAGGCGAGGACCGAGCGGCACTCGAGCGGCGCGCCCGACTGGCGGTTCATGCGGTACTCGCGCGTCACCGTCACCGCGGCCGCGCGCCTGGCCGCCTCGATGTCGCCGCCCTGGATGGTCCGCTCGACGAAGGCGTTGTCGGCCCAGCCGTCGTGGACGCGGACCGTATCCGGCGCGAGCGCGGCCGTCATCTCCGAGACCGCCGGCAGCTCCTCGTACTCGACCTCGACCCGCTCGGCGAGGTCCTCCGCCGCCGCCCGCGTCTCGCCGAGGCAGAGCGCGATCGCCTCGCCGACGAAGCGCACCTTGTCGGTCGGGAAGGGATGGTGGTTCGAGGCCTTGAAACTGGGGATCGAGGGAACGGCGCGGATCGGCTTGAGGCTCGGGAAGTCGGCGGCGGTGAAGACGCGGTCGCGGGCGTCGTCGGGCACGCGGATCGCCTTGATGCGGGCGTGCGCGTGCGGGCTCCGCACGAACGCGGTCTCGAGCGCGCCCGGCATCTGGATGTCGGCGACGAACTTGGCCTTGCCGCGGAGGTGGCGGCCGTCCTCCTTGCGCTTGAGCGACGCGCCGACGCCGAACCCTTCCTTCGCTGCCGCCATGGCCTGCCTCTGCCGATCCCGGTCCGGCGGCGATACACCCGGCGGCGCCCCTTGGCAACCGGCCGATTGTCCGCCCCTTGTCGGCGCGCGCCGGACGCGCGATGCTCGGCGTGCGTCACCGGGAGGGACCGATGCCCGACGACCGCGCCGCGCCGCCCGCCGACTATGCCCGCTTCCTCGCCGACGTCGAGAAGGCCCGGCTGATCCCGCTCTGGGAGCGGTTCAAGAGCGGCCAGCCGCGCGAGCCGCGCCCCGAGCCGCCGCAGCACTGGCGCTGGGCCGACGTCGCACCGCTGATCGACCGCGCCACGCGCGCGGTCTCGGTCGAGGACGCCGAACGGCGCGTCCTCCAGCTCCGCAATCCCGATCCGCGTGTCAAGGAGGTCGCCGCCACCACCAACATCAATTGCGGCTTCCAGATCCTGTTGCCGGGCGAGACGGCGCGCCCGCACCGCCACAGCGCCAACGCGCTCCGCTTCGTCATCGAAGGCGCGGGCGCCACCACCATCGTCGACGGCAAGCCCTGCCCTATGGGCGAGGGCGACATGATCCTCAACCCCGGCATGGTGTGGCACGCCCATCGCCACGACGGCTCCGGCCGCGTCGTCTGGCTCGACGTCCTCGACGTGCCGTTGTGGCGCCAGTTCGATACCGGCTTCTTCGAGCCCGGCCCGCCGCCCGCCTTGCCCGACGCCTTTCCCGACGCGGCCTACGGAACGGGCGGCTTCGTGCCGGTGGCGGACACGCCGGCCCGCGCGCACTCGCCGCTCTACCGATATGGCTGGGCGGAGGCCGCGGCCGCGCTCGCCGCCATGCCCGAGGCGGCCGACGGCAGCCGCACGCTCCGCTATGTCGATCCGGTGACGGGCGCGCCGGCGCTCGGGCTTCTCGACTGCTTCCTCGTCGCGCTCGCGCCCGGGCGCGCGAGCCGGCGGCGGCGCTCGACCGCCAATGCCGTCTGCCTCGTTGTCGAGGGTGCCGGCGAGACGACGGTCGGCGAGACCACCATCGCCTGGTCGCGCCGCGACGTCTTCACCGTGCCGCACTGGAGCTGGGCGAGCCATCGCACCGACGGCGGGCCGGCGCGGCTCTTCGTCGTCACCGACCGCGAGGTGCTGCGCCGCCTCGGCATGCTCGCCGACCAATCCTGACCAAGGGAGCTCGACCATGCGCTCGGCCTATGGACGGACGATACCGACGGAAGACGCGGCCCTCACCCGTGTCGGGCCCGGCACGCCGATGGGCGAGATGATGCGCCGCTACTGGCAGCCGCTCCTCCTCGAAGGCGAGCTCGGCGACGGGCTGCCCAAGAAGGTCCGGATCCTCGGCGAGGACCTCGTCGCGTTCAAGGACAAGTCGGGCCGCATCGGCGTCCTCGACCTCCACTGCCCGCACCGCGGCACCTCGCTCGAGTTCGGCCGCATCGAGCGCGAGGGCTTGCGCTGCTGCTATCACGGCTGGCTGATGCGGGCCGACGGCCGGGTCGTCGAGATGCCGTGCGAGAAGCCCGGCTATGCCGAGCGGATGGACATCTCGCAGCCGGCCTATCCGGTCCACCTCTTCGGCGGGATGGTGTTCGTCTATATGGGACCGCCCGACAAGATGCCGCTGTTTCCGATGTACGACATCTACGACACCCGCCACCGCGACGACGTCGCGATCGTCGCGCGGCGCCTCTGGGGCGAGCACGCGATCGCCTTCGTCAGCGCGTGCAACTGGCTGCAGCATTACGAGAACGTCGTCGACCCGTGGCACGTCGTGATGCTGCACCGCGCCATCTCGGGCGACCAGTTCGCCTCCGCGGTGACGCGCCCGGAGATGCCCGATCTCGGCTTCGAGCGCACCAGCCTCGGCGTGCGCTACCGGATGATCCGCGACCTGCCCAACGGCAACCGGATGATCCGTTATGTCGAGTGCGCGCTGCCCAATCTCGCGCTGATCTCCTCGATCCACGAGACCGGCGAGACGCCGAAGGCGAAGAATCTCTGCACCGATGTGAGCTGGGTGGTGCCGATCGACGACACCCATTGCCGCGCGCTCACCCTGATCGCCTGGCCGCTCAAGAGCGGCGCGCCCGATCCGCGCTGGATTCCCGGCACGTTCACCGAGATCGAGGCGCGGCCCGGGCGTATCCGCGAGCGCTCCTACAAGGAGCGTCAGAGCTTTCCCGACGACCTCGAGGCGCAGGAGACGCAGCGCCCGATCGCGATCCACGCGCTCGAGAACCTCGCGCTCTCCGATACCGGCATCGCGATGCTGCGGAAATGCTACCGCGACGGCCTCAAGGCGATCGAGCGCGGCCACGATCCGCCCAACATCGTCCGCGACCCGGCGCAGAACCACGCGATCGCGACCAATGCGTGGATCACCGTGCTCGGGCCCGGCGAGATCCGCGGCGCCGCCGAGTAGACCGCGCCGCCCTCACGTCGGCGGCCCGCTCACATCGGCGGGACCAGGCCGTCGATCCCGATCGCGACGCGGAGGGCGAGGAGCCCGCCGTCGGGCGCGGTCTCGGCGACCGCGAAGACGTGGACGCCCGGCCTCAGCATCGCGCGGTCGGCGGGCACGATCGTGACGATCGGCGTCGCCGGCGACACCGTGACGCGTTTCTCGCCGTCCTTGTATTTGAGCGTGAGGACGGGGCCGGCCGCGGCGGCGACGACGCCGTCGACGGTCGCGTTCGTCATCGTCGAATCGGGCGTGAGATCCCACGGCCGATGGCCTTCGCCGGTGCCGCGCATCGCCTCGGGGAAGATCAGCACCTCCTGCGCCATCAGCGTGCCGTCGCGCTGCGGGATCGCGGCGGTGCCGACATAGGCGCCGGCCTTGATGTCGTCGAGCTTCGCCGCCTTGATGCCGGAAAAGCGGACGTCGTTCTTGAGCCGGAGCGACAGGGCAGCGCCGTCGCGATCCTTGACGCGGATCATGTCGGCCTCGACCGCCTGCACCTCGCCCCGCACATGTCGGGTGCCGGGCGCCTGGGCGACGGCGGTGGCCGAGGACACGGCGACGAACGCGAGCGAGACGGCGGCGAGCGCGGCGCGGATCATGCGGTCCTCCCGGAAGACCTTGGCGGTCCGGTGAGCGTCGCACGAAAGGGGCGCGGCCGCCGTTCACGACGGCGTGCGCGGCCTCAGGCGATCGCCGAGTCGGCCTCCGCCTCGATGCCGGCGCCGCCATACCACGGCACCGCCGCCTCGCCGCGCAGTCGTCGCAGCAACTCGCGGTGGTCCACCGCGCGCGCCAGCATCTCGGCGCGGCTCTGCGCGAGCCGGCGGCCATAGGCCTCGAAATCGGCGTCCGACAGGAACGATTCGGCGGCGAAGCGCGTGTCCTTCCAGAAGCCCTTGGCGTAAAGGACGTAGATGAAGCTCCACTCGGTGAACAGGAACGGCCGGGTGAGGAGATCGGGAATCGTCGGAAGCTTGTGCCGCCACAATGCGAGCCGCTCGGCGAGCGCGTCGGGCACCGCGAGCTCGTGCCGCGCCGCGCGCCAGAACGCGGTGTCGTCGCGGTTCGACAGCTTGTAGTGCATGACGATGAAGTCGCGGATCTCCTCGTAGAGCGTCTGGACGAGGCCGTTATAGTTGTCGCGGAGCGATGGATCGCAGTCGGCATCGGGGAAATTGTCGAGAAGCCAGCGCACGCTCATCTGGATGAAATGGATGCTGGTCGATTCGAGCGGCTCGATGAAACCGCTGGCGAGCCCGATCGCGACGCAATTGCCGACCCAGCTCCGCCGCGACCGGCCGATATTCATCCGGATCACGCGCGGCTCGAGCCCGGCCGCGTCGGGGCCGAGGAAATCGAGGAGCTCGGCGACCGCCTCGTCGTCGCTCCGGAACCGGCTCGAATAGACATAGCCCGTGCCGCGGCGCGAGAAGAGCGGCACGTTCCACGACCAGCCGGCGCCGAGCGCGGTCGCGCGCGTGAACGGCTCGAGCGGCGCGCCGGGCCGGTGCGGCACCTGCACCGCCGCGGCGCGATCGCACATCAGGTTGTCGTCGTATCGGACGAAGGGCTCGTCGAAGACCTTGCGGATGATGAGGCCCTGGAAGCCCGAGCAGTCGACGACGAACTCGACCCCATGGCGGCCGCGCTCGCGCAAGTTGAGCGCCGCGACATGGCCGCGCCCGTCGCGCTCGACGTCGACTACGTCATCGAGCACGTGCTCGACGCCGAGCGTGGTGCAGAAGTCACGGAGATAGGCGGCGAACTTGCCGGCGTCGAGGTGATAGGCATAGGGCGCGATGGTGTCGTAGTCCTGGCCCGGCGCACGCGGCGCGAGGTTGCGATCGAGGAGCGCGGGCAGCGCCACCATCGCGTGGGTGAGCGGCGGCTGCTTGGCGCCGCGGCGCGCGCGGGCGTGATAGTGGTAGGCGGGCGGCAGGCCGAACAGATAAGGCGGATACTCGAACGGATGGTAATACGCGGTCTCGGTCCCGGGAGCGGCCGTGTCCCAGCCGACGAACTTGACCGCCGCCTTGATCGAGGCCTCGCATTTCCGGAAGAAGTCGCGCTCGTCGATCGCGAGGAGGCCGAGCGCGTCGCGCATGCTGAGCGTCGTCGCCTCGCCGACGCCGACGATCGGCACGTTGGGCGATTCGATCAGCGTGATGCGGAGATCGGCGCCGTCGTTCCGCCGGTTGCGGATGCCGAGGATCATCGCCGCGGTGAGCCAGCCCGCGGTGCCGCCGCCGACGATGGTGATGCTCTGCAACGGTTCCGCCATGGCCCCCTCCGCGCTCGCGGCGGATTGTGGCGCCGCGGGCGGACGGGTGCAACCGGCGCGCTCAGGGATCGCGCGCGAGGCCGGCGGCGGCGAGCGCATCGAGATAGGCGCGCCAGCGCGTCTCCTGCGTGAGGCCGAGCTCGTAGAGATAGCGCCAGGAATAGATGCCGGTGTCGTGGTGGTCGTCGAACACGAGCCGGACCGCGTAGTGGCCGACCGCCTCGACCGCGCTGATCCCGACATGGCGCCGTCCGGCGACGAGCTGGCGCTGGCCGGGACCATGTCCCTGCACCTCGGCCGACGGGCTTTCGACGCGGAGATATTCGGCGGGGAGACGAAAGCTCCGGCCGTCGTCGAAATCGATCTCGAGCCGCTTCTCGGCCTTGTTCAGCCGGATCTCGGTCGGCCAGTGCCGGGTCTCGAACCCCTCGCTCACCGCCGGCTCAGCGCATCGGCCGGTCGTCGAGCGGGCGCGCCTCGTCGACGAGCATGATCGGAATGCCGTCGCGGATCGGGAAGGCGAGCCGCGCCTGCTCGCTGACCAGCTCCTGGCGCTCGGCGTCGTAGCGGAGCGGCCCCTTGGTGAGCGGGCAGACGAGGATCTCGAGGAGCTTGGGATCGACGCCCGATTTCGTGGTCTTCGCCTCGTCCATCGCCGGCCTCAATGTCGCGCGCGCTCGCCGTCGCTCTGGTCGAGCGAGGCCATCTCAAGGAGGGCCACGATCACCCGCGCGCGCTCGTAGAGATCGGGCGCCTCGAGGAGCGCCTGTTTCTCGGAATCGTTGAACGGGCACATCATCGCGAGCGAGGTGACCAGCCGGTCGTCGGGCGTGTCCTTGACGACGTCCCAGTCGGCCTTGATGCCGTGGCGGTCGAGATAGAGCCGGAGCGCATCGAGTAGCCGCGGGCGGTCGACCGCACCCTCGGCCGGCCCCGGCGCGTCGAGATCGCCGCGGAAGCGGTGGAAGTCGGCGACGACGCGGCGATAGCTGTCCTGGAGCGGCAGCTCCTCGACGATACGGAACCGCGCGACGCCGGCGAGGGTGATCAGATAGCGCCCGTCCTCGGTCTCGCTGAACGAGATCAGCCGGCCGGCGCAGCCGGTCTCGTAGACCGGCGGGTTCATCTCGCCCGGCCGGCGCTCGGTCGGCTGGATCATGCCGATGATGCGCTCGGGTCCGGCGAGCGCGTCGCGCGTCATCGCGAGATAGCGCGGCTCGAAGATGTTGAGCGGCAGCCGGCCGCGCGGCAACAGGAGGACCCCGGTCAGCGGGAAGATCGGGATCACCCGCGGCAGCGTCTCGAAGCTCGGATCGAACGGGCTCATCACGAGAAGAGAACGGACGAGAGCTTGCGCCGTCCGGCCGCGGTGACCGGATCGGTGGCGCCGAGCGCATCGAAGAACTGGACGAGCTGCTTGCGCGCCGCCTGGTCGTTCCATTGCCGGTCGCGGCGCACGATCTCGACGAGGTGGTTGATCGCGGTCTCCGCCTGGCCCGCGCCATAGAGCGCGAGCGCGAGATCGAAGCGCGTCTGGTGGTCGTTGGCATCCGCTGCGAGCTTCCGCTCGAGCGATGTCAGGTCGCCGACCTTGGCGCTCTTCTCGGCGAGCTCGAGCGCGGACCGGGCGGCGACGACGGCGGCGTCCCCGCGCTTGGCGGCCGGCACCTTGTCGAGCGCCTGGCGCGCCTCGTCGGTGCGGCCCAGCGCGACGAGGCTCCGCGCGAAGCCGGCGAGTGCCGCGACATTGTCGGGCTCGTGCTCGACGATCTGGCCGTAGATCTCGGCCGCGACGTCGTGCTCGCCCGCCTCGAGCCGCTCGGCCGCCTCCTCGAGCGCCTCCTGGATCGGGTCGGCGCGCGTCGCGCCGGTCGACTTGACCAGCCGGTCGACGAACTGGCGCACCTGGCTCTCGGGCAGCGCGCCCGCGAAGCCGTCGATCGGGCGTCCCTTGGAGAAGGCGTAGATCATCGGGATCGACTGGACGCGGAGCTGGCCGGCGAGCGCCTGGTTCTCGTCGACGTTGATCTTGACCAGGCGGACCGCGCCCTTGCTTTCGGCGACGACCTTCTCGAGCACCGGGCCGAGCTGCTTGCACGGGCCGCACCACGGCGCCCAGAAGTCGACGATGATCAGCCGCTCCATCGACGCCTCGACGACGTCGGCCCCGAAGCGCTTCTCGTTCGATTCGATGACGGCGGCCGGCTGCCCGGCGCCGGGGGAGCCCGCCCCGATGATCGGTTCCATGCTTGTCCTTCTCCCGCCCGAGGCGGGGTGCGTTGGTTGCAGGGCCGGCGGCCGAGCGAGGGCCGCGCCCGCCCCCATAATCTGGCCGCTCACCCGGCGGCTGACAACCCTCGCCCGCCGATCAACGGCGGGTCGCCGGCTCGAGATCGATGATGCGGGCGCGATGGCCGGTCGCCGCGACGAAGCGGAGGAGATCGGCCGGCGCGATGGTCGTCGTCGCCTCGTTGGTCAACGGGTGGAAATTCGCCGCCGGCGCCGCCATTACGGCGGCATCGAGCACGACGTTGACGAGGCCGGCGCGATCGTTCACGAGCGCGAACGGCGTCACCGAGCCGGGGCGCACGCCGAGCTCGGCCCACAACCGTTCCGGGCTCGCGAACGAGAGCCGCCCGGCGCCGATCAGATCGGCGAGCGCCTTGAGATCGAGCGGCCGGTCCTCCGCGGCGACGACGAGGAAGCGGCGGTCGCGCTTGTCCTTGACGAAGAGGCTCTTGCAGTGCGCGCCGGCGAGGGCGCCGCGGAGCGCCTTGCTCTCGGCGACCGTGAAGAGGGGCGCATGGCGGACGGTCGCAACCGCGATGCCGAGCCGGTCGAGGAAGGCGAAGAGGTCGTCGGGCGAGGCGGGTGAGGCTGGCAAGGCGGGGGCGGCAGGGGCCGTGAGGGCGGCCGGCGGGTCGGGTGCGGACATGGCCGGACCATAGCCGCCGCCGCGGCGGCCCGGCAACGCC
>VGEU01000056.1 GCA_016869145.1 Alphaproteobacteria bacterium | reverse complement strand
GCGCCCGCCTCGGCGGCGAGCGCCTGGGCCTCGACGCCGGCGGCCGCGGTGCGCACGATGAAGCCGCCTTGGTCATCGGCGAAAGGCTGGGCGAGCGCGGCGAGGCGCCCCGCCTCGGCCTCCTCGATCTGGCGCGAGACGACGAGGCGCGGCTCGCCCGGCGTCAGCACGAGGAGCCGGCCGGGCAGCGCGATGCTGCAGGTGAACTCGACGCCCTTGCGCCCGACCGGGTCGCGCACGACCTGGACGAGGACGGCATCGCCCTCGGCGACGAGATCGCCGATCCGCGCCGCGCCCTCGGACGCCCTGCCGGCCGGGCGTGCGCCGTCGATGTCGAGGAAGCCGGCGCGCCCGATCCCCGCCTCGACGAAGGCCGCGTTCATGCCCGGCAGCACGCGCTGGACGCGGCCGAGATAGATGTTGCCGACGAGGCTCGGCCGGCCGCGCCGCTCGATCACGAGATCGACGACCGCGCCCTCGCGCAAGACCGCCGCGCGCACCTCGCCCGCCGCGACCTCGATCAGGAGCTCGGTGCTCATCGTCCCGCCGACCGGAAGCCCGCGCCCTCGAGGAGCGCGAGCGTCTCGTAGAGGGGAAGGCCCACGACGTTGAAATAGGAGCCGTTGAGACCGGTCACGAACACGCCGGCGCGGCCCTGAATCGCATAGCCGCCGCCCTTGTCGACCCACTCGCCGGTCGCGAGATAGGCGGCGATCTCGCGCTCGGTGAGGCGCTTGAAGGCGACCATGGTGACGACGCGCCGTGTCCGCACCCGCCCGTCCGGGGCGGCGAGCGCGATCGCGCCGATCACGCGGTGGCGCCGCCCGGACAGGAGGCGGAGAAAGCGCGCTGCGGTGGCCGCGTCGTCCGGCTTGCCGAGGATGCGCCGGCCGCAGGCGACGACGGTGTCGGCGGCGAGGACGAAGGCGCCGCGATGACGCGCGCCGACCGCTTGGACCTTCTCGAGCGCGAGCCGGTCGGCATGGGCGTTCGGCAGCTCGCCCGGCAGCGCGCGCTCGTCGATCTCGGCCGGGTCGACCGCATCGGGCTCGATCCCTGCCTGGCGAAGGAGGGCGAGCCGGCGCGGCGAGGCGGAGGCGAGGATCAACCGCGCGCTGTCCGGCACGACCGAAGCGACGACCCCGGCGGCATGCTGCGGCATCGCCTCTCCCTTCGTGTCGGCGTTCTGCGACGTGGCGCGACTAGAGCGTAACCCGGCCGCAACGGTCAAGGCCCGGGCGCGAAGCGGGTGCCGATGCGGGCCATCAGCGCATCGCGCACCGACCGGTAGGCATCGAGCATCACCGCGCGATTGCCCTCGACCGCCGACGGATCGGGCGTCACCCAGTACTCGATCTCGGCCGCGGTCGCGCGCGTCATCTGGAGCGCCCAGTGATGCGCCTCCGGGCTCAGCGTGATCACGACGTCGAAGGACGAATCCATCAGGTCCTCGAGCCGCTTGGGGCGGTGGCGCGCGAGGTCGATCCCGATCTCGGCGAGGACGGCGACCGCGAGCGGATCGAGCGCGCCTTCGCGAACGCCCGCCGAATCGATGAAGATGCGGTCGCCACGGAGCGTCTTCAGGATCGCCTCCGCCATCGGCGAGCGGAGCGCGTTCTCGCTGCACACGAAGAGCACGCTCTGCGGTTCGGTCTGCATCGCTCAGACCTTGGCGTGCAGCGCGCAGATCAGCGTGAACAGCCGCCGCGCGGTGTCCTCGTCGAGATCGATGCGCCGCTCAAGACGGGCGCGCAGGATCGAAGCACCCTCGTTGTGGAGGCTGCGCCGGCCCATGTCGAGCGCCTCGATGCGCGACGGGCTCGCGGTCTTGATCGCCTCGACATAGCTGTCGCACACCGTGAAATAGTCGCGGATCACCGAGCGGAACGGCGTCAGCGACAGCCGGATCTCATGCAGCCGGTTGTCGTCGGGATCGCGCACATCGAGGACGATGCGGTTCTCGCGGATGCCGAGATGGAGCGCGTAGGGGCCGCCGTCGTGATCGGCGAGCGCGAAGCGGTTGTCCTCGAGGAGGTCGAACACCGCGACGCGGCGCTCGTGCTCGGCGTCGGGGCCGGCCACCGCGTCCTCGTCGAACGTGACCCGGATGACGCGCCGCCTGCGGTCGACCACGGGCCTCAGCCCTTGCGGTTCGCGCCCAGCCGGACCGCGACCGAGCGGGCGTGCGCCGCTAGCCCCTCGGCCTCGGCGAGCGTGACCGCGGCGGGACCGATCGCGGCGAGGCCGGCCGCATCGAGCGCGACGAAGCTCGTGCGCTTGAGGAAGTCGAGGACGCCGAGGCCGGAGGCGAACCGCGCGCTCCGCGCCGTCGGCAGCACGTGATTGGGCCCGGCGACATAATCGCCGATCGCCTCCGGCGTGTGGCGGCCGAGGAAAACGGCGCCGGCATTCCGGATTCGCGCGAAGAGCGCATCGGGTGCGGCGACCGCGAGCTCGAGATGCTCGGGCGCGATGCGGTCGACGAGCGCCGGCGCCTCGTCGAACGTCCCGACGACGATGATCGCGCCATGCGCCGCCCAGCTCGCGCGCGCGACCGCCTGGCGCGGCAGGCGCGCGAGCTCGGCCTCGACGGCGGCCGCGACGCTTTCGGCAAAGGTCGCGGAATCGGTGATCAGGATCGCCTGCGCCGACGGATCGTGCTCGGCCTGCGACAGGAGATCGGCCGCGATCCAGGCCGGATCGTTGGCCGCGTCGGCGACGACGAGGATCTCGGACGGGCCGGCGATCATGTCGATGCCGACGGTGCCGAAGACGAGCCGCTTTGCGGTCGCGACATAGGCGTTGCCGGGCCCGACGATCTTGTCGACGGGCGCGATCGTCGCGGTGCCGTAGGCGAGCGCGGCGATCGCCTGCGCGCCGCCGATCCGCCACACCTCGGTGACGCCCGCCCGCTCGGCCGCGGCGAGGACGAGCGGATCGAGCGCGCCGCCCGGCGCCGGCACCGCCATCGCGATGCGGGCGACGCCTGCGACGCGCGCCGGCAGCGCGTTCATCAGGACCGAGGACGGATAGGCCGCGGTGCCGCCCGGCACGTAGAGCCCGGCCGCGCCGACCGCGGTCCAGCGCGCGCCGAGACGAACGCCCGCCTCGTCGGTGTAGTCGAGCGCGGCCGGCATCTGACGGCGGTGGAACGCCTCGATCCGCTCTGCGGCGAGCTCGAGCGCGGCGAGGGCCGCGGGAGCGACGCGCGCACGCGCGGCCGCGATCTCGCCGGCATCGACGCGGAGCGCCGCGACGCTGTCGGCCGCGACCCGGTCGAGCCGGCGCGTGTGGTCGAGGAGCGCGGCATCGCCGTCGCGGCGAACGCTCTCGAGGATCGCCGCGACCACGGCGGCGACATCGGCGTCTTCGTCGCGCCGGTGGGCGAGGAAGGCCTCGAAGTGGGCCGCGAAATCGCCCGCGCGCGTCTCGAGCCTAAGCGCCATCGACCGCCGCCCGCAGGCGCTCGATCCAGCCCGCGATCTCGGCCGGGCGCGTCTTGAGCGCCGTCCGGTTGACGACCAGGCGCGACGAGACCTCGGCGATGCGCTCGACCTCGACGAGGCCATTCGCGCGGAGCGTCGCGCCGGAAGAGACGAGATCGACGATGCGCCCGCAGAGACCGAGGCTCGGCGCCAGCTCGAGCGCGCCGTTGAGCTTGACGCATTCGGCCTGGACGCCGCGTGCGGCGAAGTGCCGGCGCGTGATCTCAGGATATTTGGTCGCGACGCGGACATGGCTCCAGCGCGACGGATCGTCGTCCTTCACCATGGCCTCGGGCTCGGCGACGGCGAGCCGGCAGCGGCCGATGCCAAGATCGAGCGGCGCGTAGAGCTCGGCGTAGTTGAACTCCATCAGCACGTCGTTGCCGGCGATGCCGAGCTGCGCCGCGCCGAAGGCGACGAAGGTCGCGACGTCGAAGCTCCGCACCCGGATCAGCGTCAGATGCGCGATATTGGTTGCGAAGCGGAGCTGGCGCGCGTCCTCGTCGGCGAAGGCGGGCTCGGGCACGAGGCCGGCGCGCGCGAGGAGCGGCAGCGCCTCGCCGAGGATGCGTCCCTTCGGCAGGGCCATGATCAGGGGCTCGTTCGCCGCCGGGGCGACTTCCACGTCACGGTCTCCCTCATCGTCCGCCGCCCGTCGCGGCCGCGGCGGCGCGTCCCTTACTAGCAAAGTTCGGTCGGCAAATCGTCAACGGCGGCGAAAGGCCTAGGTCCCGTCGCCATGAAGCGGCCGCCACTGGGTCGGCCACGGCTCGCCGATATCCTCGATCTGGCACAGGATGCGGGCGACCGAGAGCCGGATCGAGACGCCGCCCGAGAACACGAGCTCGATGGTGTCGTCCTCGGCCGCGATGGCGAGAAGCGACAGCATGCGGCCCGGATCGCGCACGTCGATGCCGCGGCGCTGCACCCGGACCACGTCCTCGACGCGAAAGCCGGTCTTGACGCGCTCGTAGATCCGCCCTTCGACGCGCTCCCCGGCCGCCTCCTCCCAGCGGAACCGGCTCGCCACCAGGACGAAGCGGCGCTCGTCGGGGAGCCACGCGATGTCGCGGAGCGGCACCACCGCGTCCTGCATGCACGACGACAACACGGCGATGTCCTCCGCGTCCGTCGCGCGCAGCTTCAGCGGCTCGGCCATCGCTCAGCCGCCGATCCGCTCGATGTCGGCGCCGCACGCGGCGAGCTTCGCCTCGAGCCGCTCATAGCCGCGATCGAGATGGTAGACCCGGTTCACGATCGTCTCGCCCTCGGCGGCGAGCCCGGCGAGGACGAGCGAGACCGAGGCGCGGAGATCGGTCGCCATGACCGGCGCGCCCTTGAGGCGGGCGACGCCGCGCACGAAGGCGGTGGCGCCCTGCACCTGCACGTCGGCACCCATGCGCGCGAGCTCGGGCACGTGCATGAAGCGGTTCTCGAAGATGGTCTCGGTGATGCGCGAGGCGCCCGAGGCGGTCGCCATCAGCGCCATGAACTGCGCCTGGAGATCGGTCGGGAAGCCGGGATAGGGCTCGGTCGTGACGTCGACGGCCGCGAGCGATGCACCGCGCCGACGGCGGGCGCGGAAGCCGTCCGCGGTGCGCTCGATCGCGACGCCGGCCTCGACGAGCTTATCCGCGACGGCGGTGAGATCGTCGAGACGGGCGCCCGCGAGCACGATGTCGCCGCCGGTGATCGCCGCCGCCATCGCATAGGTGCCGGTCTCGATCCGATCGGGCAGCACCGCGTAGCGCGCGCCGCGGAGATGCTTCCGCCCGGTGATGCGGAGCGTGCCGGTGCCGATGCCCTCGATGGCCGTCCCCATCGCGACCAGACAATGCGCGAGGTCGCTCACCTCGGGCTCGCACGCGGCGTTGGCGAGGATCGTCTCGCCGTCGGCGAGCGCGGCCGCCATCAGGAGGTTCTCAGTCGCGCCGACCGAGACCATCGGGAAGCTGACGCGCGCACCCTTGAGGCCGTGCGGCGCGCGCGCCTCGACATAGCCCTCGCGCAGCACGATCTCGGCCCCGAGGAGCGCGAGCCCCTTGAGGTGGAGATCGACCGGGCGCGTGCCGATCGCGCAGCCGCCCGGCAGCGACACCCGCGCCTCACCGACGCGCGCGACGAGCGGGCCGAGGACGAGGATCGAGGCGCGCATCTTGCGCACGAGATCATAGGGCGCGGTGATGTCGCGGATGGTGCGCGCGTGGAGCGTCATCGTCCGGCCGCCGGCGTCCGCCGCGACGGTCGTTTCGGCGCCGTGCTGTCCGAGGAGGACGGCCATCGTCTCGATGTCGGCGAGCGCGGGGACGTTGTCGAGCGCGAGCCGCTCCTCGGTCAGGAGCGCGGCCGCCATCAAGGGCAGCGCCGCGTTCTTCGCGCCGCTGATCGCGATCGTGCCGTCGAGCGGTCGCCCGCCGCGGATGCGTATCCTGTCCATGTCTCCGTGTCGGGTCCGGCCCCAGGGGTCGAGACTATAGGCCGCGCTCCGGGGCGAAAACAGGGCGACGGCGGGGTGCGGCTAGGCCTCGTCGTCCGCGCGGTCGGACGACGGATCGGCGCCGCCGGCCCGCGCCCGCGCCTGGTCCTTGCGCCGGCGCAGATTGGCGCGGAGGAGCGCCGCGCGGCGCGCATCGGCGCGGGCCTTGTCGGTGGTTCGGGGCTCGCCCGACGCCGCCTCGGGTGGGGCCTTCGTTTCGCCGTCGTTCATCATTTCACCCTATCATCACCCGATGATCGGTGGGTCACCGCTGGCACGCCCGGGCAGCCGGCACAGCGGTTGCACGCCGGCGCACCGCTATGGCATGGTGCGCCGGTTCCGGTTTCAAGCCGCCGTAGCTCAGAGGTAGAGCACGCCCTTGGTAAGGGCGGGGTCGAGTGTTCAATTCACTCCGGCGGCACCACTATCTCATTGATAATACGTTGGTTTTGTGGCCCATAAGGCTTGGCACCGGGGCCTGGGCGCCGGCCGTCATGGCGCTGCCTCGGATTGGTCGCAGTCTGCGGGGCCGCAGATCCGGTAGGGTGGCGGCCCGCTTTCCGCGTTTGAGAACGGTCGATGGCGCGTTTCAGTTTCTACGCCGGCGTGTTCGTGATCACCGCCGCGACGCTCATGTTGCAGGTGATCCAGACCCGAATCCTGTCGGTCGTCACCTGGTACCACCTCGCCTTCTTCGTCATCTCGATCGCGATGTTCGGACTGACCGCCGGCGCGGTGTGGGTCTATCTCCGCCGCGAGCGCTTTGGCGAGCGCACGCTGTCGGCCGACCTCGCCTATTTCACGACCCTGTTCGCGGTGGCGCTGGTCGTCGCGCTCGGCGTGCAGATGACGCTGACGCCGATGGAGCACCTGTCCGGCACCTCGGTCGTCACCTGGTTCGTCCTCGCGGTCTGCCTCGCGACGCCGTTCTTCTTCTCGGGCGTCGTCGTCAGCCTCGCCTTGACGCGGAGCCCCTATCCTGTGGGCCGCATCTACGGCGTCGACCTCGTCGGCGCCGCGGTCGGCTGTCTCGGCGTGCTCGCGGTCCTCGAGCTCACCGACGGGCCCTCGGCGGTCCTGTGGACCGCGGCGCTCGCCATGGTCGCGGCGATCCTGTTCGACCGCGCCCGCGTCGGCGGCGGGGTGCCGACCGATCTGCCGCTCGCGCGGGTTCTCTCTCATCGTGTGCCCCTCCTCGCCGCGATCGCCGCCGTCGCCTTCGTCAACGGCCTTTCGCTCGACACGCTGAAGCCGGTCTCGGTCAAGGGCATCGTCGAGAGCCATCCCGACCACGGCCAGCCGATCTTCGAGCGCTGGAACAGCTTCTCGCGCATCGCCGTCTACAATCGCGGCGAGAAGTCGCCCGAACTCTGGGGACCATCGTCCGCCTATGACCCGACGCGCTGGCGCATCGAGCAGCGCTGGCTCAACATCGACGGCGACGCGGCGACGTTCTCCTACCGCTTCGCCGGCGATCTCGAGAAGCTCGGCTTCCTCCGCTATGACGTCACGACCTTCGCCTACCACCTGCCCGACCGCAAACGCTCGGCGGTTATCGGCGTCGGCTCCGGCCGCGACATCCTGAGCGCGCGCCTGTTCGGCGTCCCCGACATCACCGGCGTCGAGATCAATCCGACCTTCATCCATCTCCTGAAGGACGTGCCGCGTCAGGCCGAGTTCGCCGGCATCGACCGGCTGGACGGAGTCCGCCTCGTCGTCGACGAGGCGCGGAGCTGGTTCGCGCGCACCGACGACCGCTTCGACCTGATCCAGATGAGCCTGATCGACACCTGGGCCGCGACCGGCGCCGGCGCGTTCTCGCTGAGCGAGAACGGGCTCTATACGGTCGAGGCCTGGGGCATCTTCCTCGACCGGCTGACGCCCGACGGCGTCTATACGGTGAGCCGCTGGTTCTCGCCCGACCGGCGCGAGGAGATGGGGCGCGTCTTCGCGCTCGCGATGGCAGCGCTCTTCGACAGGGGCATCACCGAGCCGCGCCGGCACATGTTCGTGGTGACCGCCGGCAGGATCGTGACGCTGGTCATGTCGCGCGCACCGCTCCGGCCAGAGGACGTCGCCGCGCTCGAGCGCGCCGCCGCCGAGTATCGCTTCACGGTCCAGCTGAGCCCGAGCCAGCTCCCCGCCGATCCCTTGCTGCGCGCCATCGCCGAGACCCGCGACCGCGCCGGGCTCGATCGCGTCACCGCCGGGCAGGTGATCGACCTCACGCCCGCGACCGACGAGCGGCCGTTCTTCTTCAACATGCTGTCGCTCAGGAACGTCGCGCAGATCATCGCCTCCGACGCGCTCGGCGTCGTCAGCGGTAATCTCCGCGCCACGATCACGCTGTTCGTCCTCTTCCTCCTCTCGGTCGCCCTCGTCCTCGCCACGATCGTCGTGCCGCTCCGGCCCGCCATCCGCGACGTCGGCACCCGTCTCGCCTTCGGGGGCACCGTGTATTTCTTCCTGATCGGCGTCGGCTTCATGGCGGTCGAGATCGCCCTCATCCAGCGCCTCTCGGTCTTTCTCGGCCATCCGATCTACGCGCTCTCGATCGTCCTGTTCTCGATCATCGTGACGACCGGGGCCGGCAGCCTCCTCTCCGACCGGATGCCACTCGACAGCCCGGCCAGGATCGCGGGCTGGGCGACCGTCCTCGGCGCCTATGTCCTGACGCTCCCCACCTGGCTCCCCGATGTGCTCCTCGCCCAGGAGAGCGCGCCGATCCTCGTCCGCGCCCTCGTCTGCGTCGGCGTGGTCGTGCCGGCCGGCCTCCTCATGGGTTTCGGCTTCCCGACCGGGATGCGGCTCATCTCCGCCGTCGACCGGCGCCCGACACCGTGGTTCTGGGGCATAAACGGCGCCGCGGGCGTGCTCGCGTCCTCGCTCGCGGTCGCCTGCTCGATCGCCTGGGGCATCTCGACCACGCTCATGATCGGCGGGCTCTGCTATCTCCTCCTGATCCCCGCCGCGCTCGCGATCGGCGCACCGCAAGCCCGCCTTGCGACCGCCAGACCGCCTGACCGCCAGCCACCTGACCCCCAGACCGCCGCCGATGGCCGCTTGCGGTAGCTAAGGAATTTAGCTAAAGTCCTTAGCGACTTGGATCGCGAGGACGGGATGGCGGATCGGGCGGCGGCGCGCGCGGCGGAACGGGCGATCAACGGCGGCGGACGGCCGGGCGGCGCCACGGTGACGCGCCCCGCCTTCCTGGTCGGCGGCTCGGACCGCGACTTCCGCGTCTTCGTCTACGGTCTTCTCGGCGTGTCGGTGCGGATGGACCGGCTGCGCGAGGCGGTGGGCGCGTTGATGGGGCTCAGCGGTCTCCAGTATCACGTCCTGATGGTGATCGCCGAGCAGGGCGACGGCGAGCCGGTGCGCGTGCGCGCGGTCGCCGATGCGCTGCACGTTACCGGCGCCTATGTCACGATGGAGACGCGCAAGCTCGCCCGCCTCGGGCTGATCGCCAAGCGCGCCGACCCAGAGGATCGCCGCGGCGTCCTCCTCGCCCTCACGCCCGCCGGCCGCGATGCCGTCGCCGCGATCGCGCCCTTCTTGCGGGACATCAACGACGCCCTGTTCGAGGGCATCGATCGCGCCGAGTACGCCCGGTTCCGCGACCTCGTCGCGCGCATGGTTCCCAACGCCGACCGCGCGCTCCGGCGCGCCGAGCGTTTCGTCGCCGACCGCGTGAGACCCGACACCCCGCGCCCGCGCGCCCGCGCGGCGCGCCATCAGGGAGACGAGCGATGCTGAAGAGCGGCAAGGACTATCTCGAGGGCCTGCGCGATGGGCGCAAGGTCTATATCGGCGGCGAGCTCGTCGACGACGTGACGACCCACCCCGCGTTCCGCAACGCCGCGCGCTCCTTCGCGATGCTCTATGACCGCAAGGCCGCACGCGAGAACCGCGACGTCATGTCGTTCGAAGAGAACGGCGAGCGGTTCGCGTCCTACTATCTGATGCCGAAGACCAAGGACGATCTCCGGAAGCGCATGGAGACGCACCGGCGCATCGCGTCGTGGACCTATGGCCTCCTCGGACGCTCGCCCGACCATGTCGCGAGCTTCGTAACCGGCCTCGCCATGCGGCCCGACCTGTTCGAGGGCATCCGGCCCGGCTTCGGCACCAACATGGTCAACTACTACAAGTACATGCGCGCCAACGACATCTGCGCGACCTATACCGTCCTGCCGCCGCAGGGCGCGCGCAAGCCGGAACTCTACGAGCGCGAGGGCATGCGCGTGCCGACGCTCCGCGTCATCGACGAGACCGACGACGGCGTCGTCATCGACGGGATGAAGATGCTCGGCACCTCGGCCGTCTTCGCCGACGAGACCTGGATCGGCAATCTTCTTCCGCTCGCGCCGAACCAGGTCAAGGAATCGATCACCTGCGCCGTGCCGCTCGGCACGCGCGGCATCTCGATGTGGTCGAGGAAGCCGTTCGAGAAATACGCGGTCTCGGAATACGACAACCCGCTGACCTGGCGCTTCGACGAGACCGATTCGATGGTCATCTTCGACCGCGTCAAGGTGCCGTGGGAGAAGGTCTTCGTCCACGACAACGCCGACATGTCGCGCGAGATCTATGTGCGATCGCCGGCGCATTCGATGGGCAACCACCAGTCGAACGTGCGGTTCTGGGAGAAACTCAAGCTCATCCTCTCGATCGCCAAGCGCGTCGCCGACATGAACGGCATCGTCCACATCCCGCAGGTGCAGCAGACCCTCGCCAAGCTCGCCGCCGCCGAGGCGCTTCTGTCGGGCACGATCTATGGCTGCATCGAGAACGCGGAATCGATCGTCCCCGGCTATCTCAACATCAACCGCCGCCACATGTACGCGGCGCTCCTGTGGACGACGACGCAGTACAACGATCTCTGCGACACGGTGCGCGAGCTGATGGGCGGCGGCCCGTTCCAGATGCCGGCCGACATCTCGGTCGTCAAGGACCCGGCGATGGCCCGCATCTTCGAGGACTACTGGTCGGTGCCGGGCCAGAGCGCGGTCGAGCGCATGAAGGTCTTGAAGCTCGGCTGGGATCTCCTCGGCTCGGAATTCGCCGGCCGCCATTCGCAGTACGAGAAGTTCTATGCCGGACCGAGCTTCGTCGTGACCAACTATTCCTGGCTCCTCGGCCCGTGGGCCGTGCTCGACACGATGCTCGACGACCTCCTCGGCAGCTACGACGTGCCGGCCGAGTACAAGTCCAGCAAGACGGCCGCCAAGTAGGCGCGGCTTGCCGCGGTCGAGACGGCTCCGCTACAGTCGGCGCCGTCTCGACACCGTCTCGACACCGAAATTCGGAGCGTTGCCATGCTCAGGACCGGCAAGGAATTCCTCGAAAGCATCCGCGACGGCCGCAAGGTCTATCTCGGCGGCGAGCTGGTCCGCGACGTGACGACCCATCCCGCGTTCAGGAACGCGGCGCAGACCTTCGCGATGATCTTCGACCGCCGCGCCTCGCCGGAGAACCGCGACGTGATGACCTACGAGGAGGACGGCGCGCGCCACGCGACCTACTACATGCGGCCGAAGACGCGCGATGAGCTCCGCCGGCGGACCGAGACGCATCGGCGCATCGCGTCGTGGACCTATGGCCTCCTCGGCCGCTCGCCCGACCATGTCGCGAGCTATGTCACCGGGCTCTCGCTCCGCCCCGATCTGTTCGAGGGCAACCGCAAGGGCTTCGGCGACAACCTCCTCGCCTATCAGCGCCACATGCGCGACAACGACATCTGCGCCACCTACACCGTCCTGCCGCCGCAGGGGTCGCGCAAGCCCGAGTACTACAACCGCCCCGACGTCGTGGTGCCGACGCTCCGCGTCGTCGCCGAGAAGGACGACGGCATCGTCATCAGCGGCATGAAGATGCTCGGCACCTCGGCGGTGTTCGCGAACGAGACCTGGGTCGGCAACGTGCTGCCGTTGAGCCCGAGCCAGGTGAAGGAGGCGGTGACCTGCGCCGTCCCGATCAACGCGCCCGGCGTCAATGTGTGGTCGCGCAAATCCTTCGAGCGCGCGGCGGTCTCGGAATTCGACAACCCCTTGAGCTACCGCTTCGACGAGACCGATTCCATGATCATCTTCAAGAACGTGAAGGTGCCGTGGGAGCGCGTGTTCATCATGGACGACGCCGAGCTGTCGCGCGAGGTCTACATGCGCTCGCCGGCACATTCCTTCGGCAACCACCAGTCGACGGTGCGCTTCGGCGAGAAGCTCAAGCTCCTGGTCGCGATCGCCTACAAGGTCGCCAAGGTCAACGGCATCGCCCACGTGCCGCAGGTGCAGGGCACGCTGTCGCGCCTCGCCGCGGCGGAAGCCGGCTTCCGCGCGATGATCGCCGGCCAGATCGAGGACTGCGAGGAGCTCGTCCCCGGCTATGTCAACGTCAACCGGCGCTACATGTATTCGGCGCTTCTGTGGGGCGCGACGCACTATTACCAGCTCTGCGACGACGTGCGCGAGCTGATGGGCGGCGGGCCGTTCCAGGTGCCGGCCGACATCTCGGTGCTCAAGGACCCCGAGCTCGCGGCGGATTTCGAATCCTACTGGTCGCTCCCCGAGCAGAAGGCGCTCGACCGGATGAAGCTGTTCAAGCTCGGCTGGGATCTCCTCGGCTCCGAGTTCGCCGGCCGCCACACCCAGTACGAGCGCTTCTACTCCGGCCCGTCCTTCATCGTGACGAGCTATAGCTGGAACACCGCGCCGTGGGCCCAGTTCGAGGAGATGGTGGACAAGCTGATGGCCTCCTACGACGTGCCCGCCGAGTACCGGATCAAGGCCGCCGAGTAGACGAGCGGGCTCTAGCGCCGCCGGTCCTCGACGATCCGCCCGTCGACCAGCCGTATTTGGCGGTCGGCGCGGCCGAGGAACGCGACCTGGTCGGGCCCGGCATAGGCGGCGAAGCTCCGGAGGTAGGTGTCCTACTCGGCGACGAGACGCGCGAACCGCGCTTACAGCGTCGCATCGAAGCGGCCCAGGGTTATCCCCGTCGCGCCGGTCGCGCGCTCGAGCCCGGCGCGTTCCTTAGCCTCGAGAAGGCTCACATAGGCCTTGAACGCGCCCGAGACCTCGGGCACCTCGGCGGCGCGGCCGAACGCGACGATGAGCGCGAGTTGCTTGGCGATCGTCGCTGTGTAGTAGGCGGCCGAGGCGGCGCCGTCGATGGTCCGCCCGGTGATCGTCTGGCGTCGATCCTCGATCGGCGCGAGCGCAGCGGCGGCCTCGGCCGCGATCCGGGCGAGCGCCGGCTCCGCGGCGATGATCGGATCCGAGGCGAGACGCGCGACCGCGGCGCGCTTCTGGTCGGTCTCGCGACGCTGGTCGTCGATCTCGCGCCCCATGCGCTGGCCGCCGCTCGCGAGATAGATCGCCGACAGGCCGCGCTCCTTCTGGAGCTCGTGCACGACATCGGCGATCGCCCGGCCATGCGCGATCTTGGCGCCGAGACGGTCGGCGCGGGCGGCCGCCGACCGGGAGTCGAGAAGGAGGTAGGCGCTGACCGCGAGAAACGCGACGAGAGGCACGCCGAACACCATGACGAGGCGCGTGCGGATCGACGGATTGGCGAAAGGAGACTTGGGAACTCCGGCATCACGGGCGAGGCGGCCCGCACACCCGGTTCTGCCTCACGGGCCGTTAACGAACGATTGCCGCCTCAGTAGAGAACGCGCGGCAGCCAGAGTGCCAAGTCGGGAAACACCAGGAGGAGCGCGATCAGGACCGCATCGGCGGCGAGGAAGGGCACGATCCCGGCGAAAATGGTCCCGAGCGGCACGTCTCCCAGTTGCGCCCGGATGACGAACACGTTCATGCCGACAGGCGGCGTGATCAGCCCGATCTCGACCACGACGACCATGATGATGCCGTACCACACCGGATCGAAACCGAGGCCGGTGACGACCGGCAGGAACACCGGCACGGTGACGAGCACGATCGCGACCGAATCGAGGAAGCAGCCGAGCACGATGTAGAACGCGATGATGATCAGGATCACCACCGTCGCCGACAGCCCGAAGTCGCGGATCGTGTCGGTGAGAAGGACCGGGATCCGCGTCTGCACCACGAAATAGGCGAAGATCCAGGCGCCCAGGATGATGAACATCAGCATCCCGGTCGTGCGCAGCGTCTCGATGATGCAGGCCCAGAGGCCGGCGAGATCGAGCTTCCGGGTCGCGAAGCCGAGGACGATCGCGGCGAACGAGGCAATGCCGGCGGCTTCCGTCGGGCTGAACAACCCGGAATAGATGCCGCCGATCGCGAAGGCGAACAGGAGACCGAGCTTCCACATCGCCCGGATGCCGCGCACCCGCTCGCGCCACGCCAAAGGCGGGCTCGCCGGCGCCCAGTCGGGGCGGACATGCGCGATGACCCAGACGACGACGATGAACAGGAACGCAAGGAGGATGCCCGGGATCATGCCGGCGGCGAACAGCGCCGGCACCGACACCTCGGCCGCGAGCGCGTAGATCACCATGATCACCGACGGCGGAATCAGAATGCCGAGCGTGCCGGCGGCGGCGATCGAGCCGGTCGCGAGCCGGAGATCGTAGCCGAAGCGGCGCATCTCGGGCACCGCGATCGGGGTGAAGGTCGCCGCCGTCGCGATCGAGGAGCCCGAGATCGCCGAGAATCCGGCGCAGGCGCCGATCGTCGCCATCGGCAGCGCGCCGCGCCGGCCGGCGAACACCGCGTTGGCGGCGATGAAGAGCTCCTGCGACATGCCCGAGCGCGTCGCCACCGCGCCCATCAGGATGAACAACGGCAGGACCGAGAAGGCGTAGACCGAGAGCGAGAACGGCGTCGTCCCGAACACCACCAGCGCCCGCGT
Source organism: Alphaproteobacteria bacterium (assembly GCA_016869145.1). Classification (GTDB taxonomy): domain Bacteria; phylum Pseudomonadota; class Alphaproteobacteria; order MPNO01; family VGEU01; genus VGEU01. Next base: position 5,161 of record VGEU01000056.1, on the reverse strand, counting down.
CCAGCCGTCGATCGCGGCATAGCCCGCGAGCCCGACGATCCCCATCGCAGCGCCGAGCGGCACGCGCGCGAAGGTGAGGACGATCAGCGCGCCCATGCCGATCAGGCCGATGACCTGCGGCGTCATCGTTCGGGACGGGCGTCGAAGGCGCGTGCGGGATCGCGCACGAAGACGATCAGGACGACGAGAAGCGAGCCGACGAGGCCGAGCGCGACCAGCGCGCCGCCGAACACGACCGGCATGTGGAGATCGAACGTGACCTCCTTGTAGCGCACCATGTCGCGGATCGGCTCGACCATGTGCCACAGGAGGACGACGAGGAACCCCATCGTCGCGAGCGCGCCGAACACGTCGAGACCGCGCACGATCCGGCGCGGCACCAAGGTCTCGATCATCTCGAGCCGAATATGGCCGCCGCGGAGAAACGTCTCGGGCATGGCGAGGAAGGCGCATGCCGCGAGCCCGAGCTCGACGAGCTCATAGGCGCCGAAGATGGGCTTGTTGAGCCCGGCGCGGAGCGTCACGTCGACGACGTTGACCGCGACCATGCCGAGAAGCCCGGCCGCCGCGACCCAGGAGAGGACGCGTGCCAGCCAGGTCGCGGCGACGATCATCGCCGGCGGCCGAGGCGACCGCCGTCAGTTCGTCGCCGCGTAGCGCGCCGACAGCGCCTTGATGCGATCCCACGCGGCCTTGGCCGGCTGGCCCTTGGCATCGAGCTCGGTGACGGCGCGGGCGATATAGTCCTCGGCGAGCTTGCGCACCTCGCGGTCGGCGTCGGCGGTGAGCCTGCCTTGCTGGATGCCGAGGCTCTTCATGTAGTCGGTGAACTCGGGGAAGTCGTCCCAGGTGGTGCGGATCATGCGGACGGCGCCGTCCTTGCCGCCCCACGAATCGAAGATCTTCCGCTCCTCCGGCGTCCGCGCGCTGTAGGCCTGCTTGTTCATCGCGAGCCCGAAGGAGATGACCGAGGTGAGCATCGGCGTCTCGTGCTTGACGAGATTGCCGATGCGGAAGGAGAAGATGCCGATCGGATCGGTGACGACACCGTCGAGCGTGCCCTTCTGGAGCGATTCCGCCATCGCGGTCGCCGGCACGCCGACAGGCACGGCGCCGAAGGCCTTCATCACCTCGGTCACCGCCGTCGTCGGCGAGCGGTAGCGCCGCCCGCGCATATCGGCGAGCGTCGCGATGGGCTTGGCGCCGTCATAGACCGACGACGGACGGTTGTAGACGATCCAGATGAGATGGACGTCCTCGTGCTCCTTGGCGAAGAACTCGGGCACGAGGTCCATCGCCACCTGGCCGGCGACGAGCGAGCCCCGGAAATTGTCGGGGAAGGCATAGGGCAGATGGGTGAGCTCGGTGAGCGGGAAGCGGCCGGGTGTGGCGCCGTGCTGGAAGAAGGCGATGTCGGCGACACCGGTGCGCACAAGATCGTAGTGGCGCGGCAGCGGCCCCATCGATGCGCCGTGGAAGATCTCGAGCGCGAGCTTGCCGCCCGACTTAGTCTTCACGTCCTCGACATACTGGTTGAACATCCGCGTCGTCGCGCTCGCCTGCGGCACGAAGCTCGCCATCTTGAGCGTGACCGGCGTCTGTGCGGCCGCGGTTCCGGCGGCGAGCGCCAGCGCGGCGCCGGCGAGCAATGCGGTGCGGATCGTCATCGTCGAACCTCCCCCGGGGCGATCGCCCTCAGCCATGACGCGCGGCCCTGACCGGGCCGTCTTCCGTCGATCGTTGACCGGAACGGTATGCGAGCGGCCCGGCGTCGTCAATCGAGGCTCCTCGCCATGCTGGCCGCGACCGAGTGTCGCCGGTAAGATGCCGACCGTCCCGCGCGCGGCGGGACGACAGGGATGGATCCGCAGCATGGAATTCGGCATCCAGTTTTTTCCCGACGTGACGCCCGAGGAGAAATCGGGCGCCCAGTACTGGACGGAATCGCTCCATCTCGCCGGTCTTTGCGACGCCTACGGCTACAGCCATGTGCGCACCGTCGAGCACTACGGCCACCCCTATGGCGGCTATTCGCCCAACCCGGTCGTCTTCCTCGCCGCCGCCGCCGAGCGCACGCGCCGGGCCCGCCTCGTCACCGGCGCGATCCTTCCCGTGTTCAACCACCCGCTGAAGGTCGCGGGCGAGATCGGCATGCTGGATGCGATCTCGGGCGGCCGGCTCGACGTCGGCTTCGCGCGCGCCTTCCTGCCGCACGAGTTCCGCAAGTTCGGCCGCCCGCTCGACGAGAGCCGCGCCCGCTTCGACGAGGGGATCGCGCAGGTCCGCGCCCTTCTCGAGACCGAGAACGTCACCATGGCGGGGCGTTTCCACAGCTTCGAGAACGTGACCTCGCTGCCGCGCCCGACCCAGCGCCCACGGCCGCCGATCTGGATCGCCGCCTCCTCGACCGACGAGAGCTTCCTCGCCGCCGGCCGCAACGGCTATTTCGTCATGACCTTCCCGCGCGCGCATAAGGACATCCGCCGCTGGCTCGAGATGTACCGCGCGAGCTGGGCCGAGGCGGGCCATCCCGGCCGGCCCAAGGTGATGATCGCCTTCCACATGTTCTGCGCCGCCGACCGCGGCTACGCCCGCGCGCTCGCGCGGCCGCGCGTCAACGCCTATCTGCATTCGCTGGTCGACGCCTCTTCCGATTGGGGCGAGGGGACGACGTCGAAGGATTATCCCAACCATCCGGCGATGATCGAGATCCTCAAGAAGGCGAACTTCGATGCGCAGGTCGCGAACAGCACCTGCTGGGTCGGCAGCCCGGCCGACCTGATCGCGATGATCCACGCCTATCACGACGCGGTCGGCGGTATCGATATCGCCTCGCTCCAGGTCAACTTCAACACGACGACGGTGACCGAGGCCGAGGCCTCGATGCGCCTGTTCGCGACGGACGTCATGCCGGCGGTCGCGCATCTCGCGCCCGCGTGAACCACGACAGCGAGGGGGAGTTCCATGCGGCTTTGCCGATACAATGACAACCGGATCGGCGTCGTGCGGGGTGGTCTCGTGCACGACGTGACGGGGATCTTGAACGAGCTGCCGGCGGCGCGCTATCCCTACCCGGTCGGCGATCCCCTGATCGCGCGCCTCGACGCGCTGCGGCCGAAGATGGAGAAGCTCGCCGATGCCGCGACGGGCGTGCCGATCGCCTCGGTCCGGTTCCTCGCGCCGGTGTCCAACCCGACCAAGATCATGGGGACGCCGGTCAACTACAAGGCGCACGCCGAGGAAGGCATGAAGGACGCCTCGATGGCGCAGCACGCGCCGATGCGCCCGATCGAGGAGCAGGGCCTGTTCCTCAAGGCGAACAGCGCGCTGGTCGGGCCGTCGGAGGGCGTCGCGGTCCGCTTCCCCGACCGCCGCACCGATCACGAGGCCGAGCTCGGCGTGATCATCGGCCGCACCGGCTCCGACATCCCCTATGACAAGGCCTTCGACTATATCGCCGGCTATTGCATCGCGCTCGACATGGTGGTGCGCGGGCCGGAGGACCGGAGCTTCCGGAAATCGATCGACAGCTATGCCGTCGCCGGGCCCTGGCTCGTCACCAGGGACGAGATCCCCGACCCCGAGCGTCTCGATTTCTTCATCTCGGTCGGCGGCACGGTGAAGCAGAAATCGAACACGAGCCTGATGGTGATGAACATCGCGAGGCAGATCTCATGGGGCTCGACGTTCTATACGCTGCACCCGGGCGACGTGCTGATGACGGGCACCTGCGAGGGCGTCGCGCAGGTGAAGCCGGGCGATGTGATGCATATCGAGATCGACAGGATCGGCGCAATGGACGTGCCGGTCCGCGCGCACAGGTGAGGATGCCATGAGGATCTGCCGCTACAACGACAACCGCATCGGCGTCGTGCGCGGGACGCTGGTCCACGACGCGACCGAGATCGTCAACGACCTGCCCGCCGTCCGCTACAACTTCCCGATCGGTGATCCGCTGATCGCGCGTCTCGACGAGCTGCGGCCGAGGATGGAAAAGCTCGCCGATGCGGCCAAGGGTGTGCCCGTCTCCTCGGTGAAGCTCCTGTCGCCGGTCGCCAATCCGTCGAAGATCATGGGGACGCCGGTCAACTACAAGGCGCACGAGGCCGAGGCGCAGGCCGACAAGGGCATCTCGTTCGGCCGCGCCGCGAAGCCGATCGAGGAGCAGGGCCTGTTCCTCAAGGCGAACAGCGCGCTGGTCGGGCCGTCCGAGGGTGTCGCGCTCCGGTTCCCCGACCGCCGCACCGATCACGAGGCCGAGCTCGGCGTCATCATCGGCCGGACCGGCTCCGACATCCCCTACGACAAGGCCTTCGACTACATCGCCGGCTACTGCATCGCGCTCGACATGGTGGTCCGCGGGCCGGAGGACCGGAGCTTCCGGAAGTCGATCGATTCCTACGCCGTCGCCGGCCCGTGGCTCGTCACCAAAGACGAGATTCCCGATCCCGAGCGGCTCGACTTCTTTATCTCGGTCGGCGGCACGGTGAAGCAGCGATCGAACACGAGCCTGATGGTGATGAACATCGCGAGGCAGATCTCGTGGGGCTCGACGTTCTACACGCTGCACCCCGGCGACGTGCTGATGACGGGCACCTGCGAAGGCGTCTCGCAGGTCAAGCCGGGCGATGTCATGCATCTCGAGTTCGACAGGATCGGCGCGATGGACGTGCCGGTCCGCGCTTTTCGCTGAACGCGCGCGTTAACGACGATCCCGCGCCGGGTCGTTGCGGCGCGCGGCCGCAGCGCCGCGCGGCTTCGCGGTTTTTCGCCGTTAACCGCGTTCCCTAACCAGATTTCTGAGCGATCCCTAAACTTTCCGCGCGCCACAGTCGGGTATGCCCCGCCGCAGGCGTCGAACGGGTCACGGCCGAGCGCCTTCGACCTTACCGCCGCCGGCGTCGGCCAGCGCTCCTGATAGGTAGTCGGAGGAACGCTCATGCCCGACGGAACGAACGCGACCGGTCTCGTCGCCACCGCCCTCAAGAACGGACAGACGGCGCTCCTCGACGAGGAGACCGGAGCGATCGAGCAGAGCGAGCTCGCCGAGGGCGATGCCTCCCTCCCCAACCTCCATCTCGGCACCGAGTCCGGCGCCGGTCTCGGCGACACCGGCGCGAGCAATGCCGCTCCAGGTGCGCCGGCGCCGGCCGGCGGCACG
>VGEU01000055.1 GCA_016869145.1 Alphaproteobacteria bacterium | reverse complement strand
ATGATCAATCGTGCCACAGAGACAACCTATGCCAAGTATGTTGAACAGCGAGTACTAATCCCTGCGGGTATTGCACGATCTGGCATCGTTGGACAAGACCATTTTGGCTACGGACGAAGTGATGGCAATGTTAGATTGACCATGGAGGACTGGATTAGGTTTGCGGCTTGGGTCAAATCAAACTCGCTGAAAAATGACTGTTTGGGCGACTTTGTACGACAAGCAACTCGAACGCAAATATCAAATCGGTCAAGCACTTTTGGTAAGGGCTTTGGCGGCTACGGGTACCTAATTTGGACCGACCATCAGCATAGCACTCGTGACAGTTTTTGGGCCATTGGTTACGGCGGGCAGCGCATTGGTTGGAATCAGTCCAATAACCGTATATTGATAGCGTTTTCCAATGCAGAAAACTACATGGACGAGCTATACAAGCTCTACGCAAACTGGGCCGCACTACGATAATCTGCTAAAAGAACTAAAAAAGCTTGACCTTTTGGTTTGATAAGGCTATAATACATACTAGAGCACGGGGAGCCAAAATAAAAACTGAAAATGCAATCAAGTTGATCCAAAACGAAGCCAAGTTTTTGGACATGGAATTTTGAGATCTAATTGAGGATATCGAACGTCATGGGCACATGCTTTATAGTGGTCGCCTCGCCGCCTGGCCAGCCATTACTGCCATCATCGCAGCGGTTCGACGCCGCGGTCGCCTGGCTGTTGAAAAACGAGTACGTATACGAGATCGTCGAGACCGGCTGATACGCGATAAAGCATCCGCTCCTGGTGAGCCGGCCGTTCCACAGTCTTACCGCCGGCGGTCGGCGTTGACCTTGGCCTCGATGCGGAGCGACAGCCGCGACAGGCCGAAACACAGCACCCAGAACACGACGCCGGCGAAGACGTAGCCCTCGGCCGCGAAGCCGAGCCAGTTGGGATCGGCGAGCGCGGCGTGGATCATGCCGAGGAGATCGAGGAGGCCGATCACGAGGACGAGGGTCGTGTCCTTGAGGAGCGCGATGAAGGTGTTGACGATACCCGGCACGACCGCGCGGAGCGCCTGCGGCAGTATGATCAGGATCATCATCGACCAGTAGCCGAGCCCGAGCGCGGCGGCCGCCTCGTACTGGCCGCGCGGCACGGCCTGGAGCCCGCCCCGGATGACCTCGGCCATGTAGGCGCCGGTGAAGAGCGTCACCCCGATCAGCGCGCGCGCGAGCTTGTCGAGATCGGTCGCGCCGGGAAGGAACAACGGCAGCATCACAGAGGCCATGAACAGGACGGTGATCAGCGGCACGCCCCGCCACAGCTCGATGAACGCGATGCAGAGACCGCGCACGACCGGCATCGACGACCGCCGCCCGAGCGCGAGCAGGATGCCGACCGGCAGCGAACCCGCCATGCCGACCGCGGCGACGACGAGGGTGAGCATCAGCCCGCCCCACTTCGCCGTCTCGACCGGCACGAGCCCGAAGATTCCCCCCAACAGGAGGAAATAGGTGAGGACCGGGTAGACGACGACGAAGGCGGTCGCGATCAAGCCCTTGCGTGGCGTTCCGGGAACGATCAACGCCGCCGCCAGCGCAACGCCGACGATCGCGGCGAGATCGACCCGCCAACGCTCGGGATCGGGATAGAACCCGTACATGAAGGTGCCAAAGCGCGCCTTGACGAACACCCAGCACGCGCCGTCGCGCCCGGCGCAGGCCTGGCGATTCGAGCCGCTCCACGTCGCCTCGAACACCGCCCAGTCGAGCGCCGGCGGGACCATCAGCGCGATGAGCGTGAGCGACAGCACGGTGAAGAGCGCGTTGAGCGGCGTCGAGAACAGGTTTTTGCGCACCCAGATCATCGCCGCCTCAGGCCCGGGTGACGCGACGGTTGTAGAGATTGACCGCCGCCGAGATCGTGAGGCTGACCGTCAGGTAGACCGCCATGACGAGCGCGATCACCTCGATCGCCTGGCCTGTCTGGTTGAGGACGGTGCCGGCGAAGACCGAGATGAGATCGGGATAGGCGATCGCTGCGGCGAGCGAGGAATTCTTGGTGAGGTTGAGGAACTGGCTCGCGAGCGGCGGCAGGATGACGCGGAGCGCCTGCGGCACGACGACGTAGCGGAGCGCCTGGCCGCGGCTGAGGCCGAGCGCGGCCGCCGCCTCGCTCTGGCCGCGTGCGACCGCGAGAACGCCGCCGCGCACGTTCTCGGCGATGAAGGCCGCCGTGTAGGTCGAGAGCGACAGGACGAGCGCGATCAGCTCGGGCGTGAGCGCGGTCCCGCCCGCGAGGTTGAAACCGCGGAGCGCCGGCCGGTCCCAGGTCATCGAGAAACCGGCCAGGAACGCGACCGCGACCGGGACGACGACGACCGCCGCCGCCACGTACCAGCCGACCGGGGCGTTGCCCCCCGATGCACGCACGCGCCGCCACCAGACGAGCCCGGCGACGAGGACCACGACGAACGCGCCCAGCACGAGCATCCCGCCCTCGCCCGGGACCGGTGTCGTCAAATAGAGGCCGCGATTATTGAGGAAGCCGAGCCCGCCGAGCTCAAGGCTCTGGCGCGGGCCGGGAAGCGCGCGCAGCACCGCGAAGTACCAGAAGAAGATCTGGAGCAGGAGCGGCAGATTGCGGAGGATCTCGACATAGGCGCCGGCGAGACGGGCCACCAGCCAGTTGGACGACAATCGCGCGAGCCCGATCGCGAAGCCGAGCGCGGTCGCGAGCACGATCCCAATCGCCGACACGAGGAGCGTGTTGAGAACGCCGACGACGAAGGCGCGCCCGTAGCTCGAGAGCTCGCTGTACTCGATCAGCAGGAAGCCGATCTTGAACCCGGCAGTCGCGTCGAGAAAGTCGAAGCCCGAACCGACACCGCGGGCGCGCAAATTGTCGGCGATGTTGTCGATCGCGTAGGCGGTGAGGCCGACGACGGCGGCGAGGAAGACGGTCTGGAGGGCGACCGACTTGATCCGCCGGTCGCTCCAGCGGCGTTGCACGGCCGCCTTGTCCGGACCGCGTCGGCGCGCTCAGCGTACCGGGGGCGCGTATTGCAGGCCGCCCTCGGTCCACAACCGGTTCAGCCCGCGCTCGAGCTTGAGCGGTGAGGCCGGGCCGAGATTGCGGTCGAACACCTCGCCGTAATTGCCGACCTGCTTGACGATGTTGAACGCCCAGTCCTCGGAGAGCCCGAGGTTCTTGCCGAACTGGCCTTCGACACCGAGGAGGCGGCGCACCTCGGGGTTCTGCGACTTCGCCTTGAGCTCGTCGACATTGCCCGCGGTGATGCCGAGCTCCTCGGCGTTGAGCATCGCGTAGAAGGTCCAGCGCGCGAGGTCGGTCCACTCCGCATCGCCGTGGCGGACGACGGGGCCGAGCGGCTCCTTCGAGATCACGTCGGGCAGGATCACGTGCGCGTCGGCGTCGCCGAGCTTCGAGCGCTGCGCGACGAGGCCGGAAATGTCGGTCGTGTAGGCATCGCAACGGCCGGCGACATAGGCGGCGAACGCCTCGTCGGAGCGCTCGAACTGAACCGGGGTGTATTTGAGCCGGTTGGCGCGGAAATAATCGGCGAGGTTGAGCTCGGTCGAGGATCCGATATTGAGGCAGACCGTCGCCCCGTCGAGCTGTTTCACCCCCATCACCTTGATCTCACGGCGGACCATGAAGCCCTGCCCGTCATAGAAGGTGATGCCGACGAAATCGAAGCCGAGCGCGGTGTCGCGCGACTGCGTCCAGGTGGTGTTGCGCGACAGAATGTCGATGTCGCGCGCGCGGAGCACCTCGAAGCGCTGGCGGGCGGACAGCGGCGTGAAGCGGACCTTGCTGGCATCGCCGATGATGGCGGCGGCGACGGCGCGGCAGAACTCGACGTCGAGGCCCTTCCAGTTGCCTTTGTCATCGGGGTTGGAGAACCCCGGAAGCCCCTCGCTCACGCCGCAATGAAGCATTCCACGCTGCTTCACCTGGTCGAATGTCTCGCCGGCGCGGGCGCTCGTCGGTCCGAGCGTCAAGGCGATCCCCACCGCGAGGGTCGAGACGAAAGCGCGGGTGGCGGTGTGAAGCGTCATGAAGCTCTCCCTGAATGGCGGCGCCTGAATGGCGGTTATCGCGGGGCGTCGTTGGGTTCGACGTTCGGCGGGGTCGTCGCCGCGTTCCTCGGCCCGCCTACTATAGCGCGCGTCGTGTGCGAGGCCAGCGCGGAGAATGCCCACGCCGATGATGCCCGCACGGAGATTCAGTGCGGATGTGCCTTGCGGCGTCGGTTCCAATCGCCTTAGATGCCGCGCCGGATGTCGCCGACCAGCCCGGGAGCCCGTCATGCGCTACGACTATGTGCCCCTGCCGCATCGCAAGCCGCTCAAATTTCCCGACGGCAAGCGCCTCGTGCTCTTTCTCACGCTCAACTTCGAGTACTGGGATCTGGTCAAGGAGACCGACAAGCCCTACTACGCCGGCGGTCCGGCCATCCTGCCCGATCCGCTGCCCGGCAATGTCGCCGATTACCCCAATTTCTCGTGGCGCGAATACGGACAGCGCGTCGGCGTGTGGCGGCTGATCGACATCTTCGACAAGGCTGGCGTGCCGGCGACCTGCACCATGAACGCCAAGATGGCGCTCGAGCGGCGCGCCGTGATCGATGCCGCCAAGGAGCGCGGCTGGGAGCTCATCGCGCACAACTATGTCCAGGGCGAGCTGCTCACCGAGTATGCGAACAACCCCGCGAAGGAGCGGGAGATCATTCGCAATACGCTTCAGGTCTACGAGAAGGTCGTCGGCAAGAAGGCGACCGGGTGGCTGTCGTCCTCGCTCCGCTGCACGACCAACACGGTCGACATCATCGCGCAGGAGGGCCTCCTCTATCACACCGACATCATGAACGACGACCAGCCTTATATCGTCCACACCGATCACGGCCCGGTCGTCGAGGTCCCCTACTCGAACGAGGTCAACGACTTCACGATCTATGTCCGGCGCGGCATGACCAACAGCCAGGCCTTCGAGGTGTTGAAGGACCAGTTCGACGAGCTCTACCACGAGGGTCGCGACAGCGGCCGACTGATGAACATCGGAATCCATCCGCATGTCTGGGGCCAGCCGTTCCGGGTGCGCGCGCTCCGCGAGTTCATCGACTACGCCAAGGGTCACGACGGCGTCTGGTGGACCAACCGCGAGGAGATCGCGCGCTGGTATCTCGGCGTGCACGAGACCCACATCCCGACCCGGCGCTGACGGCGGCGCCGGCGACCAAGGCGCGTGATCGATCCGGTTGCTCCGGCACGCGGCGGGCGGGACAATGGTCCTGCCCGTTTCGTTTCGAAGGGGGAACGACATGAATGACCCGCAAGCCGGGGAGAAGCTCCTGGATCAGACCAAGGACAAGATCCCGCTGATCATCTACATCCTCTATCTCCTCGGCTTCATCGTCGGCATAACGCCGCTGATCGGGCTGGTGATGGCGTATGTCTATCGCGGCGATGCGGCATCTTGGCAGGCGAGCCACTACACGCATTTGATCCGGACATTCTGGATCGGCCTCCTGGTCGGCGCGGTCGGTGCGTTGCTCGCCATCGTTCTGATCGGCTGGATCATCCTGGTGATCCTCGCGATCTGGTACGTCGTCCGCTGCATCAAGGGGATCAAGCTCGCGAGCCAGGAACAGCCTTATCCGAAAACGACCGCCTGGGGCTTCTGACCGATCGCGTGGTGCTGGCCGGCCTCGGCCCCCGGCGTTATAAGGGGTGGACCCGACCGCCGCAGAATGCGCCGCATCGCCGCCATGGCCTGGACCCACGAGACCACGACGCGCCTCGGTGCGTCGGTGCTGGGGATCGCCGTCGGCGTCGCGGGCGGCGCCTTGTTCGAGGTGATGGGGACGCCCATTCCCTATCTCCTCGGGCCCCTCTTCTTCATCGCGACGGCGAACCTCGCCGGCTGGCGGCTCCGATGCTTGCCGCGCGGTCGCGAGGCGGGCCAGGTCCTGATCGGTACCTCGATCGGGCTCTACTTCACGCCGGTCGTCGCCGTGGCCCTCGTCTCGCTACTGCCTGCGATCCTGATCGGCTCGCTCGCGATCGTCCTCCTCAGCGCGGCCTGTTCGGGCATTCTCGCGCGGATCGCCGGCCTCGACCGTGTGACGGCCTATCTCGGCACGGTCCCCGGCGGCATGTCCGAGGTGCTGGTGATCGGCGACCGGGTCGGCGCGCAGCCGGTCTTTCTCACGCTCGCCCAGGTCGTCCGGGTCAGCATCGTCGTGGTCACCGTTCCGTTCGCCCTCACATTCCTCGGCGGCATCGGCGTCGATCCCTATGCCCGCCCCGACATCCCGCTCGATTGGCCGCTGCTCCTCGTCCTCATCGGGGCGGCGATGGGCTTCGCCTTCGTCCTCAACCGGCTCCGCGTCACCAACGCGTGGATGATCGGCTCGGTGACACTGTCGGCGCTCCTCTGCGCGCTCGAGATCCACCTTTCGTCGATGCCCGGGTGGCTGTCGAACGCGGCCCAGGTGCTGATCGGGGTGACGCTCGGCGAGCGCTTCCGGCGAGAGGATTTCGCGCGCGCGCCGATGGTTGCGGTGGGCGCGGCCGTCTGCACGATCGTGATGATGGCGGCGGCGGTCGCGCTCGCCCTCCTCATCGCCCGCATCGAGGCGCTGCCGGTCCCAACCGTGCTCGCCGCGCTCGCGCCCGGGGGCCTCGCTGAGATGAGCATCACCGCCAAGGTCCTCGGCCTCGGCGTCCCCGTCGTGACCGCCTTCCACGTTGCCCGCATCTTCATGATCACGCTCCTCGCCATGCCGATCTACCGGCTGGTGCGGCGCGTCGCCGGCCCGCCCATGGGGTGATCGCGCCATCAAGCGCTGAAAATTTGACGCGAATGTCCGGAGGTCATTGCGGTTGCGCGTAATTCTCCGACGCCTTATCAAGAACCTCGATATCGACGCGAGATTTCGGGGGGTGCATGAGCCGGATCGATTTGGAGAGTTACGTCATTCACGTCTACGAGCCGAAGGAAAGCAGGATCGGGCGCGACACGGTCTGCCTGTTTGCGATCTTCGACAAACGGCGGAACCAGTTCAAACTGCGCCGGGCGGTCCTGCCGAAGGGAAGCGCGGCGATGGACTGGCTGAGCTTCGTCGAGAAGAACGAGATCTGAGACGCCCGGGACGACGAGGGAGGCGACGATGACGACCCGCGTGAACGTCGGCGGCAGCCCGATGGAGATCCTGATCGCCGCGCCCGCCGCTGCGGGTCCGCACCCGGCGCTGATCGTCGCGCACCATCGCGGCGGCGTTGACGAGTTCACCCGCGGTTTCGTCGCCGCGATGGCCGATGCCGGCTTCGTCGCGGCCTGCCCCCATTTTTACCACCGCCGCCCGAAGGAGGAGCACGACGGCAAGGCGCGCGACAGCATGACCGACGTCGATCTCGTGGCCGATCTCGGCGCGACGATCGATGTTCTGGTGGCGCGAAGCGACGTGCGCAGGGACTCGATCGGCATCGTCGGCCACTGCATGGGCGGTCGCATCGCGTTTCTCGGCGTGACAGCGCACCCGCCGCTTCGCGCCGCGGTGATGCTCTATGGCGGCAATATCATGCAGGCCTGGGGCCCCGGCCCGTCCCCCTTCGCGCGCGCCGGTGCGATCCGATGCGCCGTCGCGGGCTTCTTCGGGAACGACGACACCAACCCCTCGCCCGCCGACCGGCAGATGCTCGACGCCGAGCTGACGCGGCTCGGGGTACGCCACGTGTTCCACGCCTATGACGGCGCCGGCCACGCATTTCAGGACTGGACGCGGGCTTCCGTCTACCGGAAGGACGCGGCCAAGGACGCGCAAGAGAGGCTCGTCGCCTTCCTCGGTGCCGAGCTCGGCCTGAGACGCGCGGCCTGAAGCGCGTCCGTTTACCGCGGCGGACTCGATCCCGGGCAGCGCGATCGCCTTGCCGGATCGGGGCGCGCCGAGCCGAAGCGGTCGACGATCATGGTTTCGGTCCGCTCTTCGCGGCGAGAAGGGCCTCGATGTCCTTGAGCCGCATCGGTAGCGTCGTGATCGCGAGCCCGAGCGGTGCGAGCGCGTCGTTGACTGCGCTCGCGATCGCGGCCGGTGCGCCGAGATAGCCCGCCTCGCCCGAGCCCTTCTGGCCCATCGGCGTATGCGGCGACGGCGTGCAGTGCTCGGTGACCGCGATCGCCGGCACCTCGTGCGCGGACGGCATCAGATAATCAGCGAAGGTGCCGGCGAGGAGCTGGCCGTTCGCGTCGTATTCGAACTTCTCGTAGAGCGCGGCGCCGATCCCGTGCGCGATGCCACCGCAGGTGATGCCGCGCACGATGTCGGGGCTGATCACCGTGCCGCAGTCATGTCCGACGAAATAGGCGAGAATGTCGACCTTGCCGCTCGCCGGGTCGATCGCGACGAGCGGCACATGCGCCTCGAACGAGAAGCAGGGATACATCTGCACCCGCCCGTCTGGCGTCGGCATCTTGCCGCCGGTCGGCACCTCCCAGCAATAGGTCGCCTGAAGCCCGGGTTCCGAGCCGGGTGGCATCAGGTGGTATTTCCGATGCGCGATGCGGACGAGATCGTCCCAGGCGAGCTTCTGCGCGGTGTTGTTGCGGTTGGTGATCGCGCCGGATTCGTATTCAAGACGGTCCTCCGGCACATTGAAATTATGGGCGGCGATCCGCGTCAGGCTCGCCCTGATCTGACGCGCCGCGCCCGATGCCGCGCCGCCCAGCATGATCGCCATGCGGCTCCCGACCGGGCTGTTCGACGGGAACGCGCCGAGCGAATCCGAATGGACGACGCGGATCGTGTCGGGGTCGCGCTCGAGTTCCTCGCCGATCACGGTCGCGACCAGGGTCTCGTGCCCCTGCCCCGAGGTCGAGGTCGCGATGATCGCGGTGATCGTGCCGCCGAGATCGATCTTGATCTGGCACGATTCCATCCACGTCGTCGTGTCGTTCAACGGATTGAACAAGGGCTCGAAGGCCGAATTCCCGCCCGACGGCTCGAGACAGGTCGCGATGCCGATGCCGGCGAGCCGTCCCTCGGCGCGGAGCGCATCGCGCTTGGCGAGGAGTTCCGGCCAGCGCGACAGCGCCACCGTCTTGTCGAGGACGGTCGGGTAGTCGCCGCTGTCATAGGTCGTGCCGCTCGGGATCAGGTACGGGAACTCGCCCTTGGCGATGAAATTCCTCCGCCGCACCTCGAGGCGGTCGATGCCGAGAAAGCCGGCGACGCGGTCCATCGCGGTCTCGATCGCGACATTGGTCGGGGCCTGGCCGAAGCCGCGGACGGCGACCTGGCTCGTCTTGTTGGTGGTGACCGAGATCGCCTCATAGGCACAGCTTCCGATCTTGTACGGCCCGACGATCGCGCCGATCGGTTTGCCGAGCTGCAAGGGCGAGCGGCCGGGATAGCAGCCGACATCGTCGAGCGCGCGCATGCGGTGCGACAGGACGCGGCCGTCGCGGTTGAAGGCCACCTCCATGTCGAAGATGCGGTCGGGGCCGTGCGCGCCGCCGCCCGCCATGTATTCGAGCCGGTCCTCGATGAAGCGGACCGGCGTGCGGAGCTTCCGCGCGAGAAAGCCGACCAGCACCGAATGGGCGATCCCGCGCTTCGTGCCGTAGGAGCCGCCGACGTCGACGTCGTAGTGGACGCGGACATTGTTGCCGCCGAGTCTCAGGCAACCCGCGAGCTGGTCGTGGAACTTGGGCATCTGGATCGAGGCCCAGACATCGAGCACGTCGCGCCCCTCGTCCCAGCGCGCGAGGACGCCGAAGGTCTCGATCGGAACGGTCGAGCTTCGACCCCAGCGGACGCGGAAGGAGAGCGTGTGGTCGGCGCGGCGGAAGTCGCCGTCGACATCGCCATAGACGAACCGGCGCTGGAAGAGGACGTTCGACTTGTGGTCGGGATGGACCGGCGGCGATCCGGGCTGGAACGCCGCCTCGGGGTCGATGACGAACGGCAGCGGCTCGTAGTCGACCTCGATCAGCTCGGCCGCATCCTCGGCGACATAGCGGGAATCGGCGACGACGGCCGCGACCCACTCGCCGGCATAGCGCGCGCGATCGACGGCGAGCGCGTACCAGCGCACACCCGGAATGTCGAGGCCGTGCTGCATCGGGTTGGTCGCGGCGACGATATCGGCGCCGGTGACGACGGCGACCACGCCGGGGACGGCGAGCGCCTTCGCGGTCCGGATCGCGGCGATCCGCGCCGCGGCGTGCGGGCTCGCGATGACCGCGACATGCTTCATGCCCGGCACCGACACGTCGGCGACATAGCGGCCGCGACCGGTGATGAAGCGCTTGTCCTCCTTGGTTCGCCGCTTGCGCGCGACGTAGCGATAGTTGCTGCCGTGCGGTGCGTGTCCGTCCACCGTCAGCCTCCCTTGCGGCGGCGCGCGGCATGGACTACCGCCTCGACGATCTGCTGGTATCCCGTGCAGCGGCAGAGATTGCCGCTGATCGCCTCGCGGATGTCGTCCTCGGTCGGATCGAGGTTCTCGGCAAGTAGCGCGTGGGCCGCGATGAGCATGCCGGGCGTGCAGTAGCCGCACTGCATCGCATGCGCCTCCCAGAACGAGTCCTGGAGCGGGCTCAGTGTTCCGTCGGCGCCCTCGAGGCCCTCGACAGTTGTGATCGCATGGCCGTCGGCCTGGACCGCGAACATCAGGCAGGAGCGGATCGGCTTGCCGTCGAAGATGACCGAGCAGGCGCCGCACACGCCGTGCTCGCAGCCGATATGCGTGCCGGTGAGGCCGAGCTCGTCGCGGATGAAGTCGACGAGCGTCATGCGGGGGGCCGCGCACGCGGCATGGACGCGACCGTTGATGGTGAGGCGGATGTCGCGGCGATCGGTCATGCGGCGGCCTTCGTGGCGGCATCGGCGCGCGCGCTCCGAAGCGCGCGCGCGGCGAGCGCGGCGGCGGCCCGGCGGCGATAGTCGGCGGTTGCGTGGATGTCGTCCTGCGGCTCGATCAGCGCCGCGATGCGGCCGGCCGCGGCGTCGATAGTCGCGTCGTCGAGCCGCGTCCCGAAGAGCGAGCCTGCGGCCGGCGCGCAGTTGACCGCGCGGCCCCCGGCGCCGCCGATCCCGACCGCGACCCGGGTGCAGCGTCCGTCCGGCGCCAGGGCGACCTGGGCGGCCGCGGCGACAATCGCGAAATCACCGCGGCGGGCGCTCACCTCCTCGAAGCCGCTCCCGACATGGGCCTCCGGCCACACGGGGAAGCGCACTTCGGTCAGGCACTCGTCGGCGGCGAGCGCGGTCATCATCGGACCTTCGAAGAACGCATCGGCCTCGATGAGGCGCGCACTTGCGCTCCGCCGCGCCTCGATCGTGGCGCCCAGGGTGACGGCGACAAGGGGGATCTCGGCCGACGGATCGGCGTGCGCGATGCTGCCGCCGACCGTGCCGCGGTTCCGGGTCTGGCCGTGGCCGACCCAGCGCATCGCACGCGCAAGAAGGGGCAGCGTCGCGGCGACGAGCGGCGAGGCGAGTGCCGCCGCCTGCCGGGTGCAGGCCTTGACCTTGAGCGCGCCGCCCGTTGCGGCGATGCCCTGGAGTTCGGAGACGTCGTTGATGTCGACGAGAAGCGTCGGCCGCGCGAGCCGCATCGCCATCATGGGGACGAGCGTCTGGCCACCGGCGATGATCTTCCCCTCGCCGCCGGCGCCATCGAGCGCGCGACAGACCTCCGCGACCGTGGTGACGCGGACATAATCGAACGGCGCAGCCTTCATACGTCCGGCTCGAAGGCGAACATCGTGATGTCGTCGCTCACCTTCTCCCAGGTGACGCGGACACGTTGGCCGATCTTCATGTGCTCGGACTTGTAGTTCTTGTAGTTGGCGAGGATGCGCACACCCTCGTCGAGGTCGATCATCACGAGCGCATAGGGCGCGATGTCCTCGAAGCCGGCGACCGGAACATAAGTGTCGGTGAAGCTGAACACCGTGCCCTTTCCGGACGCCTGTCGCCATTCGAGATTGCGCTTGCCGGTCTTGACGCTC
This sequence comes from Alphaproteobacteria bacterium, assembly GCA_016869145.1. Taxonomy (GTDB): domain Bacteria; phylum Pseudomonadota; class Alphaproteobacteria; order MPNO01; family VGEU01; genus VGEU01. Next base: position 8,397 of record VGEU01000055.1, on the reverse strand, counting down.
GTCATCCGGGGATAGAACTGGTAGCAGCGCGAATCGGGATCGTACTGGAGCATCAGCTTGTGCTCGTTCGCCGCGTTCCAGAACGGGCGTGTCGTCTCCGTCGGCTGCGGCAACGGCCGCTGCGCTTTCTTCGTGTTCATCTCAGTGCTCCAGGATCGCGGCGATGGAGACGTACCAGTTGCGGCCGTAAGGAATGATACCGATGCCGGTCACCATCGCGTTGCGCGGGTCCGTGATCTGGCGCTCGCCGGCTTCGCCGCACATCTGGCGCACCGCCTCGACGAGGTTGGTCATGCCCGAGGCGAGACCGATCTGGCCGGCCGAGATCTGGCCGCCGCCGGTGTTGATCGGGAGCGTGCCGCGGTAGGAGACATCGGTGTTCAGGAGGAATTCCGAGCCCTGGCCGCGTCTGCAGAAGCCGATCTGCTCGAGCTGGATCATCTCGGCGATGAGGAAGTCGTCATAGGGTTGGAACTGGCGGATGTCGGATGGCTTGAGCCCCGCCTTCTGCAATGCCTCCGGCCCGACGACGGAGAAGCCGGATTCGGTGATGTCGGGCTGGGCCTCGCGACCGTTGAAATTGACGATCTCCGAATAGGCGGTCGGGAAGATGCGCTTGGCGCCCTTGATCTTCTTGGCGCGCTCGACACTCGTGACGAGGACGCCGGCGGCACCGTCGCACCACATGACGCAATCGAGAAGCCGAAGCGGCGTCGAGATCACCCGCGAGTCGAGATAGTCCTGGATGGTGAGCGGCTTGCGAAAGCCTTCGAAGGCGAGCGGGTTGAGCACGGCGCCTTCGCGCTGGGCGACGGCGAGCTTGCCGAGCGCCTTGGACTCGAGCTGGTACTGCGCCATGTAGCGGTGCATCAGGAGGCCGAAGCCGCCGGGCGGGCCCTGGATGCCGGTCGGGTCCCACCACTCGAGGCGGAAGCCGCCATTGGCGCCGCGCCAGACCGTGGTCGGGGAATCCGAGCAGAGGACGAGCGCGATCTCGCACTGGCCGGCCTGGACCGCCATGACCGCGCGCGACAGCCCGGCCAGCGCCGCGCCGCCGCCGTGGTCGCTCACCTGCATCCAGCGCGGCGTGAGTCCGAGATAGTCGCAGAGATAGGTCGTGTAGTACTGATTGATCGAATCGGAGTGGGCGACGTTGGTGGCGAACCCGTCGATATCGGCCGGCTTGAGGCCGGTCTTGCCGAGGATCTCCTCCATGCAGATGGCGGCGAGCTCGTACGGCGTCTTGCCCGACCGGCGTTCGATCTTGGTCTCACCGTAGGCGACGATCGCGACGTCGCGTGCGGCCATATGGTTCTTCATGGTGCGGTCCCGTCCATCCCTGTAGGCGCCGGACCCTAGCACGCGCTCCGGGCGACACCAAGACGGCGGGATGGCGCGCGAATGCCGCCGCGACCGCCTTTCCCGCCGGGGTGTCATGGCGTATCGACCAGGCTCGCAACACGAGACGGAGGACGGGCGATGACGGTGACGCCGATCGGTGCGGTCGAGCTCGGCACGGCTGGCGTCGCCTACGCTCCGGCGATGCGCGCGGGACCCTGGGTGTTCGCGACCGGACTCATGGCGGACGATCTCGCGACCGGCATGGATCCGGCCGTGATCATGGCGGGAAACCCGCATGGCGGTCCGCCGCGGCACGAACGCGAGGCGGCCGCGATCTATCGCCGTCTCGCCTCGCTCCTCGCTGCCGGCGGCGCCGATTTCCGGCGTGTCGTTCGGCTCGACCAGTACTACACCGGCTTCGAGGTGGTCGATCACTACCATCCGGTGCGGCGGGCGCATTTCGGCGCGTCGGTGCCGCCGTCGACGTCGTTCGTGATGAATGGATTCTCGGTGCCGGGCGCCGATCTCAACGTCCAGTGCATCGCGGTCGCCGCGGACTCGGGCCTTGCGGTGACGCCACTCGACGAGCCGAGCCTCAGGGGGCCGGCTACATCGGGCTATGTGCCGGCATCGCGCGCGGGCGATTACGTGTTCCTCGCCGGCGCGCTCGCGCTTGCGCGCGGCCAGGAGCCGAACCGCCGTGGCCTCGCCCTTGCCGCGACGCGGGGTGAGGCGGCGATGTGGGGTGGCCTCCCGGTCAGGCTCGAGGCGGACTTCGTGCTCGGCGAGCGGTTGAAGCCCGCGCTCGCGCTCGCGGGCGCCAGTTTCGCCGATGTGCTCAAGGCGCAGATCTATCTGACCAACGTCGAGGATACCGCCGCCGCGCATGCGGCCTTAGTCCATCACCTCGGCGCCGGCGTCGCCGCGACCTCGATCATCCCGTGCCGACGACCGGGCCTCGCCAACGAGGCCGCGCGCATCGAGATCAACATGATCGCGCTCGCGGGCGGCGCCGCGACGCGGAAGGAGATCATCGCCGACGACACGGGCGCACCGTTTCCGGGCCAACCGGCAGCCGTCCGCGCCGGCAATCTCCTGTTTCTCTCCGGTCTCATGGCGGCCGACCGTGGCGGACGGGTCGCCGCCCTCGAGGACCGCCATGGTTACCCGCATTACGGCGATCCGGCCGAGCGCGAGGCCGATTGGATTCTCGCCCGCGCTGCAGGCCTTTGCCGCGCCGCCGGCACCTCGCTCGCCAACGTCGTCCGCGTTCAGCAATTTCACACCGTCATGAGCGATTTTCTTACCGTGCACCGTGCCTGGCGCAAGGCGCTGCCGGGCCGGCCGATCCCGTTTTCGGCCGTGGCGGTGCCGACATTGCCGGTGCCGGGATGCCGCGTGCTGCTGGATCTCTGGGTATACGTGCCGTGACGCTGTGGGCCGTCGCGGCGGTTGCGCTCGCGGTCGTCTTCGCGACGGGTACCGCTGCTGCCGCCGACAAGAAGCCGCCGCCGCTGCCGCCGCTCGACGTCGAGATGCCGGACGATTTCCCGCGCACGGCCGTCGGGCGTGTCAACAACCGCGTCGGCGGGTTCTGCACCGGAACGCTGGTCGACGACCGAGTCGTCTTGACCGCCGCGCATTGCCTCTGGAACCCGCGCACCCGGAGCTGGGCCCCGCCCAACGCGCTCCACTTTCTCGCCGGTTACGAACGCGGCCGGTCGGCCGACGACGCGCCTGTCGTCCGCTACTTCATCCCCGAGCGCCGTCGCGAGACCGGCGAGCGCGGCGGGCCGCATCTCGACTGGGCGCTCCTCACACTCGCGCGCGACATCGGCGGAAGGCTGCCGACGATCCCGCTCGAGGATGCGCGCCGCCGCCTGCCGGTCGCGGCCGGCGCCGGCCTTCCCGTCGTCCAGGCCGCCTATCGCCAGGACCGCGCGCACGCGCTCTCGATCGAGGGGCGCTGCGGGCTGTTCCGCGCCGCAGCGAGCGACGTTCTTCTGACCCATGATTGCGCCGGCACCCACGGCGCCTCGGGCGCGCCGCTTCTCGCCCGCACACCCGGCGGCTATCGCGTCGTCGCGATCGCGATCGCTATCGCGCAACACGACGGGAAGCGTATCGGGATCGCGATCCCGGCAGGCACGATCGATCTGTCGGAGGCAAATTAGCGCGCCATCCGATCACGCGCGATCGGATACGGCGCCCGAGTCTCAAAGGGTCGCAGTCGCGACGGCGAGCCGGGTCCCGCGTCGCCGGATCATGCTCGTGGGCTCTGGGAGATGGGGCGGCTGGGGTGACCAGTCGGGATCGAACCGACGACCTCCGGGACCACAACCCGGCGCTCTAACCAGCTGAGCTATGGCCACCATGGGGCCCGCGGCCCTGTAGATACGCGCCGGCCGGGCCGGAATCAACCCGCTATTTCCGGAAATGCCGCCGGAGCCGCGCGAGCGCCTCGTCGAGCGAGGCATTCTCCTTGCAGAATGCGAAACGGGCGTAGTAGCCGACCCCGCCGCCGTCATAGAACGCGCTGACCGGCACCGCGGCCACCTTGGCCTCGGTCGTAATCCACTTGCAGAACGCGGCATCGTCGCCGTTGAAGCCGAGCGGGCGGAAATCGGTGGTGATGAAATAGGTGCCGTGGCACGGCAAGACCTCGAACCCGATCTCGGCGAGGCCGCGGCCGAGGCGGTCGCGCTTGGCCTCGAGGTCGCGCGCGAGGCTGTCGAAATAGGCGTCGTCCTTGCCGAGCCCGTAGGCTACGGCTTTCTGCAGATTGGGCGGCGTCGTGAAGGTGATGAACTGGTGCGCCTTGGCGATCGGTGTCAGGAGCTCGGGCGCTGCGGTGAGATAGCCGACCTTCCAGCCGGTGAGCGAGAAGGTCTTGCCCGCGGAGCCGATCCGAACCACGCGGTCGCGCATGCCGGGAAGCGTGATCAGCGATACGTGGCGGCCGCCGTCGAAGACGATGTGCTCGTAGACTTCGTCGCAGACGGCGAACGCGTCATGGCGCAGCATGAGCGCGGCGATGAATTCGAGCTCGTCGGTGGTGAACACCTTGGCACAGGGGTTCATCGGCGAGTTGAGAAGGATGAGCTTGGTCTTGTCCGAGAATGCCGCGGCGAGCGCCGCGCGCGGCAGCGTCCAATCCGGCGGCTCGAGCCGGACGAGCCTCGGCACCGCGCCCGCGCGGCGCACGATCGGCAGATAGGAATCGTAGAGCGGCTCGATCAGCACCACCTCGTCGCCGGGCTCGATCAGGCCGAACAAGGCGCCAGTGATCGCCTCGGTGCCGCCGGACGTCACCATCACCTCGCGCGCCCAGTCGACGTCGAGCCCGTAGAACCGCTTGTTGTGCTGGGCGACAGCCTGGCGGAGCTCAGGGAGACCCATCATCGACGGGTACTGGTTGAGCCCGTTCCTGAGATAGTCGGCAGCGACCGCGACCACGTCGTCGGGGCCGTTCCCGTCGGGAAAGCCCTGGCCGAGATTGACCGCGCCGACGCCCTGGGCGAGACGTGACATCACCTCGAAAATCGTCGTGCCGTAGCTCGACAGGATGGCATTGCCGGTCTTCATGCGCCCTCGCCCTCTGGTCGTCTCGTAGAGCATTTTGCGCCCGAGTGGAATCCGGTTGGCGGTGGATGCGGGAGCCATGGCCTCAGGGAACGAACGGAGCGGTGCCGGCAGGTCCGGAAACCCGCACCCGGCTGCCCGTTCCATGCCCAGCCTGCCTAAAATATGGGCAGGCATTCAGGACGTTCCACGGCGTCTGGTGCAAATGCTTTGATTCAAAGGGTGTTTCGCCGCCCGGGCCGGTGGCACGGGGCTTGCAAAGTGAGGCGCACGGGTTCCGCGCGAGCTCTCATCACCCGTGGGCGAGGACCGATGAAGAAGATCGAGGCGATCATCAAGCCGTTCAAACTCGACGAGGTGAAGGAGGCGCTCCACGAGGTCGGGGTCAAGGGCCTCACCGTGATCGAGGCCAAGGGCTTCGGCCGCCAGAAGGGCCATACCGAGCTCTATCGCGGCGCCGAGTACGTCGTCGACTTTCTGCCCAAGGTGAAGATCGAGGTGGTGGTCGAGGACTCGATGCTCGATCGCGCCGTCGAGGCGATCCAGCAGGCCGCCCACACCGGGCGCATCGGCGACGGCAAGATCTTCATCTCGACGATCGACGAGGCGGTCCGCATCCGGACCGGCGAGAAGGGACCCGACGCAGTCTAGGGTCCGGCCCCGCTTGGCCGGACGCGACGTCACGAAACGATCAGGTGCAAGGAAAGAGGACGATGGCTGACACCAAGAAGTTCTTCGACATGGTCAAGGAGCACGACGTCAAGTACGTCGACTTCCGCTTCACGGACCCGCGCGGCAAGTGGCATCACACGGCACAGGACATCTCGACGGTCGATGACGGCGTCTTCGCCGACGGCATCATGTTCGACGGCTCGTCGATCGCCGGCTGGAAGGCGATCAACGAATCCGACATGACGCTGATGCCGGATGCGGCGACCGCGGTGCTCGATCCGTTCGCTGCGCAGACCCAGCTCATCCTCTTCTGCGACGTGCTCGAGCCGACCACCGGCCAGCCCTATGCGCGCGACCCGCGCTCGATCGCCAAGCGGGCGCAGAACTACATGGTCCAGACCGGCATCGCCGAGGAAACGTTCTTCGGACCCGAGCTCGAGTTCTTCGTGTTCGACGACGTCCGTTTCGGCGTCGAGATGAACCGCTGCTTCTTCCACCTCGACGAGGAGGAAGGCCCCTACAACTCCGGCAAGGAGGTCGAGGGCGGCAATACCGGCCACCGTCCGGGCGTCAAGGGCGGCTATTTCCCGGTGCCGCCGGTCGACGGCATGTCGGACTTACGCGCCGAGATGCTCACCGTCATGCGCGACATGGGTGTCGTCGTCGAAAAGCACCACCACGAGGTCGCGGCGAGCCAGCAGGAGCTCGGCATCCGCGGCGACAATCTGGTGAAGATCGCCGACGCAGTTCAAATCTACAAATACGTGGTCCACAACGTCGCCCACTCCTACGGCAAGTCGGCGACGTTCATGCCGAAGCCGATCAAGGGCGACAACGGCTCAGGCTCGCATGTCCACCAGTCGCTGTGGAAGGGCGGCAAGCCGCTCTTCGCCGGCAACGGCTATGCCGATCTCTCCGAGATGGCGCTCTACTACATCGGCGGCATCATCAAGCACGCGAAGGCGCTCAACGCCTTCACCAATCCGCTGACCAATTCCTACAAGCGGCTGATCCCGGGCTTCGAGGCGCCGGTGCTCCTCGCCTACTCGGCGCGGAACCGCTCCGCCTCCTGCCGCATCCCCTATGCCTCGAGCCCCAAGGGCAAGCGGGTCGAGGTGCGCTTCCCCGATCCGGGCGCGAACCCCTATCTCGCCTATGCCGCCATGCTGATGGCCGGTCTCGACGGCATCCAGAACAAGATCCATCCCGGCGATCCGATGGACAAGGACCTCTACGATCTGCCGCCGGAGGAGCTCAAGGGCATCCCGACCGTCTGCCACTCGCTCCGCGAGGCGCTCGCCCATCTCGACCGCAACCGCGCCTTCCTCAAAAAAGGCGACGTCTTCACCGACGACCAGATCGACGCCTACATGGAGCTCAAGTGGGAGGAGATCTACGCCTTCGAGCACACGCCGCACCCGATCGAGTTCCAGATGTACTACAGCGTCTGACCCCGCCACCCCGGCGTTCCCTCCACGAGCCGCCACCGGGCCCACCGGTGGCGGCTTTTGCATGCGGAGGCACTGGCCGCCGCCCGCCGGAATCGCGGTTTCGGGGCGTGGAACCCATATATGCTAAATTAAGCTTGGTCCTGGATCGTCGACCGGCATGGAGCGAGTGGACGCCAACTCGGGTCGCCGCACCCTGAAGCGGGGTGCCGTCGCGCTGGCCGTGGTCGCGGCGGCCGGTCTCCTCGCCTATGGCTATTACCGGACCGAGGCGGACGACAGCCCGATCAACCAGTACCGGACCATGGCAGTGAGCCGCGGTCCGATCGTCTCTGCGGTCTCCGCCACGGGCACGCTCGCGGCTGTCGTCACGGTCGAGGTCAGTTCGCAAATCTCCGGTCAGATCAGGCAGATCGCCGTCGATTTCAACTCGACGGTGAAGCGGGAGCAGGTCGTCGGCCAGATCGCGCCCGAGACCTTCGAGGCCCGCGTGCGCGAGGCCGAGGGCGATCTCGCGGTGGCGCGGGCGGACGTGCTCGTCAAGAAGGCGGCGCTCGAGCGGGCGCGCGCCGACATCGAGAACGCGCGCGCCGGCCAGCAGGCCTCGCGCGCCGATATCGAGCGGTTCCGCGCCGCGGCCGACGATGCCAAGCGCGATTTCGACCGCAAGCGCCAGCTCCAGCAATCGGGCGTGATGGCGACCAGCCAGGTCGAGCGGGCCCAGTCGGTCCTCGACCAGGCGCGGGCGCAACAGGCCGGCGCCAACGCCCAGGAACGCGCGCTCGGCTCGCAGGTTTCGGCCAAGGTCGCCGCACTCCGCATGGCGGAAGCCGAGGTCGAGCATGCCGAGGCCATGGTCGGCCAGAAATCGGCGGTGCTGCTGCGCAACCAGGTCGATCTCGACCGCACGATCATCCGCTCGCCGATCGACGGCATCGTGATCGGACGCAGCGTCGATGTCGGCCAGACCGTCGCCGCCAGCCTCGCTGCCCCGACGCTGTTCACGATCGCCCAGGACCTCCACGACATGCAGGTCAACGTGAACATCGACGAGGCCGACATCGGGCGCATCCGCGCTGGGCAGCGCGCGATGTTCACGGTCGATGCCTTCGGCGGCCGCGAGTTCGAGGGCAAGGTGCAGCAGCTCCGGAAAGCCCCGCAATCGGTGCAGAACGTCGTCACCTACACCGTCGTCGTCACCGCCGAGAACCCCGACCTGATCCTGCTTCCCGGCATGACCGCGAACGTGAAGATCGTGGTCGACGAGAAGCGCGACGTGCTCCGCGTGCCGAACGGCGCGCTCCGCTTCCGACCGCCGGGCATCGAGCCCGGCGCGACGACCGGCAGCGCGAGC
>VGEU01000054.1 GCA_016869145.1 Alphaproteobacteria bacterium | reverse complement strand
CGCTTGTCGTCCTATTCCTCGCCTTCGGCCTGTGGCGGCGGGTGCGCATCTACGAGTCCTTCGTCGAGGGTGCGCGCGAAGGCTTCGAGGTCGGCGTGCGCATCATCCCCTATCTGGTCGCGATCCTCGTCGCGATCGCCATGTTCCGGGCGAGCGGTGCGCTCGATGCGACCGTCGCCGCGCTCGCCGTCGTGACCGCGCCGCTCGGCCTTCCCGCCGAGGCGCTGCCGATGGCGCTTCTCCGCCCGCTATCGGGCTCGGGCGCCTACGGCGTCCTCGCCGCCACGATCCAAGACCCGCGCATCGGCCCCGACAGCTATGTCGGCTATCTCGTGTCGACCATCCAGGGCTCGTCCGAGACGACGCTCTACGTGCTTGCGGTCTATTTCGGGGCGGTCAGAATCCGTCGCATGCGGCACGCGCTCGCCGCCGGGCTGATCGCCGACGTGGCGGCGGTGGTCGGCGCGGTGGTCGCGGTGTCCTATCTGTTCGCCTGAAGCGGGACCGATGACGCGGATCGTCGCGACCTATCATATCCGGAGCGAGGCGGGCTCGATCGAGGCGCGGGCGGAAGCGGTCGCGGTCGAGCAGAGCGTCGAGCTCCCGGTCGCGGTCATCGACGACCGCGCGGTGCGCGAGGAGATCGTCGGCCGCGTCGAGGCGATCGGCGACCTCGGCGGCGGGCTCTACGCGGTCGACATCGGGCTCGCGGTCGCGACCACCGGCCCGGAGCCGGGACAGCTCCTCAACATGCTGTTCGGCAACGCCTCGATCTTCGAGGACGTCGCGCTCGTCGATGCGCGCATCCCGGCCGCGGTCGCGCGCACCTTCGCCGGCCCCAATCACGGGCTCGACGGGCTCCGCCGCCGCGCCGGCGCGCACCGCCGCGCGATGACCTGCACCGCGCTCAAGCCGCAAGGTCTCCCGCCCGCGGCGCTCGCCGTCCTCGCCGGACGTTTCGCCGCAGGCGGCATCGACTACATCAAGGACGACCACGGGCTCGCCGACCAGGCCTATAGCCCGTTCGCCGTCCGGGTGCCGGCCTGCGCCGCCGCCGTGCGCGCGAGCAATGTGCGGACCGGTGGGTCCTCGCGCTACGTCCCGAGCCTTTCGGGCCGGCTCGATGCGATGGAGCGCCAGGTCGCGATCGCGCGCGCCGAGGGCCTCGATACCGTCCTCATCGCGCCCATGGTGGTCGGTGTCGCGGCGTTCCACGCCCTCGTCCGCGCGCATCCCGAGATCGGCTTCCTCGTGCATCCGGCGATGGCCGGGGCGACGCGGATCGCGCCGCCGCTTCTTCTCGGCAAGCTGTTCCGGCTGTTCGGCGCCGACGCGACCATCTTCCCGAACCACGGCGGGCGCTTCAGCTATTCGCGCGAGACGTGCCGCGCCATCGCCGGTGCGGCGCTCGATCCGACGGTCCCGGTCGCGGCGACCGTGCCGGTCCCGGCCGGCGGCATGTCGCTTGAGCGCGTGCCGGAGCTCCTCGACTTCTACGGTCCCGACGTCATGCTCCTGATCGGCGGCAGCCTGCTCGCCGCCAAGGAACGCCTCGTCGAGGTGACGACGGACTTCACGCGCCGGGTCGCGACGTTCCACCATGCGGCGGATGCAGGCAGGGGGTGACGATGGATCGGACCACGTTCCGCGGCTTCCTCGCGGGCTTCGACTGGGCCGGCGTCGAGCGCCGCCCGTACAAGGAGGACGGCACCGCGCCGTTCAGGTCGATCTCGCGTCAGGTGCTCTTCTCCGACCCGGCGCTCGGCTGTGAGCTCCGCTATTTCGAGATGGACCGCGGCGGCTATTCGACGCTCGAGCGGCACGAGCACATGCACGCCGTCATGATCCTCCGCGGTCACGGCCACTGCCTGGTCGGGGCCGAGGTGCGGCCGGTCGCGACCCACGATCTCGTCACCATCCCGCCGCTCACCTGGCACCAGTTCCGTGCGACGCCGGACGAGCCGCTCGGCTTTCTCTGCATGGTCAATGCCGAGCGCGATCGGCCGCAGCTTCCGACCGAGGGCGAGATCCGCGCGATGCGGCAGGACGCCCGCATCGCCGCCTTTCTTGACGGCCGGACGCCCTCGTGAGCGCTAGACCGGACGGCGCTTGATGAAGTGGAGGCTCGTCAGCGTGCAGACCGCCTCGCCCTTCTGGTTCATCGTGTCATAACGAAGCCGGATCGCGTCGCGCCCGCCCGGCTCCTTGGCCGGCGAGGACTCGATCACCTCGACCACGACATGGATGCGGTCGCCGGGGCGCACCGGCTTCAACCAGCGCAGCTTGTCGATCCCGGGCGAGCCGAGACCACAGGCGCGGAAGGCGCCGGTCTCGATGAAGAGGCCGAAGGTCAGCGCCGCCGTATGGTAGCCGGCGGCGATGATCGATCCGAACATCGAGGTCTTCGCGGCCACCGGATCGGTGTGATAGGGGAGGTTCGAGTATCGCTTTGCGAAGGCGATGATCTCGTCCTCGCTCACCGTCTCCTCGCGCGTCACGATCTTGCGGCCGACCGTGAAATCCTCGAAATAGAGATCGTCCATCGCCGGGTTCCTCGCGGTTCGGTCGGCGACGTTGATCGCTCCGACGACCGCCGTCAACCACCGGTCGGCTCGAGCATCCGGGCGTCCTCGACGACGACGATCTCGACCGGCTCGCCGCGGCCGCGGATTTCGATCTGGTGGCGCGGCCGGCCGGGCAGAGCGAGGCCGGCGCGGCTCGCGACGGCGGCCGAGATGACGAGCTGGCACCGATAGTCCTTGGTCAACGCCTCGAGCCGGCTCGCGAGGTTTACCGCGTCGCCGATCGCGGTCACGCCCGACACGCGGCCATAGCCCATCGCGCCGACGATGGCCGGTCCGACATGGATGCCGATGCCGATCCGGAGCGGCTGGTCGAGGTCGTGGGCGAGGGATTCGTTGAGCTCGCGCAGCCGATCCGCCATGCCGCGCGCCGCCGCCAGCGCCTCGCGGCTGCCCCGGCGTGCGTCGCTCTCGATGCCGAACAACGCCATCACGCCGTCGCCGATGAACTTGTCGAGGTGGCCCCCCGCCCGCGTCACCGCCTCGCCCATGCCGGCGAAATACCGGTTGAGCACGAAGACCACGTCATAGGGCAGCTTCTTCTCGGACAGCTTCGTGAAGTCGCGGAAGTCCACGAACAGGATCGCGATGTCCTTCTCCTGGCCCTGGAGATAGATCGGCCGCGCGAAGCCGTCGCGGGCGGTCGCGGTCGGCGGCAGCAACGGCGCGACGGCGAGGTCGGCGGCGGGCCGAAGCTGGCAGGCGTGACGGACCTCGGCCGGCGCGCCGATGCGGGCGAGGACGCGGCTTTCCTCCGGGCTCGGTGCCGGCAGCATGTCGGCGCCGCGGACGATCCGCACCCGGCAGGTCGAGCAGCGGCCGCGCCCGCCGCACACCGAGGCGTGCGGGATGCCGCCTTGACGGCTCGCGTCGAGCACGCTGCCGCCGGGTGGCAGCGACACCGTGCGCCCGTCCGGATAGCTCACGCGTACGACGCCGCGCCGCCGCTCGATCGCCGGCCGCACGAGATTCGCCGCCAGTGTCAAAGCGAGGCTCGCGCCGAGCGCGATGAAGGTTCCGTTCATCGCGGCGATCAGTATCCGCACCGTTTCGCCCCGCGGCCAGCCGATCGCCCGGTTGGTCTCCTCGAGCCAGGCGGGATCGTCGGCGAGGAGAACGACGGCGCGGCCCGCATCGGCGTAGCCGAGGACCGAGAGCGTCGGCACCAGGAGCGCGCCGGCATAGAGCAGAGGCTGCCAGCGCGGGTACCAGGGCTTCAACCGGAGCCAGAGATAGAGCCCGATCACGCCGTGGATCCAGGCGGTCAGCAGCGCGACGGTCTGGATGATCCCCGTGGCGGGGTTGAACTTCCAGTGGACGAGGAGGACCGCGGCGTAGAGATCGTTGGTGCCGGCGAGCTCGTGCGCGCCGCGGGTGCCGATGATGTGCTCGACGAGAAGAAACGGGAGCGTGAAACCGAGCGCGATCTGGAGCCATTCGGCGCCGCCGAGCCGCCAGTGCCGGCGCTTGTAGAGCGCCCAGTAGGCGAGCCCGAGATGGGCCGCGAACGCGCCGTAGAGGGCGAGGCTTCCGATCGGGTTGCGCCAGAGGTAGAGAAACCAGCGTCGGCCCGCCTCGATCGCCTCGAGCGAGACGAGGCCGAGCGCGTGGTTGAGGAGGTGCGTCGTCACGAAGACGAACGGCACCGAGCCGGAGATCAGTCGAACGCGACGGACCACGGGAGGGCCGCGAGGCCGGTGCCGTGGCTCAGCTGCTCTTGTTTCGGGTGGCCTTCGGGTCCTTCTTGTAGGTCGTGATCGCCGCGGCGAGCGCCTTGTACTCCTTGCACACCTTGGCGCAGATGCGGTCGAGCGCGGCGAGCTGGACCTCGGCCTTGGTCAGATCGCCGAGCGTGAGATAGGCCTCGCCGAGATATTCGTTGGCGCCGCGGTAGTTGGGCACGATCGCGAGCGCGCGCTGATAATAGCGGATCGAGTCCCCGACCTTGCCCTGCATGCGGACGCTGAACCCGAGATAGTTGAACGCATCGGCGTCGCGCGGGTCGTCCTGGACCACCGCGGTGAGGAGCTTGAAGGCCTCCGCATAGTCCTTGCGGTCGATCGCCTTGACCGCATCCTTGAGGTGGGCCGTCTCGGGCTCGCCGCCCATCGGCATCCCCATCGCGGGGCCGGCGAGAAGGGCGAGGGCTAGGCAGGCGGCGAGGGTTCGCATGGACGGCCTCCTCAGGACGTGGCGGGCGAAATCTAAGGGTCGAATACGGCCGTCGCCAGACAGAACTTCGTGACAAGCCGGGTTCGTCTTTCTCGGCCCCACGGCGCACCCTATATTGCAACCGACGCCGTGGCATCGACCGCCGGCGCCTGGTGAGGAGCCGTCGCCAACCCGATGAGCGAAGAAGACCGCAATGACGCCCGTTCGGAGCCGGCGACCGCTCCGCCGCGGCGCCAGGGGCCGTTTCGATATTTCCGCACCCATTTCCTCGCCGGCGTCCTGGTGGTCGCGCCGATCGGGCTCACGCTCTATTTCGTGTGGCTGATCGTCAACTGGGTCGACCAGGCCGTCACCCCGCATATTCCGGTCCGGTACAACCCCGAAACCTATCTGCCGTTCCACATTCCGGGCCTCGGGCTGGTCGTCGTCTTCATCGTGCTGACGCTGATCGGCTGGATCACGCGGAGCCTGGTCGGCCGCTTCACCGTGCTCACCGCCGAACGCATCCTCAACCGGATGCCCGTCATCCGCGGCGTCTACGGCGCGATGAAGCAGATCTTCGAGACGATCCTCTCCAACAAGTCGCAGGCATTCCGCGAGGTGGTGCTGGTCGAGTATCCGCGCCGCGACGCCTGGACGCTGGGATTCATCACCGGGCGCACCGAGGGCGAGGTGCGCAACCGGATCGAGGACGAGATCGTCAACGTCTACATCCCGACCACGCCGAACCCGACCTCGGGCTTTCTCCTGTTCGTGCCGCGTCGCGACGTGGTCGTTCTCGCGATGACGGTGGACGAGGGGATCAAGATGATCATCTCGACCGGGCTCGTGACGCCGCCCGATCGGCGGCCGACGACGCTGCAGGAGACGCCGACGATCCGCCGCCGCGACGCCTATCGGCCGGAGACCGGGGTCTCCTGAGTTAACCGGCCCGGAGCGTCTGGGCCACCGCGTCGCGCGCGAAGAGATAAAGCAGAATCCTCAGCGCCTGGCCGCGATCGGAGGCGAGATCGGGATCGCGCTCGAGCGCGAGGCGCGCATCGTCCTGGGCGACGGCCAGGAGCTCGGCGTGGGCGGCGAGATCGACCAGGCGGAAGACGGGAAGGCCGCTCTGGCGTGTCCCCAATACCTCGCCCGCGCCGCGCAGTCGGAGGTCCTCCTCGGCGATCCTGAACCCGTCGTCGGTCTCCCGGATGGTCGAGAGCCGCGCGCGCGCGGTTTCGCCGAGCGGGCCGCCATAGAGGAGGATACAGGTCGACGGCCGGTCGCTCCGGCCGATCCGGCCGCGGAGCTGATGCAGCTGGGCAAGGCCGAAGCGGTCGGCATGCTCGATCACCATGATGGTGGCTTCCGGGACATCGACGCCGACCTCGATCACGGTCGTAGCGACCAGGATGTCGATCGCGCCCGCCGCGAAACGATGCATGACGGCATCCTTCTCGGTGCCCTTGAGACGGCCGTGGACGAGGCCCACGCGGTCGCCGAACGTCGTCTGCAGCAAAGCGTAGCGCTCGGTCGCGGCGGCGAGATCGGCGGCCTCGGATTCCTCGACCAGCGGGCAGACCCAGTAGACGCGCGCGCCATCCGCGATCGCGCGCACAAGGCCCGCGACGACCTCGTCGAGACGGGAGAGCGGCACCGTTCGGGTGTCGATCGGCCGCCGGCCGGCCGGCTTCTCGGTCAGCCGCGACAGATCGAGATCGCCATAGGCCGTCATCATCAGCGTCCGCGGAATGGGTGTCGCCGACATCACGAGAACATCGACCGCGCGTCCCTTGGCACCGAGGGCCACGCGCTGCTGCACGCCGAACCGGTGCTGTTCGTCGACGACCGCGAAGGCGAGGTCGCGGAACGCCACCTCCTCCTGGAGGATCGCATGCGTGCCCACGACGATGGGAAGCGCGCCCGAGCGGAGCCCGTCGAGGATCGCCTCGCGCGGCCGGCCGCGCTCGCGACCGGTGAGGAGCGCCGTCGCGATGCCGATCCGCCCGGCGAGGGCCTCGATCGTCGCGTGGTGCTGGCGCGCCAGGATTTCGGTCGGGGCGAGGAGCGCGGCCTGTGCGCCGCACTCGACCGCATTCAGCATCGCGAGGAAGGCGACGACGGTCTTGCCGCTGCCGACATCGCCCTGAAGGAGCCGCAGCATCCGGCTCGGCGCTTCCATGTCGGACACGATCTCGGCGAGCGCCTGGCGCTGCGAGCCGGTGAGCGTGAACGGCAGCGTTTCGACCGCCCGGCGCCGGCGCGCGCCATCGCCCCGGATCGGGCGGCCGGGCAGCCGACGATGGCTGGCGCGCACCAGCGCGAGCGCGAGCTGGTTGGCGAGAAGCTCGTCATAGGCGAGTCGGTTCCGCGCCGCTGTGTCCGGCGCGATATCGGCCTCGGCGGTCGGGCCATGCACCGCCCGGACCGCCGCGCGCCAGCGTGGCCACGCATTCTTCTCGATCCAGGCGCGATCGGCCCATTCGGGGAGCTCCGGCGCCCGCGCCACCGCCTCGCGGATCGCGCGCGCGAGCGGGCGCGGGGTGAGGCCGGTGGTGAGCGGATAGATCGGCTCGACCGTTTGCAGTCCGGCCGCCTCGTCGGGCGTCGCGATGTAATCGGGATGGGTGATCTGCGCGACGCCGCCGAAGTGCTCGACCCGTCCGCTCACGACACGGGTCTCACCCGGCGGCAGCGCCTTGAGGAGATAGTCGAGACGCGGGTGGAAGAACACGAGGTCGAGAAAGCCGGTCGCATCGCGGCAGCGGACCTTGTAGGGCGAGCGCGGATTGCGCGGCGGCTGGTGGGCGTCGACGACGAGGGTGATGGTGGCGATTCGCCCCTCCGGCGCCTCGGCGATCCGGGGCGCGAAGCGGCGGTCGATGATGCCGCTCGGCACATGCCACAGGAGATCGACGACATGCGGACCGGCGAGGCGCTCGACCAGCTTGCCGAGGCGCGGTCCGAGCCCCGGGAGCGTGGTCACCGGCGCGAACAGCGGGAACAGGATCTTCGGGCGCATGCGCGGCGGCTCGGCGCGGCTTTGAGGCTGACACGACTACGGCGAGGGCCTATATCCTAGGCCAACCCCGGGGGCAAGCAAAGGCGATGGCGGACTCGCTCGAGGCGCGGCGCAAGCGCGCCGTCTTCCGCAGCATGCGACGTGGCACGCGCGAAAGCGACATCGTGCTTGGCGGATTCGCCCGGCATCATCTCGGCGCCCTCGATCCGGCTCAGATCGACCGGTTCGAGGCGCTGCTCGAGCGCAACGACAACGAGCTGTTGAGCTGGATCGGCGGCTGGGAGAAGGTGCCGGCCGAGTTCGACCATGACGTGATGGCGCTCCTCAGGCGATACCGGGACACGCTGGAACGATCGTGAGCGCGATCGACACCCTGTTCGGCGCCACCGGACGCGCGACGCTCGCCGGCGTTCCCGAGGACTATGACGCGCTGGTGCTCGGCCGGATCGCGACGGGCGTCGCGCGCGCGCGCGGTCTCGTCCATGTCGCCTGCGACGATGCGCGGCTCGCCCGCCTTGCGGACGGATTGCAGTTCTTCGTGCCGTCGGTCGAGGTCCTGCGCTTTCCCGCCTGGGACTGTCTCCCCTATGACCGCGTGTCGCCGAACGGCGAGATCGTCGGCGAGCGCGTCGATACGCTCTGCCGTCTCGCGGCGCCGTGGCCGGGAACGCGGCCGCGGATCGTGTTGACGACGGTCAACGCCCTTCTCCAGCGCGTGCCGCCGCGCGCCGACTTCGCCGATGCGACGCGGGTCATCGAGGCCGGCGTTAGCGCCGCGCCCGACGAGCTCCGCCGCGAACTCGACGCCAAGGGCTACGGCCGGACGGGAACCGTCCGCGAGCCCGGCGAATACGCCATCCGCGGCGATATCGTCGACATCTTCCCGCCGGCGCGGCCCGAGCCGGTCCGGATCGATCTCTTCGGCGACACCGTCGAACGCATCCGTTCGTTCGACGCCGGCACGCAGCGGAGCGGCGGCGATCTCGCCGCCGTCGTCCTTGGCCCGGTTTCAGAGATCAAGCTCGACGCGGATGCGATCGCGGTCTTCCGCACCCGCTATCGCGAGGCCTTTGGATCCGTCGTCGACGATCCGATCTATGTCTCGGTGTCGGAGGGACGCAAGCATCTCGGCATGGAGCACTGGCTGCCGCTCTTCTTCGCATCGCTCGAGACGCTTCTCGACTATGTGCCGGGCGTGCCGGTGACGCTCGACCACGAGGCCGATGCGGCGCGCGAGGCGAGGCTCGAGACGATCGCCGACTACTACGAGGCGCGGCGGAGCTTTCTCGAGGCGAAGCCCGACCGGACGCTCACCGGCGATCTCGCGGCGCCGTACCGCCCGCTGCCGCCCGAGCTCCTCTATCTCGATCGCGCCGGCTGGGATCGCGCACTCGCCGAGCGCGCGGTCGGGCAGCTCTCGCCCTTCGCGGCCGCGGCGGCGGATGGCGCCGTCGTCGATTTCGGCGGCCGCCGCGTCGCCGATTTCGCCGCCGTCCGCGCCAAGGCACGATCGGAATGGGCGGAAACGGGTGTCGAGCGCAATGTCTTCGACGCCGTCCGCGACTACATCGAGGCTGAGCGCAAGGGCGGCCGCCGCGTCCTCGTCGCGGCCTATACGCCCGGCTCGCGCGAGCGGCTCGCGCATCTTCTCGCCGGTCACGGCCTCGAGGCGGTGGAGCCGGTCGAGTCATGGGAGCAGGCGGCGGCGCTGCCGCCGACGGCCACCGCGATCGCGGTTCTCGGCGTCGAGCACGGCTTCACCGATTCCGATCTCGTCGTGATCGGCGAGCAGGACATTCTCGGCGACCGCATGGCGCGGCCGGCGCGGCGGCGCCGGCGGGCGGAGAACTTCATCGCCGACATATCCGATCTCGCGCCGGGCGATCTCGTGGTCCATGTCGAGCACGGCATCGGCCGCTATGAGGGGCTCGAGGCGATCACCGTCTCCGGCGCGCCGCACGATTGCCTGCGCCTGACCTATGCCGGCGGCGATCGGCTGTTCGTGCCGGTCGAGAACATCGAGGTCCTGACCCGGTACGGCTCGGGCGAGGGTGAGGCGGCGCTCGACAAGCTGGGCGGGGTCGGCTGGCAGTCGCGCAAGGCGAAACTCAAGCAACGGCTCCGGGACATGGCGGGCGCGCTGATGAAGGTGGCGGCCGCGCGCGCCGTGCGCCCGGCGCCGCACGTGACTGCGCCTGCGGGCGCGTTCGAGGAGTTCTGCGCGCGCTTTCCCTATGCCGAGACCGAAGATCAGCTCAAGGCGATCAACGAGACGATCGCCGATCTCGATTCGGGGCGCCCGATGGATCGGCTGATCTGCGGCGATGTCGGCTTCGGCAAGACCGAGGTCGCGGTCCGCGCCGCATTTGTCGCCACCATGTCGGGCCTCCAGGTCGCGATCGTGGTGCCGACGACGCTGCTCGCGCGCCAGCATTATGCGCTGATGCGCGAACGCTTCGCGGGCCTTCCGGTGCGGGTCGAGCAGCTGTCGCGGCTCTCCCCGCCGAAGGACGCGGCGGAGACGCGGGCCGCGCTCACCGCCGGCAAGGTCGACATCGTGGTCGGCACGCACGCCCTGCTCGCCAAAAGCGTGAGCTTTTCCAATCTCGGCCTTCTCGTCGTCGACGAGGAGCAGCATTTCGGCGTCGCGCAGAAGGAACGGCTCAAGCAGCTCCGTGCCGACGTTCACGTCCTCACGCTCACCGCGACACCCATCCCGCGCACGCTGCAGATGGCAATGGCGGGCGTCAAGGACATGAGCCTGATCGCGACGCCGCCGGTCGACCGCCTGGCGGTGCGCACCTTCGTCCTGCCGTTCGATCCGGTCGTGATCCGCGAGGCGATCATGCGCGAGCACTTCCGTGGCGGTCAGACGTTCTATGTCTGCCCGCGGATCGAGGACATCCCGGCGGTCGAGACGAGCCTCCGCGCGCTGGTGCCCGAGATCCGCATCGCGATCGCGCATGGCCGCATGCGGACACGCGCGCTCGAGGACGTCATGAATGCGTTCTACGACCGCCAGGTCGAGCTTCTGCTGTCGACCCAGATCATCGAATCCGGGCTCGATATCCCGTCGGCCAACACGCTGGTCGTCCATCGTGCCGACATGTTCGGCTTGTCGCAGCTCTACCAGCTCCGCGGCCGGGTCGGGCGATCGAAGATCCGCGCCTATTGCTATCTCACCGTGCCGCCCGGGCGCGTGCCGACACCGCAGGCCACCAAGCGTCTCGAGGTGCTCCAGGCGCTCGATACGCTCGGCGCCGGCTTCACGCTCGCGAGCCACGATCTCGACATCAGGGGCGCCGGCAATCTCCTTGGCGAGGAGCAGTCGGGTCACATCCGCGAAGTCGGCATCGAGCTCTACCAGCAGATGCTCGAGGAGGCGATCGCCGAGGCGCGCGGTGCGGCCGTTGAGGCGGAGAGCTGGAGCCCGCACATCAACATCGACCTGCCGGTCCTGATCCCGGAGACCTATGTCGTCGATCTCGGCGTGCGGCTCGGGCTCTACCGCCGCATCGCCGCGCTCCAGACCGACGATGAGACCGAGTCCTTTGCCGCCGAGATGATCGACCGTTTCGGGCCGCTGCCGACCGAGGTCGACAATCTCCTCAGGATCGTCGCGCTCAAGCGGCCCTGCCACGTCGCCGGCGTCGAGAAGCTCGATGTCGGGCCGAAAGGCGCGGTGGTGACGTTCCGGCGGAACGCGTTCGCCAACCCGTCGGGGCTCGTCGCCTTCATCACCGCCGAGATCGGGAGAGCCCGGCTCCGCCCCGATCACCGTCTGGTCTACCAGCGCGACTGGACGACCTCGGCCGAGCGTCTCAAGGGAGCGACGCAGCTCGCCCGCCGGCTCGCCCAGATCGCCGAGAAGACCGAGCCCTCGCCCGCCCTATCGCGCCCCGCGGCCGGCCGCAACCGGTAGGCGCGGCCGCGTCATTCGCGGGCGCCGACGAGGCGCTCGCTGCTCATCTTGCGGTACCAGCTCCACGCTGTCGCGACGATGGTGTCGATATCGGCGTGGCGCGGGGCGAAGCCGAGGAGCGCGTGGGCGCGCGCCGGGTTGGCGAGCAATACCTGGGGGTCGCCCGGCCGGCGGGCGCCGAAGCGAACGGGGACGCGTCGGCAGGTCACGCGCGCGACCGGATCGACGATCTCACGCACCGAGAAGCCGCGGCCGACCCCGAGATTGATCGCACAGGATTGCCGGCCGGCGAGAAGGTGCTCGAGCGCCGCGACATGGGCCAGGGCGAGGTCGACGATGTGGATATAGTCGCGGATGCAGGTGCCGTCCGGCGTCGCGTAGTCGGTGCCGAACACATCGAGGCCGGGAAGTGCGCCGTCGACCGCCATCAGCGCGCGCGGAATGAGGTGGGATTCGGGATCGTGCGCCTCGCCGATCTCGCCGTCGGGGTCGGCCCCGCAGGCGTTGAAATAGCGGAGCGCCACCCAGGGCTCGCCGTGCGCAGCGGCGCGATCGGCGAGCATGCGCTCGACCATCATCTTGCTCGCGCCGTAGGGATTGATCGGCGCATAGCCGAGGTCCTCGGTGATCGGCAGTTGCGCCGGAATGCCGTGCACGGCGCAGGTCGAGGAGAAGACGAACGGGCCGATGCCGCGTCGGCGCATCGCCTCGAGTAGAGTGAGCGCGCCCATGGTGTTGTTGCGGTAGAACTTCGCTGGGTCGCGCACCGATTCACCGACCTCGATATAGGCGGCGAAATGCATGACCGCGACCGGATCGTGGCGGGCAAGGACGGCATCGAGCCGGTCGGCGTCGAGGATGTTGCCGACCTCGAGCGGGCCCCAGCGGACGGCCCCGCGATGACCGTTCTCGAGGCTGTCATAGGCGACAGGCTGATAGCCGGCGCGGGCGAGCGCCTTGCAGGCGTGGCTCCCGATATAGCCGGCGCCACCGGTCACGAGCACGGTCTTCATGGTCTCCTCGCCGCTGGCCCGGCCGCACCCTAGGGACGGCAGGTTAACATCGCGGTAAGGGCTCGCGGCGGGCGGGGCGCGCTATTCGGCGGCCACCTCGCGGCGGTCCTGCAGGACGAGGTCGAAGACCTGGTGGAAGACCTCGGGCGCCTGCGCGCCGGAGACCGCGTATTTGCGGTCGATGATGAAGCAGGGCACGCCGCCGATGCCGATGCTGCGCGCCATCTCGTCCTCGGCGACGATGTGCTCGACGTCGTCCTCGCCGTCGAGATAGGCGCGGAGGGACGCCGGGTCGAGCCCGGCCGCGGCGCCGATCTCCGCCAGCACGTTGGCGTCCCCGATGTCGCGGCCTTGCGTGAAATAGGCATCGAACACGCCGTCGATCGCCGCCGCCTGGAGGCCCGCGCGTCCGGCGCGGAGGATCAGCCGGTGCGAGGCGATCGTGTTGGGCGTCCGCTCGATGCGGTCGAACTGGAAGTCGATCCCCTCCTGGGCGCCGGCCTCGGTGATCGAGACATAACGCTGACGCGCGCGTTCGATGCCGCAGAATTTCTGCGCCAGATAGCTTTTGCGATCGCGCCCGCCGGCCGGCATCTCCGGGTTGAGCTGGAACGGACGCCAGCCGATCTCGACCGCGAGCTCGGGCCGCGTCGCGAGGGCGCGGTCGAGGCGACGCTTGCCGATATAGCACCAGGGGCAGATCGTATCGACGATCACATCGATCTTCATCGGTCATCCCCTCCCGTCATCGCAGCGCCGCCACGTTCTCACGCGGCGACGAAATGGTGCAAGCCGAAAAGCCGGTGCTCGTCGGTCCAAACGGTCCCCTCGACGAAGTCTGCCGTGCCGGCGAGCGCCTGGAACTCGTCGATCCCGTATTTGTAGGAGTTCTCGGTGTGTATCGTCTCGCCGGCCCGGAAGGCGAACCGGGTTCCGGCCACCCTGACGTCCTGGTCGGTGAGGCTCACGAGATGCATCTCGACCCGCCCGTGCTCGGCCGAGTAGAAGGCATAATGCGCGAAGCGGGCGAGGTCGAAGGTGCCGGCGAGCTCGCGGTTGATGCGGACCAGGATGTTGAAGTTGAACGCCGCCGTCACGCCGTCGGGGTCGTTGTAGGCGAGATCGAGGAGGCGCGTGTCCTTCTTGAGATCGACGCCGATCAGCAAGCCACCGCCGACACCGACCTGGCGCCGCACGCCGACGAGGAACGCCTTCGCCTCCTCGGGCGTCAGGTTTCCAATCGTCGAGCCCGGAAAGAAGCCGACGCGCCGCGCGAGCCTCCGCCGGCGTGGCGCCGGAATCTCGAGCGGCGCCGAATAGTCGGCGCAGTACGCTGCGATCTCGACCTCGGGGAACTCGCGCGCGAGCGCGGTCGTCGCGGCGAGGAGGTGATCGCGCGCCATGTCGATCGCGACATAGGCCGCGGGTCGCTCGAGCGCAGCGAGGAGGATGCGGGCCTTGGCGGCCGACCCGCTGCCATATTCGATGATGTGGGCATCCGGTCCGATGCGGCGTGCGATGGCCGGGACATGGGCGCGGAGAATCCCCATTTCCGTCCGCGTCGGGTAATAGGCGTCGAGCGTACAGATGCGCTCGAAGAGCTGCGATCCGCGCCGGTCATAGAAATACTTGCACGGCAGCGACTTCGCGGCCCCGGCGAGGCCGGCGAGCACGTCCTGCTCGAAACGGCCGACCTCGGGCTCGTAGTCGCGGAATGCCGCGAGGGGTCCACGTTCGCCACCGGTCACGCCGACAGATCCTCCCGATCCCACCGGCCACGGCGGCGGCCGGTGGGGCCACCTTAGGATGGCCCTCGGGGCCGCGCAACCCACGCCGCGGCTAGCCGAGGGTCTGCAGCGAGCCGAAGCGCGGCCGGAACATCGCGCGATGGTAGAGCCGCTTGTCGTCGAGCACACCGGAGAAGATCAGCGGCGTGTAGTCGAAATAGGCCTCGGCGATGATGACCGTGTCGCCGGCAGCGAGGGAGAAGCCCGCCGGCAGCGTCACCGATCCGCCCGAGGCGACGCCGCTCGAGGCGTCCGACAGATCGCCATTGGAGCGCTGCCAGTTGAGGACCGGCCCGCCAGTGCTCTGGCCCGTGATCGACGACAGGATCACCCGGCCCTTGGTCATGACCTCGAAGGGCTTTGCGACGTGCTCGATTGCATCGAAGAGCCCGTCGACCTCGGTCGCCGTGATCGTCTCGGCCTGGGAGATGAGGTCGGCCACGGTCGCGGCGACCCGGTCGAGCTTCTGCTCGAGAAGGACGAAGCGGGCGATCTCGACGCCGCCGATCATCGTCGTGACGAGAACCGGCATGACGAGGGCGATCTCGACCATGCTGACGTCGGCCCGGTCGCGGGCGAGGCGGTTGAGCGTGCGGACGATCCAACTCATCGCTAGTCCTCCCCGACCACGTAGGGTTCGTTTCTGACCGCGACGCTCGCGTTGATCTTGATGATCCCGTTGGAGCTGAGAAGCGGCCCGACCAGAGGTGTGAGCAACGGCCAATCGGCGCTGATCGTGTAGAGCACGATGTCGACCGGCCCGCCCATGCCGGCGGCGCCCATGTCGGTGTCCCACTGGCCGTTGCCGTTGACGTCGGTGTAGCTCTCGCCGGGATCGCGGGTGCCGTTGGCCGGATTGTTGTCGACGAACGGCTCCGGCTTTCCGATGTCCGCGAAGGAGGCATAGATCTTCGTGGTCAGTTGCGCCGTGTCCATGTTGATCAGCCCGAGCGAGTGGACGCCGACGATCTGCCTGATGCGATCCTCGCGCGTCATGCCTTCGGGAATCGAGCCGGTGATGCCGAAGCGCGACGCCTCTCGGAGGCCGCCTTCGACCAGCGACTGGATGAACATCACCATCGACAGCTCGATGATGCCGCTCATGGTCGTGAGCAGGATCATCGCGCCGAACGCGAATTCGATGAGGACACCGCCACGCTTGTTCCGCGCGAGGCGCCGGGAGAACGGATTCATCAGCCTAAGCAACCGCATGGGATTTACCCTTTGGCAACCAAGCCGAGCGACGATCGGCGCGAATAGGGGGCTTTCAATTCATGTCGAACCGTACTGGTCGTCTCCGCATGTTCCGGACGAGCACCGCCGCCGTCGCGCTCCTCGTGACGCTCGGCGCCTGCGCCAGCGACCCGCTGTCGGACTCGGTCCGCCGCGGCCGTACCGACGCCGGTGATCGCGAAACGCGGGTGAGCGCAATGCTGCGGGTCGCCGGCAACACGGCGGCGACCGGCGATGTCGCGACCGCGGCCGGCATCTACCGCCGCGCCCACGACCTCGAGCCGGAGAACGTCACCGCGCTTCTCGGCCTCGCCCGGTCGCTCGCGGCGCTCGGCGCCAATGACGACGCGGTCGCGGCCTTCCGCGCGGTCCTCGATATCGATCCGGTGCAGCTGGATGCGCTCCGCGGGCTGGCCGGCATCTACATCGCGATCGATCAGCCGCGCAACGCCATCGACCACCTCGAGGCGGCCCTCGAGCAGGGCGAGGATGCCCGCATCTACAATGCCCTCGGTCTCGCCCATGACATGCAGGGCGACCACAAGGCGGCATAGGCCTGCTACCGCACCGGCATCAGCGTCGATCCGGGCAATCTCTCGCTCCGCAACAATCTGGGTCTCTCGCTCGCCGTCTCGGGCGAGCACCGCGAGGCGATCGAGGTGTTGCGCCAGGTCGCCAGAATGCCGGGCGCCGGATCGCGCCAGCGTCTCAACCTCGCGATCGCCTATGGACTCACCGGCGAAACCGAGACCGCGATGGAACTCGCGCGCCAGGACCTCGACGAGCACGCTGTCCGATCCAACGCCGCGTTCTACCGGATGCTGCGGGGCCTCAAGGACTCGCGCGCGAGGATGCGTGCGATCGGCGCCTATCTCGGTGGCGCCACGACGACGGCCGAAAACACGCAGCCCCGCCGTCGCTGATAGAGACCCGATCCTCCCAACACTACGCCTACGCACGTCCGAACTCCTACGCGAACGACAGCCTCGCGAACGTATCAATCGTCCGCAGAATGGCCGGCCCCACCAGAACAATGAAGAGGGGCGGCAGGATGAAGATGATCATCGGAACGGTGAGGATGGCCGGCAGACGCGCCGCCTTCTCCTCCGCCCGCATCAGCCGGTTGTGCCGGAATTCGGCGGCCAGGACGCGGAGCGACTGGGCGAGCGGTGTCCCGTAGCGCTCGGTCTACAGAAGCGCATTGACCACGCCCCTGAGCTCGGCGAGATCGACCCGCTTGTTCAAATTGTCGAGCGCTTCCCGTCGATCGGGAAGGAGATTGAGCTCGATCGAGGTGAGCGTGAGCTCCTCGGCAAGCTCCGGGCAGGAGACCCCGATCTCGCGCGAGACGCGGGCGAGCGAGCCATCGAGGCGCTGGCCGGCCTCGGAGCAGATGACCAGGAGATCGAGCGCGTCGGGAAGCCCGCGCAGCATCTTCTGCCGGCGCTTGGTGATCGCATTCTTGATGAAGATGTCGGGCGCGTAGGCGCCTGCGATGATCCCGATGAGCGCGATCAGGATGCGCATCGTGTCGGTCTGCTGCGAGAATCCGTCGGTGGCGATGAAGAGAAGGATCAAGCCGCCGAACACGAACGGGAAGCAAAGCTTGCAGAAGAAATAGACCGCGAGCGCGTCCTTCGAGCGCCAGCCAGCCTGGACCAGCTTCAAGCCTGCCTTCTTCGCCTGGTCGGAACGAAGCAGGTTGAGGCGTCGGACGACCCCGCGGACCGTACCCATGCTGACGTCGCGCTTGCCGCGACGGCGTGGGGCGAGAATCGCGCCGCACAGCGCCTCGCGACGCTCGCTCAGCGTCTTCATGCGCGCCGCCAACGGATCGCGAACGAGGAGCGCCCGATAGAACAGCATGACCGTCAGGAATGTCGCGAGCCCGACAACCACGATCACGATGTCGCTCGAGAGCGACTGCATGGAGAAGAGGGCGGACATGTTCATATCTCGAACTTCGAGAGCTTCGCCACGACGAGAATGCCAAAGCCGATCGAG
The DNA here is from genome assembly GCA_016869145.1 of Alphaproteobacteria bacterium. Lineage (GTDB taxonomy): Bacteria > Pseudomonadota > Alphaproteobacteria > MPNO01 > VGEU01 > VGEU01. Next base: position 3,230 of record VGEU01000054.1, on the reverse strand, counting down.
GCGAGCGCGGCCATCGTCATGACGACGCCGCGCGGATCGTTGAACAGCATCATCACGTAGCCCGGATTGAGGAGATACATGATGGCGAACATGATGAAGGGGAGCGAGCCCAGGATCATCGCGCTCGCACGCGCTTCGGACGACCTCACGCGAATCTTGAGAAGCATCTGGCGGCGCTTGCGGAGGAGATCGCCGAGGTTCTCGAGCGTCTCGGCGAGATTGCCGCCGGTCTCGCGCTGCACGGCGAGGCTGATGACGAAGAACTTGAACTCGGGCGAGTTGATGCGGACGCCGGCCTCGAGGAGGGCCTGATCCATCTGCTGGCCGAGCTTGAGCTTGTCGGCGACGATGCGGAACTCCTGGCCGACCGGGCCGACGAACTCGTTGCCGACGGTGCGGATCTATTCGGGCACCGGGAGGCCCGACCGAACGCCGCGAATGATGAGCTCGATCGCGTCCGGGAAGTCGTTGAGGAAGCGCTTGAGCCGCTTCGTGATGAGTATCGAGAGATAGAAATGGGGCAGTCCGACCCCGATCATGATGCCGAGCATCACGCCGAGCGCGGTCGGGAGGGGGAATAGGAAGGTGCGGAGCCAGCCGAGGATCGCGCCGACCGCGACGCAGGTGAGGACGTATTCGCCGATCGTGATGCTCTTGCCGGTCCGTTGCAGGCGAAGGCGGAGCTCCTGCGGTCGCGGCAGATAGCGCTTGATGATCTTGTCGAGGCTCGCGAACGAGGAGTCCTTGTTGCGGAGCCGGACATTCGGCAGCCCGCGCGTGCCGGCGGGCGTCGCGACGAGACGCGACTGAAGCTTGCGGGCGCGCGCCTCCAATCGCTTGCGAGGGCCGCCATAGAACCCCGAATAGAGGAGAATCAGGACCGTCGTCGTCGCTATCGCGAGGAGAAGGACCGGCAGGAGCGCGCTGTCGAGAAAGCCGATCACACCGCCTCCAGCAACGGACGGTCGAGCGCGAAATACTCGGCCTTGGGTGTGAAGTGGGGCCGGACGCCGGACGAGCGGAAATGGCCCTTGAGACGGCCGGCCGAGTCCTCACCCTCGAACTCGTAGTTGAAGAGCTCCTGGGTGATGATGACGTCGCCTTCCATCTCGAGCACCTCGGTGACCGAGGTGATCCGGCGGACGCCGTCGCGCATGCGCGCGATCTGGACGATCATGTCGAGCGCATCGGCGATCTGGGTGCGGACGGCGCGGCTCGGGAGGTTGATGCCGGCCATGCCGACCATGTTCTCGAGACGGGTCAAGGCCTCGCGCGGACGGTTGGCATGGATCGTTCCCATCGAGCCTTCATGGCCGGTGTTCATGGCCTGGAGCATGTCGAGCGCCTCACCGGCGCGCACCTCGCCCAGGATGATGCGGTCGGGGCGCATTCGAGGCGCGTTCTTGACGAGATCGCGCATCGTGATCTCGCCATGGCCCTCGAGGTTGGGCGGTCGCGTCTCGAGGCGGACGACATGGGGCTGTTGCAGCTGAAGCTCGGCCGCGTCCTCGATCGTCACGATACGCTCGCCGTGATCGATGAGCTGCGACAGCGCATTGAGGAGCGTCGTCTTGCCCGAGCCGGTGCCGCCGGAGATCAGGATGTTGAGCCGCGAGCGCGAGGCGATCTTGAGGACGGTCGCCATGGCGGGCGAGATATTCGACTGCCGCGCCATGATGTCGAAGGTGATCGACTTCTTGGAGAATTTGCGGATCGAGATCGACGGCCCGTCGATCGCGAGCGGCGGAATGATGATGTTGACGCGGCTGCCGTCGGGGAGACGCGCATCGACGAGAGGCGTCGATTCATCGACGCGCCGGCCGACGAAGGTCACGATGCGGGTCGCGATGTTCATCACGTGCGCATCGTCGCGGAACCGGACCTGGGTCAGCTCCAGCTTGCCGGCGCGCTCGACATAGACCTGGTTCGCGCCGTTGACCATGATGTCGTTGATGGTCGCATCGGCGAGAAGGGGCTCGAGCGGCCCCAGCCCCAGCATGTCGTTGACCAGCATGGTGACAAGGTCGCGATGCTCGAGCGCGTTGAGCCGAATGCGCTCCTCGCCGAGGATCTCGGAGACGACGTCGCTGATCTGTTGCGCGAGCTCGCCACGCGGGAGCTGCGAGGCGGCGCTCACGTCGATCCGTTCGAGAAGAACGGGCTGGACGCGCTTCTTCGCCTCTTCGACCGTCGAGAGCTTCTGGTTCTCGGGCGAGGGCGTCGGCGGGCTCGCGTGCGGGACGGGGTCGTTCGCCGACGAGTAGGCGGAGAGGGCGGGCGCGCTGCTGCGCCCCTCGGGTGGGGCGGCATCGACGGCGCGAAGGGGCGGCTTGGCCCCAGGACTCGGCGGCGGCGGTGCGACGTTGCTGGCCGGGATCGGGGCTTTCGGCGGGGGGCCGGGGAGGCCCGCGCTATGGCGGGCTGCAGGCCGAGAACGCCGTTGAGCAGCATCGTGACGATGTCGCGCGCCTCGAGGATGTTGAGCGGCGTGTCGATCCGGCTCTGATATTGCTGGACGATCTCCTTGATCTCGCGTGCGAGATCGCCGCGCGCCATGCGTTTGGCGACCGACTGGTCGAACCGCGCCGCGACGATCGGCTGCAGGACCTGGCGCGCCTTGTCGAGCGTCTCGCAGCGCGTGCCCGAGCGTCCCATCGGCGCGTTGCCGCCGGCTAGTTGAGGACAACCATCATCCTCGGCAGATCCGGTCCGCTTCGACATGGGCCAACACTCACGCTCGCTTCAGGAAACGCTTGAGGCCGCCGATCTGGCCGGCTCTCTTCTTCGGCCGCTCACCGGCCATCGATTCGGCGAGCCGGTCGCGGGTGGCGTCTTCTGCACCCAGGGCCTCGCGGCGAACCCGGACGTCGAATGCACGCCCTGCTACAACCGCGGCATCACCAAGCTCACCAACACCAAGTCGACGATCATCAACGCGATCAACCAGATCACGGTGCTGAGCGCGGAGCAGTCGAGCTTCACTAACCTGCCGCAGGGCCTTCTCTGGGCCTGGAACGTCATCACGCCGGAGGCTCCCTTTAGCGAGGCCGAGGTCGACCCGCCGGGCAATCGCATCCAGGCGATCGTGTTCCTGACCGACGGCGAAAACTGGTCGTGTCCCCTGGAGTGGTGTACGAGCTGTGGGTAAGTAGCCCGCCGCAGCGACCGCCACGAGTCAGGCGGCGGCGGGCTACTTATCCACAGCGGTGGTCATCGCGAGTCTTCGGTAG
>VGEU01000053.1 GCA_016869145.1 Alphaproteobacteria bacterium | reverse complement strand
CCGCCTTGTCGCGGCTTCGCGACCCGACGATGACGGCATGGCCCGCGCGCGCCCAGCGGAGCGCGAGCCCGAGCCCGACCGCCCCGGTGCCGCCGACGATCGCGATCAAGGGCCGTTCGGTCATCGCGCCGCCACGTGACGCCGAAAGGGCGTCTCGATCACGGGATCGAGCGCGTCGGCCGCGAATGAGGCGGCGCGCCGGGCGGCCGGCGGGTCGGCGTAGAGCGTTGTCCGCTGCCGGACCGGCCGGCCGTGCGCGGCGGCGAGGCGCTCCATCTCGGCGGGGGGCAGTTCCTGGCCATGGGCGGTGCCGGCCGCGCGCGAGATGCTCTCGTTCATCAGCGTGCCGCCGAGATCGTTGGCGCCCGCCGCGAGCGCGGCGGCGGCGCCGTCGCGTCCCATCTTGACCCACGAGGTCTGGATGCTCGCGATCAGCGGGTGCAGCGCGATCCGGGCGACGGCGTGCATCAGCACAGCCTCGCGGAAGGTCGGACCGCGGCGCGCGCCGCCCTTGAGATAGACCGGCGCCTCCATGTGGACGAAGGGGAGCGGCACGAACTCGGTGAAGCCGCCGGTCTCGGCCTGGAGCGCGCGGAGGCGCAGGAGATGCCGTGCCCAGTGCAGCGGCGCCTCGAGATGTCCGTACAGGATCGTCGCCGTCGTGCGGATGCCGAGCCCGTGCGCGGCACGCACGACCGCGAGCCATTCCTCGGTCGAGAGCTTGTCCGGGCAGAGGACGGCGCGCACTTCATCGTCGAGGATCTCGGCCGCGGTTCCGGGCAGCGAGCCGAGCCCGGCGGCGCGGAGTTCGCGGAGGAAGTCGCGGACCGGAAGGCCGAGCGTGCGGGCGCCCTGCATCACCTCGAGGGGCGAGAAGGCGTGGATGTGGATGTCGGGGACGGCGGTCTTCACCGCCTCGGTGATCGCGAGATAGGTCCGCCCGGTGTAGTCCGGGTGGATGCCGCCCTGCATGCACACCTCGGTCGCGCCGCGCGCCCACGCCTCGCGGGCGCGGCGCACGATCTCGTCACGATCGAGATCATAGGCGGCACCGCGCAAATGCGCGTGTCCGCGGCCCTTGGAGAAGGCGCAGAACCGGCAGCGATAGCCGCACACATTGGTGTAGTTGATATTGCGGTTGACGACATAGGTGACGGTCTCGCCCGCGACGTCGGCGCGCATCCGGTCGGCCGCCGCGCAGACGCGCGCCGCCGCCTCGCCACGCGTCTCGAACAGATGGACGATCTCGGCCTCGGCGAGCGCGGCGCCGGTCTCCACCTTGGCGAGGATGTCGTCGGTCGCCGTGGTCGCGACGCCGGTCCGGCGCGCCAAGCCGGGGACGGGCAAAGCGAGCCCCGGCGCCCAGGCTTCGCACCGCGCATAGGCGTCCGAATCCATGGCGCAGCGGACGGCCGGCACGAGGCCGGGGTCGAGCCAGCGCGCCGCCTCGCGCGCGAAGGCCGGGTAGACCGGAAGCCGCGCGACGAGCTCCTTGCCGGCGGCGTTGGTCGCGGCCTCGAGCGCCGCGATCGCCGGCCACGGCGCCTCGGGGTTGACGTGGTCGGGCGTCACCGGCGAGACGCCGCCCCAGTCGTTGATCCCGGCACCGACCAGGAGAGCGAGGTGATTGGGTGCGAGATTGGGCGGCGCCTGGATGTTCATCCCCGGCCCGAACACGAGGCGCGCCGCCGCGACCGTCCAGAGGTGGTCCTCGCGTGTCGGCTCGCGCGTCGCCGCCATGCGCGTCCCTGGCTTGGCGCGGAAGTTCTGGACGATGATCTCCTGGATGTGGCCGTGGCGCGCATGAAGGTCGCGGAGTGCGAGGAGCGCGGCCAGGCGCTCGGCGCGTGTCTCGCCGATCCCGATCAGGATGCCGGTGGTGAACGGGACTGCGTGCATGCCGGCCTGACGGATCGTCTCGAGCCGCGCCGCCGGGTGCTTGTCGGGTGAGCCGTGATGCGGGCCGCCGGGCGCGCATAAGCGCTCGGCCGTGCTCTCCAGCATGATCCCTTGCGAGACCGAGACGGCGCGGAGGAGGGCGATCTCGTCTCCGGTCATCACGCCCGGGTTGACGTGGGGCAGGAGGCCGGTCTCCTTCAGGACCAGTTCTGCCATCGCGGCGAGATAGCCGATGGTCGAGGCGTGGCCGAGGCAGTCGAGCGCGTCGCGCGCCGCCCGATAGCGAAGCTCGGGCTTGTCGCCGAGCGTGAACAGCGCCTCGTTACAGCCCGCGGCCGCGCCCGCGCGCGCGATGGCAAGGACCGCGTCGGGCGACAGGAAGGCCGGCTCGCCGTCGCGCGGTGGATGCGCAAAGGTGCAATAGGCGCAGACGTCCCGGCAGAGCCGCGTCAGCGGGATGAAGACCTTGCGCGAATAGCTGATCCGCGTGCCGTGGCCGAGATCGCGCATCCGCGCCGCCGCCGCCATCACCGCGGCGAGCGGCGCCTGGTCGAGGAATGCGCCGAGCGCGCGGTCGCCGTCCTGCATCGGGAATTCTCCGTCCATGCGTGGCTCTTAGCATGGCGCCGCGGCCGACGGAATGCGGGTTGAAGGTGAGCCGGCTTGGCGGGATAGTACGCCTCGAACCTGAGAGAGCCCCCCGCATGTCGATCCGCAGCATCGCCGTCCTCGGCGCCGGCCACGGCGGTGTCGCCGCCGCCGCCGATCTGACCCGACGCGGCTTCGAGGTGCGCCTGCACGCACGGCGCGAGGAGACGCTTCAACCGCTCCGCGCGCGCGGTGGGATCGAGGCGCGCGGGATCCACCAGGGTTTCGTGCCCTTCACCCGGGTCACGACCGATGTCACCGAGGCCGTCGCGGGCGCCGACCTGATCATGCTGGTCGTGCCGTCGGTCGCGCACGAGCCCTATGCCCGGGCGCTCGCGCCGCTCCTCGCGCCCGACCGCCCGGTCTTTCTCGATCCCGGCCACACCGGGGGCGGCCTCCACTTCGTCAACGAGCTGCGCCGGGCCGGCTACCGCGATCCGGTCCAGACCTGCGAGACGGTGACCCTCACCTACATCTCGCGCATGGAGGGGCCGGCGACGGTCGGCATCTACTCCTACACGAAAAACCTCAAATTCGCGGCCTTCCCCGGCCGCCATGCCGCGCGCCTTCATGCGCTGATGAAACCGGTCTTTCCCGAGATCGCGCTCGCCTCGAGCGTGATCGAGACGGCGCTCGGCAATCTCAACGCCGTCTTCCACCCGCCGGGCATGCTGATGAACGCGGGCTGGATCGAGGCGACCGGCGGCGACTTCCTGTTCTACAAGGAGGGCATCACCGAGGCGGTCGGCCGGGTGACCGCGGCGCTCGATGCCGAGCGCATGGCGATCGCCGCCGCGCTCGGCGTGCCGGCCACCCCGTTCCTCGACAACTTCCTCCGCGCGGGACTGACGACCCAGGCGGCGCGCGACAGCGGCAATATCGCGCGCGCCTGCAAGGAGAGCGCTCCCAACGCGACGATCAAGAGCCCGCCCTCGCTCGACCACCGCTATGTGCACGAGGACATCGGCTACGGCCTCGTGCCGATGGCCGCGCTCGCCCGGCTCGCGGGTGTTGCGACGCCGGTGATCGATGCCCATGTCGCGCTCCTGTCGTCGGCCGCCGGCATCGACTATGCCCGGACCGGTCTCACGCTCGCCAAGATGGGGCTCGACGCCATGGGGCCGGAACGGCTCCTCGCGTTCGTGCAGGAAGGAGCATGACCATGGAACACGAGGTGCTGGCGAAGCTCCGGACCGCGATGAAGGCGCAAGGTTTCGACGCGCTGGTCGCGCTGTCCCAGGACAATGTCACCTATACCGCGGGATTCCTGGTCCCGAGCCACGCGACCAACCGGTTCCGGCGGACGATCACCATCCTCGCCGGCGACCGTTTCGCCGCAGAGATCGTCGTCAACGTCGAGGAGACGCTCGCCCGCCAGCAGTCGCGCTTCAAGGACATCCGCGCCTACAACCAGTTCACCCAGGACCCGGCGGATGTCCTGGCGGATGCGCTGATCGAGGCGGGCGTCGCGGCCGGTCGCATCGCGATTGAACTCGATTACATGCCGGCCAAGGACTATATCCGCCTCGTCGAGCGGCTGCCCAAGGCGACGCTCGCCGAGTGCAAGGACCTCTATTTCGATGCGCGCATAATCAAGACCGACGAGGAGGTGAAGCTCCTCCGCACGGTCGGCGCGCTCACCGAGCGCGTGATGCGCTCGGTCGTCACCTCGATCCGCCCCGGCGAGCGCGAGAAGGACGTCGCCAAGCGGATCATGGACCAGATGCTCGACGGCGGCGCCGACGGTGTCCGATACCAGGTCGGCTCCGGCGTCCGCTCCGGCATCACCAACTGCAAGCCGACCGACAAGGTGATCGAGGCGGGCGACGTGGTCCGGGTCGAGATCCTGGGCGAGATGCAGAACTACCGCTCCAACGTGACGCGCACCGCCGTGATCGGTCGCGCCACCGACGAGCAGAAACGGATCTGGGACGTGCTGGTCGGCGCCCGCAATGCCTGCCAGGCGATCCTGAAGCCCGGCCTCCCCGTGCCGCGCCTTTGGCAGACCTATGTCGAGGCCTGCCATAAGGGCGGCGTCGAGCCGACGCTCAAGTTCCTCGGTCACGGGATCGGGCAGACCATCCACGAGGAGCCCTACATCACCGAGACGCGGGCCATGGCGTTCCAGCCCAACATTACCCACACCATGGAGCCGCTCTACATGATCCCGGGGCGGATGGGCTTCCATATCGAGGACATGTACGTCATTACGCCGACCGGTCACGCCCGGATAACCGGCGATCTCTTCCCCAATGACCGCCTGATCGAGATCGCCTGATCGAGATCGGCTGGGCCCGATTCGGCGCCGCCACAGTTTCGCCGCACAGCTGTGGTCCCGTCGGTACGAACGAGGTCCCTCTTGGGGGTAACCATGCGTAGCCGGCTCGGTGCACTCGCGATCATCGCGGCGACGGTCCTCGCGGCCGGGCCTGCCGCGGCCGATGGCTGGTACGGCCATCGCGGTTTGGGGCCGCCCGGTTGGGGGCCGTCCGGCTGGCACCACCCCTACCACCGCCATTATGCCCCGGTCCGCCCCCAGGTGCCGGCATGGGGCGGCGACGGCTGCAGCATCGGCGTCCGGAGCGGCCCGTACGGGACGCGCTCGTCTGTGTGGTGCGGCGGCCCGGCCTATTACGGCCCGCCTCCCGTCTATCGCACCTATCCCGCGCCGGTCGTGGTGGTGCCCTATGGCCCGCCGCCCGAGCCCGTCTACGCCCCGCCTTATACGAGCCAGACCGTCATCAACACCTGGCCGACGCAGGAGCCGGCGCGGGGCGATGCCTATTGCCGCGAGTTCCAGCGCGAGGTGGTGATCGCCGGCGTGCCGCAGCAGGCCTACGGCACCGCGTGTTGGCAGCCGGACGGGTCCTGGAAGTTCGTCGGCGATCCGAACTGAGGCGCGCTAGCCGAGCGGCAGGACGAGCGGCGCGAGATCGGCCGCCGCCCGGCCCTTGGGATCGAGCGTCGGCACCGCCGCCTCCGCGCGCGCCTGCGCCGCCTCGAGCCGACGCATCGCCCCCTCGATGTCGAGCGTGGTGAGCCGCCCGTCGCGGAGGACGGCCTTGCCGTCGACGAAGACATCCGAGATCGCACGGTCGGCCGCGGTATAGACGAGGCTCCGCAGCGGATCGCGGACCGGGCGCATCCAGGCATTGCCGAGATCGATCAGCGCGAGGTCGGCCTTCGCCCCCGGTGCGATACGGCCGATGTCGTCGCGCCCGAGCGCGCGGGCGCCCGCGATCGTCGTGGCGTCGAACAGCGCCGCCGTCGCGATGTCGCCGATATCGGTCGCCCCGATCCGCGAGCAGAGGAGGGCGGTTCGCATCTCCTCGATCATGTTGTGGGGCGCGGTGTCGGTGCCTATCCCGACCGAGACGCCGGCGCGCAGATAGCGGCCGAGCGTCGACATGATCTGGCCGTAGCGCGAGAACACGACCGGGCAATGCGCGACCGTCGTGCCGGTTGCCGCGAGCACCCGGAGGTCGTCGCGGCCGGCCCAGTGCGTCCACGGATGCGCATCGGTGAAGATCGCGTGCGCGACGGTCGCGTGCGGACCGAGGACGCCGAGGCCGTTGAGCCACTGGAGGGGCGTCACCCCATGGCGGCGCGTCATCTCGTGGAACTCGACCATGCTCTGCGAGCAATGGGTCTGCCACATGAGGCCGCGGTCGCGCGCGATGCGGGCGCTCTCCTGCAGCATGGCGGCGCTGCAGGTGTCAACCTGGGCCGGCGCGATCACGCCGCGGATGCGGCCCGACGGATGGCGCTCCGCCGTCTCGACAAGGGCCATCGCCTTCTCGAACGAGGCGCGCCCGCCCGCCTCGTCCCAGGCATAGACGACGCGGCTCTCGTTCTCCACCGTCCACTCGGCATCGCGAAAGGCGGGCGCGGCATAGACGCGGAGCCCGCTCCGCGCGTGGAGCTCTATCCAGCCGGACGGCACCCGCGCGGCATAGTCGACCACCGTCGTCACGCCGCTCCGGATCAGCTCGCCGAACGCGACCTCGACGCTCGCATGGAGCCCGTCGTCGTCGGCCCGCCACAGCCCCGCACGGTCATAGAGCGCGCTCATATAGAGGCGGGGATTGCCGAGCTCCTCGCGCACGCCGCGCGTGATCGGCTGGTTGGTCGGGTGGCAGTGGATGTTGACGAGACCCGGCATCACGCAACGCCCCCGCCCGTCGATCTCGTCCGTAACCGGACCGCCGTAGCGCGGCCCGGCATGCACGATGCGGTCGTCGGTGAAGGCGACGTCGATGGAACGGCGATACACATGACGGCCTGCGGTCGCGTCCCAGGCGACGACCCAATCGGCGTTCCGGATGCACGTAGTGGTCGCCACGGCGGCCTCGCTCCCTTGTTTCCCGGGTGATCATAGCCGACACGGCAGTTGCAAGCCTCGCCCGCGCGCGGCACCCTCCGGCGGAGGCGACCGACAGACGAGGACAGGCCGTGAAGGGCAATGCCGTACTCTATGCCGAAATGACGCCGCCGCCGAACGACGAGGCGGCATTCAACACCTGGTACGATACCCACCATGCGCCGAGCCACGTCCAGGGCGTGCCCGGTTTCCTGGCCGGGCGCCGCTACAAGCATCCGACAGGGCCCGGCTATCTCGCCGTGTACGAGCTCACGACCCCCGAGACGCTCAAGACCGAGGATTACCGTTCGCGCAAATACACGCCCGACCCGCCGACCAAGGCGATGCTGTCGCGGGTCACGGGCTTCGCGCGCTATATCGCGGTCGAGACCGGCGTCCACAAGCGCCCCGAGGTCGGCGATGGCTGGATCGACGCCCAGATATGCCATCCCGCCTTCTTCACCGTGCCGGCCGAGCGGCGCGCCGCGTTCGATGCCTGGTATGTCGACGACCTCATTCCGACCGTCCTCCGCTGCAAGGAATGGCTCTGCGTCCGCCGGCTCCGCGTGGTCGAGAACGACCCGCACCCGTTCACCGACATGGTGCTCCACTATTGCGCCGACATGAGCGTCGAGGCAGCGCCGGAGCGGAAGGCCTCGATCGATTCGCCCGTCCGCGCCGCGCTCGCCAAGGAGCCGTGGTTCAAGGTCTACGCGAGCTTCTTCGTGCGCCGTCCGCTGACATTCGTGAAGGGACGATGAGGCGCCGCGGCTGCCCGCTCAGCTCTGGTTGCGGAGCGCGAGCGTGACCGCCTCGGCCTTCGCGACCGCGGCACGGGCATAGATCGCCGCGTACCAACGCTTGACGTTGGGCGCGGCGTCGAGGGTCTGGTTCACCGTGTGCTGCCACGACCGCACCCACGGCCATGTGCACATGTCGGCGATCGTGTAGTCGGGGCCGGCGAGATAGGGGCTCTCCGCGAGGCGGCCGTCGATAACCCCGATCAGCCGCGCGCTCTCGTTCCGGTAGCGGTCGATCGCGTACGGGATCTTCTCCGGGGCCGAGGCGCTGAAATGATGGAACTGGCCGATCATCGGCCCGAGGCCACCCATCTGGAGCATGATCCATTGCAGCGCGCGATAGCGCGCCGCCTGGTCGGCGGGCAGAAAGCGCCCGGTCTTCTCGGCGAGATAGACGAGGATCGCGCCCGATTCGAAGAGCGTGAACGGTCTTCCGTCCGGCCCGTCGCTGTCGCGGATCGCCGGGATCTTGCCGTTCGGGTTGATGGCGCGGTAAGCGGGCGTGTTCTGGGCGCCCTTGCCGATAGGGACAGGCTCGATGACATGGGGAAGCGCGCACTCCTCGAGCATGATCTGGGTCTTCATGCCGTTCGGCGTCGACCAGCTATAGTGGGTGATCATCGTGCCTCCTCGCGCGCTCGGGTTGCCGGCTACAGATAGGCCCGGACGCGCCCCCTTGCCATCGCGATCGCGCCGGTGTGGGATGCGCGACCGCGCAACCCATCCGGGCTCGCCATGAAGATCACCGGCGTCGAGACCTTTCGCATCGGGCTTCCCGTCAGGCGGGCGCACACCTGGGCCGGCAATTATGCGCCGATCGGGCGCGACTACCTGTTCGTGAAGATCCATGTCGACGGCGTGTGGGGCGTCGGCGAGGCGCAGACGCTGCCGGATTGGGGCGGCGAGTACGGCTCGAAATACGGCGAGGCGCCGAAGACGAGCCAGCTCCTCATCGACGAATATTTGAAGCCGCTCCTGATCGGCGAGGACCCGCGCCGCATCGACCACCTGCACGCCAAGATGGACCGCTTCGTCAAGGGCTACCCCTATGCCAAGGCGGCGATCGACGTGGCGCTCCTCGACGTGCTCGGGAAGATCGCGAACCTTCCCGTCTATCAGCTCCTCGGCGGGCTCGTGCGCGAGGAGATCGAGATCGCGCACTCGATCGGGCTGATGGAGATCGACGTCGCGGTGAGCGAGGCGGAAGCCGTGTTCGCCGAGGGCGTCCGCTGTCTCAAGCTCAAGGTCGGCCAGGACATCGAGCGCGACGTCGAGCTCGTCCGCCGCGTCCGAAAGGCGCTGCCCGCGGTCCGCATCCGGGTCGACGCCAACCAGGGCTACCGCTCGTGGAAGGAGGCGCTCCGCGCCACCGAGCGGATGAAAGAATTCGACATCCTGTTCATGGAGCAGCCCGTCGAGGGCATGGAGAACTGCGCCCGCGTCGCGCAGGCGACCGACGTGCCGATCATGCTCGACGAGGGCGCGTGGAACGCGCACGACGTGCTCCGCATGATCCGCATGGAGGCGGGCGAGATGGTCTCGCTCTATTACACAAAGGCGGGCGGGCTTTCGAAGGCGAAGAAACTCATCGCCGTCGCCGAGGCCGGCGGGCTCCGGACCGACGTCAACGGCTCGGCGGAAATGGGCGTCGGCAACGCGGCGAACCTCCACCTCGCCGCCTCGTCGCGGATCGTCGACATCCCGGGCACCATCCCGATCACCTCGACCGCCGAGATCGAGCGCACCAAGATCGCCGGCCACAAATACCTGGACGATGTGATCACCGAGCCCTTCGCGTACAAGGACGGCACGCTCCGCGTCCCCGACGGCCCCGGCCTCGGCATCACGCTCGACGAGAAGAAGATCGCGAAATATCGCGTCGGCTGAGGCGCTAGTCGAACAGGCAGAAGACGCCGTAGCAGACACCGAGCCAATGACGGACGGCGACCGCGATCAGCACATCGAGGATCAGCGTCGTGCCGAGGACCGGGACGCAGACGAAGAGGACGAAATAGATGGCGGCCCAGATCGTGAACCGGCGGCGCGGAACGCGAACGCCCGCGATCGTATCGGTTGATTTGGTCGCCATATCGCCTCCATCGCCATGAACGCCCGCCTCGCCGGGATCCCGACCGCGACGGCCGCGGATGATTCCCTCTGCATCGCCAGGAACACCGCCGCCGAGCCCGAATGGCGGCGCCTCGCCGCCGGCGCGGACCGTTCCGCCATCGAGCAGTCCTGGGCCTTCGGCGAGGCGGTCGCGGCCTGCCACGGGCTCGTCGTCGAGCGCGGCATCGTCCGGCGCGACGGCCCGGCGATCGCTCTCGTGCAGGCCATCCGACGTCGCATCCCGGCGGCGAGCATCGTCCGAATCACGAGCGGTCCGCTGCTTCTTCCCGACAATCAGCCCGACATCCAACCCGTCCGCGCCGGGATTTTCGCCGCGATCTGGCGCCACTTCCTCCGCCGCCGGCGCGAATTCCTGTTCTGGATGCCCGAGCTCGAGGACGGGCCGGCGAGCCAAACGCTGATGCGGACCACAGGCCTCCGCCGCGTCGTGACCGGCTACGGTACGGTCATCATCGACCTCGGCGCCGACGAGGCGACGCTCAGGGCCGAGCTCGACGGCAAATGGCGCAATATGCTCGTCGCGGCCGAACGCGAAACGATGCGGATCGAGCGCGTGCCGCGCGGGCGCCATCTCGATGCGCTCCTCGACCACTATGATGCGCTCCGCAAGGCGCGCCGGTTCGGCGGCGCGACGGGCGCGTTCATCAGGACGTTGTGCAAGGGGGCGACCGAGGACGAGGTGGTGACGCTCGCGGCCTTCGACGGCCTGACGATGATCGCCGGCGTGCTCGCGGTCCGGCATGGCGCGACGGCGACCTACTATGCCGGCTGGACGAGCGAGGCGGGGCGCGAGCGGCGCGCGCATAACCTTCTCCTCTGGCGCGCCATGATCGAACTCCGTCGCGGCGGCACGCGCTGGCTCGATCTCGGCGGCGTCAGCGCGACCGCGCCGGGAATCGCCCGGTTCAAGCTCGGCACCGGTGGCCGGCTCGTCACGCTCGCGGGCACCTGGTTCTGATCCGGACTCGCCCGCCCGCGGATTTGTCGATAGCCTCGCAACGGAAAGGGCGGACCGCGACGATGGGTGAGGGGCGTACCATAGCCGTCCTCGGCGCCGGCCACGGCGGCTTTGCCGCGGCGGCCGATCTCGTGCGGCGCGGCTTCGCGGTCCATCTCTATGGCCGGAGCGCGGCGACGATCGATCCGATCCGCGACCGCGGCGGGATCGAGTACGCGGGCAGCCTCGGCGACGGCTTCGCGCCGCTCGCCCGCGTCAGCGGCGACATCGCGGCGGCGATAGATGGCGCGGATCTCGTCGTCCTGATGGTGCCGACGCACGCGCATGAGGAGGCCGCGGGTCTCGCCGCCCCGCATCTCACGTCGGACCAGGTGTTCATGGTCTCGCCCGGCCACACCTGCCTTCTGGTGCCGAGCGTGCTGCGCCGCGCCGGCCATCGCAATCCCGTCACCTGCGAGACCGGGACGCTCCCCTATATCTGCCGCAAGGAGAGCCCGGTTCGTATCCGGATCAACAAGGCGAACCAGTCGCTTGCCTTCGCGGCTTTTCCCGGACGCGAGACCGCGCGCCTCCACGCTTTGGTGAAACCGGCGTTTCCGGCGATCCGCCCGGTCGGCTCAGTGCTCGAGACGGTCTTTCCCTACACCAACGCGATCCACCATCCGCCGGCGACGCTGATGAACGCCGGCCGGATCGAGGCGACCGGCGGCGACTACTACCACTACTATGACGGCATCTCGCCCGGCGTCGGGCGGGTGATCGACGCCCTCGACCGCGAGCGCATCGCGGTCGGTGCCGAGCTCGGCATCGCCGTGACGGCTCTCCCCGAGCACTTCCTCCGCATGGGCTACACGACCGAGGCGGCGCGCGATTCGGGTCTCGCGTACGAAGTGTTCCACCAGAGCGAGCCCGACCGCTGGATCCGGGCGCCGCAATCGCTCGACTACCGGTTTCTCACCGAGGACATCCCGTTCGGTCTCGTGCCGCTCGCCGCCCTCGGCCGGCTCGCCGGCGTCGCGACGCCGTTGATGGACCACGTCATCACCCTTGCCACCGCCGCGACCGGAACCGACTATCGCGCGCGCGGCCTCTCGCTCGAGCGGATGGGTCTCGCCGGCGTCGCGCGCGAGCGCGTGGCCGATCTCTTGCACAACGGATTTTCCGACCAGGGGAAGGCATCATGAGCGTCAGGATCGGGGTGAGCTTCGACGGCTTCGCGCCGTTCGACGAGGCGCTCGACACCGCGAAGAACGCGGTCGCCGCGGGCGCCAAGAGCCTGTGGATGGCTGAACATCTCGGCTACCGCGAGGCGATCGTCTCATGCACCGCGTTCGCGCTCGCGACCCAGAATGCGGTGGTCGTGCCGACCGCGGTCAGCCCCTATGTCTCGCACCCGACCCCGCTCGCCATGGCGCTCGCAACGATCGCCGAGGCCGCACCGGGACGCGCGGCGATCGCACTCGGCACCGGCAATCCGTTGTTTCTCCAAGAATCGGGCCAGGAAATCATCAAGCCGATTAAGGCGATGCGCGAGTTCGTTCAGTGCTTGCATCTTCTATGGTCGGGCGAGCCCGCGCATCTCCAGGGCGAGTTGTTCAGCCTCGCCGGTGCGCGCATGGCGTTCAAGCCGCCGGCGCCGATCCCGATCTACATCGCCGCCATGCGCGAGCAGATGATGCGGCTCGCCGGCCGCATCGCCGACGGCGTCGTGCTGTCGGCCGGGCTGTCGGCGGGATTTGCCGCCCACTCGCTCGGCTGGGCGCGCGCGGGCGCCGTCGAGGCGGGGCGCGATCCGGCGACCGTCCGCGCCGCGGCCTATCTCTACTGCTCGGTCTCCGAGGACGGTCGGACGGCCGTCGATCTCATCCGCGGCAAGCTCGCGTTCCTGTTCCGGAACAAGCATTTGGCCGAGAACATTCAGCATTCGGGCATCGCGATAGACCAGCCCGCGATCATGGCGGCCGTCGCCAAACGCGATCTCGACGCGGCCGCACGGCTGGTGCCCGACGAAGCCGTCGAGGCGTTCGCCATCGCCGGGACACCAAAGGCTTGCCGCGATCAGCTCGATGCCTTTGTGAAGGCGGGCGTCGGCGAGCCGGTCCTCGTGATCCTCGGTGATGCGACAAGCTGTCAGCTTGCCCTGAGGCTCGTGAACGCGTTTGCCTAGCGCCGGGACGGCCTCTTCGGCAATCTCCGAGCGTCGATGACCACCCCGGGACAGGACCCGGCCGAGCACGCGGCCGCGTTTTCTCACACCATCCCCCGCAGCTACTGGAAGCTCATGCTTGGCGCCATCGGCGTCGTCTATGGCGATATCGGCACGAGCCCGCTCTACGCGATGCGGGAAAGCCTCGCCTATGCCGCCGCCGACGGCCTCGAGCGCGCCGAGGTGATCGGCCTCTGCTCGCTTCTCCTCTGGTCGCTGATCGTCATCTCCTCTGGTCGCTGATCGTCATCGTCTCGCTCAAAATCGTCATCGTCACGCTCAAATATGTCCTGTTCCTGCTCCGCGCCGACAATGGCGGCGAGGGCGGCACGCTCTCGCTTCTCGCGCTCGCCGAACGCGCGATCGGCCGCCGTGGCCCGATCGTGTTCATCCTCGGCATCGCAGGCGCGGCGCTCTTCTATGGCGATGCGGTGATCACGCCGGCGATCTCGGTCCTCTCGGCGGTCGAGGGGCTCAAGCTCGTGACGCCGGTGTTCGAGCCCTACATTCTGCCGATCGCGCTCGCGATCCTGATCGGCCTGTTCGCCGTCCAGAGCCGCGGCACGGCCGCGGTCGCCGCCTGGTTCGGCCCGATCATGACCGTCTGGTTTGTCGTCCTCGCCGTGCTGGGGCTGATCCATGTCGGCGACGACCTCGAGATCCTGACCGCCTTCAATCCCGTGCACGCCGCGATCTTCCTCTACACCCACGGCGTTGTCGGGCTCGTCATCATGGGGGCGGTCTTCCTCGCCGTGACCGGCGCCGAGGCGCTCTACACCGACATGGGTCATTTCGGCCGGAGCCCGATCCGAGGCGCCTGGCTCGGCATCGTCTTCCCGGCGCTCGCCATCAACTATCTCGGCCAGGGCGCGCTCGTCCTCGCAGAGCCGGACGCGCTCAGGAACCCGTTCTACATGCTGGCACCCGACTGGGCGCTCCTGCCGCTCGTCGTGCTCGCGACGATCGCGACCGTGGTCGCGAGCCAGGCCGTGATCAGCGGCGCCTTCTCGATCACCCAGCAGGCGATCCAGCTCGGCCTTCTGCCGCGCTATGAGATCCGCCACACCTCCGAGGCGCTCGCCGGCCAGATCTACATGCCGCGGATCAATCTTCATCTCCTGGTCGGCGTCGTGCTTCTGATCCTGATCTTCAAGACATCGAGCGGACTCGCCTCTGCCTACGGCATCGCGGTGACCGCGACGATGGCGGTGGATAGCTGTCTCGCCTTCGCGGTCGTCTGGCGCTACTGGCGTTGGCCGGTCTGGGCGGCGGCGCTCGTCGTCATGCCGTTCCTCGCCGTCGATCTCTCGTTCCTCGGCGCCAACCTCCTCAAGGTCGCCGTGGCGGCTATGTGCCGATGGCGCTCGCCGCTGGCCTCATGATCGTCATGTGGACCTGGGTCAGGGGCAGCCGCATACTGTCCGAGAAGACGCGACGCGGCAGCGTTCTCCTCTCCGAGCTCGCCGGCCTCCTGAAGCAGAGCCGGCCACATCGGACGGCCGGCGCCGCCGTATTCCTGACCAGCGACCCCGAGATGGTGCCGACCGCGCTGATGCACAATCTGAAGCACAACCGCGTGCTCCACGAGAAGAACATCATGCTGACCGTGCGCACCGCCAACACCCCCCGCGTCGATGACGAGAAGCGGCTCGACGAGAAGCGGCTCAAGGTCGAGACGATCGACGCCGATTTCGCGCGGGTCGAGGTGCTGTTCGGCTATATGGAGACGCCCAACGTGCCGCGTGCGCTCGTCCAGTCGCGCCGCATGGGGCTCGACTTCGATCTCCGCACGGCGTCGTTCTTCCTGGGCCGGCGGAGCGTCAAGATCGCGCCGCGCTCGGGCATGCCGCTCTGGCAGGACGTGCTGTTCATCTCGCTCGCGCGCAACGCCGCGAACGCGACCGATTTCTATCACATCCCATCGGGACGCGTGGTCGAGATGGGCCAGCAGGTGACGGTCTAGGCCGGCCTATCCGATCACGAACAGCCGGTCGGTGTCGGTGACGTCGGAGAGGAGCTCCGAGCCGGTCTCGGTCACGCGCACCATGTCCTTGAGCTGCATGCCGAAACCGTGGCCGGTGCGGTAGCACAAGGGCTCGATGCCGAGGACGGTGCCCGCATCGAGCGGCGTGTCGGCGTATTTGCCGAGATAGGGCTCCTCGTGAAGATGGAGCCCGATGCCATGTCCGACGAAGGAGATCGGCGGCAGCCCGAGCTCGCCGAACTTCCTGAGGAACGCCTCGTAGACCGCGCGCGAGGACGCGCCGGGCTTGATCATGTCGAGCACGAGATATTTGCACGCGACGAGATTGGCGTAGATCCGCTCCGCCTCGGGTGGCGCCTTGCCGACCACGGCGGTGCGGCAGACGCCCGCATGATAGCCGCCGATGATCGCGAAGATCTCGACGCGGCAGACGTCGCCGACCGCGAGCCGGCGCTCCGAGGGGCCGACATTCGGCAGCTGGCTGCGCTCGCCGGTCGCGACGATCATCAGCTTGAAATGCTCGGCGCCCTGCTCGTAGACGCTCCGCGTGAGCGCTGCGGCAATGTCCATCTCCGACGAGCCGGGCTTGACGGCCTTGAACGAATCGAGGATCGCCTTGTCCGAGATACGCGACAGGCGGCGGAGGAGGGCGATCTCCTCCGGTGTCTTGAATTGGCGCAGCCGATCGAAGAGCGCCTCGGCCGGCACCAACGCCGCGCGCGGCAGACGCGCGGCGAGGCTCGCGTAATCGCGCGTTGGGAGATAGTCGAACTCGAGCCCGACGCGGGCCCGCGCCAGGCCGAGATCGGACAGAAGCGCAGCGAGGCATTGCATCGGGTTGTCGGTGAACTCGCCCCAGATGCGGGTCTCGACATCAGCAAGCCGGCCGCGGACCGTCGTCTCCTCCATGTCGACCGAGACCATGGCGGTGCGTCCATCGGCGGTCACCACCGCCATCGCATGACGCCAGCGCATCAAGGGCTGCGACGGCACGACGAAACCGGTCGCGTAGGCGACGTTCTCAGGCGAGATCGCGACCAGCGCGTCGAGCCCGTGCTTGCGCATCGCCTCCCGCTGCCGGGCGATCACTTCCGCACGCATGGCCATGTCGGGTCTCCCGTCAGTCGCGTACGCGGTAGCGCGCGATCTTCGCTTCGTCCACGTCGATGCCCATGCCGGGGCCGGTCGGGACGGCGACCGCGCCATCCTTCAGCGCAAAGCCGGTCCGGATGAGATCGTCGCGGTAGTAGATGCCGCCGACCTGACCGGACTGCGCCTCGGCTGGCGTCGAAACCGGGACGACGCAGGAGAGCGTCACCGCCGGTGCCGCCGCCGCCAGATGGAGGTTCGCGAGATTGCCGATCCCGGTCTCGACCGAGCCGTTGACGTTGCAGCGGAGCCGCGCGGCCTGGGCGACCGCCGCGACCTCCATCGCGCGGTAGAGCCCGCCCGGCTTTGTCGTGTAGATCGAGACGATGTCGATGACCTTGGTCTCGGCGATCTCGAGGACGTCGCGTGCGGTCCACGCGCTCTCGTCGCACATTACCGGCGTGTCGATGTTGCGTGCCACCTCGGCGACGCGCGCGATCCCCTCGACCGGCTGCTCGGCGTATTTGAGCCGGCACGGCTCCATCGCCTTGATCGTACGGACCGCCTCGTGCGGGCTCGCATAGCCGCAATTGGCATCGACGCAGAGATCGACCGCCGGCCCGACCGTCTCGCGCACCTTGTGCACGATCTCGACATCGCGCTCGGGCTCGACGCCGACCTTGATCTTGATCGTCCGGATGCCTTCGCGCGCGACCTTGGCGACCTCGGCCACCGCTTCGTCGATGGGGAGGAGGCCGATCGAGTGCGTCACCGGGATGCGGTCGCGCACAGAGCCGCCGAGGAGCACGTGAACGGGGACGCCGAGCGTGCGACCGGCGAGATCGTAGGCGGCCATGTCGACGGCCGCCTTGGCATAGGGATAGCCCTTGATGATCGCGTCCATGCGGCGGTGGAGGTCGGCGATGTTGAGCGCGTCGGCGCCGACCACCTGCGGCTTGAGGTAGCGCTCGATCACGAGCCGCGTCGTCGCCGGGCTCTCGCCGAAATAGCGGCCGAAATCTCCGCCCCAGTCCTTGAGCGCCGGCGCCTCACCCCAGCCGACGCGGCCGTTCTCGCCGGTCATGCGAACGAGGATGTAGGCGCCGATCGGCTCGGTGAGCCCGGTCCACTTGTGCTCGCGGCGCGTCGGCAGCGCGATGTGGATGACCTCGATATCGGCGATGCGCGTCATGGGCGCGGACGTCTCCTCGAACCGGCGCGGCTACATAGCACATCGGGTTGAATTGGTCCCCCGTTCAGGACACACTCGCGCCATGGACCACGGCCGGCAGGGCTATCACGACATCGGCGGCGAAGCGGGCGGGCCGATCGACCGCGCGACCAAGCCGGCGCCGCGCTGGGCGCAGGTCGTCGATGCGCTGCGCGACCGCATCAAGGTCGTCAGCCTGCACGAGCAGCGGCGCAAGATCGAGGAGATGGGCGCCGATCTCTACGCCCGGCTCGGCTATTACGAGATCCGGACGCTCGCCGTGGCCCGGCTCCTGGTCGAGAAGGGCCTCTTGACCGAGGGCGAGCTCAACGCCCGCATCGCGGCGATCCGCGCCCGGGCCACGCAAAGAGAGGACCGCTGAGATGACGCGCGATTTCGAGGACCATTGCTGGAAGGACATCGTGAGCCCGGAGATCCTCGCGGTCTACGAGCCTTATCGGCGCGAGGTCTTCGTCGGCGAGCGCCCGGCGCTCCTCGCGATCGATCTCTACAACCTCGTCTATCGCGGTGGCGCGAAGTACCCGCACGAGCTCGTCCGGGAGTTCCCGTCGAGTTGCGGCATCTACGCCCACAACGCGATCGAGCCGACCAGGCGCCTGTTCGCCGCGGCGCGCCAGGCGGGCGTCCCGATCCTCTACACGACGAGCCCCGCCAAGCTCAGCTCCATCAACGCCACCAACCGCCAGGCCGGCATGGGGTCCGGTGCCGATACCGACATCCATCCCGCCTTCGCGCCCGAGCCGGGCGACACGGTGATCGTGAAGGAGCGAGCGAGCGCCTTCTACGGCACGCCGCTCGTCGCGCAACTCACCCGGCTCGGCGTCTCGAGCCTCATCGTCTGCGGCGAGAGCACCTCGGGCTGCGTCCGCGCCTCGACGGTCGACGGCTACTCGAACGGCTATCACATGACGGTCGTCGAGGAATGCGTGTTCGACCGGAGCGAGCTGTCGCACAAGGTGAACCTGTTCGACCTCCACCACAAATACGCCGATGTCATGAGGCTCGCCGAGGTCATCCAGCATCTCGAGAGCCTCGGCCGGAAGACCGCGCGCGTCGCCTGAGGCCGGCGCCGTCTCGATCTGCCGGGCCGCGCCATTCCCGAACATCTTGGTGCCGTGACAGCGCGGCCCGGACGACGTAGCGTCGTCGCCTAAGACCGGGGCGGGGACCCCGGCGCGGGCGACGGAGACCTCATCGATGACACGGTCGTTTCGGCGTGGCGGCGCGGTGATCCGTGCCGTCGCGTTGTCGTTGCTTGTCTGGGTGGGCCTCGCCTGTCCGGTCACTGCCGCCGACCAGACGGCACGCGCGGCCGCGCCGCCGGCCCCGGTGCAGGAGCTGTTGAAGCTCCTCAACGATCCGGGCGTCCGCGCCTGGCTCCGGGAGCGCCAGACGACGTCGACGGCGGAGGCCGCGGCGCCCGCCCCGTCGACATCGGCCATGCTCACGGGCGGGCTCGGCACCGTGCGCGACCGGCTCGACGCGATCATCGCCGCGGTGCCGACGCTCACGGACGAGCTCGCGCGGGCCTGGACCGTTCTCCGTCTCGAGTTCGAGCAACGCGGCCTTCTCCGGATTCTCGTGCTGATCGCGGGCTTCGTGCTCCTCGGCTTCGGGACCGAGTGGCTGTTCCACCGCGCATCGCGCGGCTTCGTCGCCTGGTTCATCGCGATCCCGCTCGACACCGTCCGCGATCGCCTCCGCGCCTCGGGGATCCGGTTACTCTACGCACTCGGCATGGTCCTCACCTTCGCGCTCGGCAGCGTCGGCGCCTTCCTGGTGCTCGACTGGCCGCCGCTCCTGAGCGAGATCGTCCTCGGCTATCTCCTCGCCTTCCTCGCGATCCGGCTCGCGCTGATCGGCGGGCGATTTCTGCTCGCACCCGGTGGGCCCCGCTTCCGCATCATCCCGATGGAAACCGCCTCGGCATGGTTCTGGTGCGTCCGCCTCGCGGTCGTCGTCGGCTGGGTCACGATCGCGCACATCACGACCGGGCTTCTCGCGACCCTCGGCGTTCCGCCGGCCACGCGCGCGCTGACGGCCGCCGCGTTCTGGCTGGGGGCGATCCTGATCGCGATCGAGATCGTGTGGCACTACCCGAGGCCCGAGGGCGCGGCGCCGAGCCGGCGCGTCCTCGGCCGGGGCGTCCTCGCCGCGATCGTCGCGGGCGTTCTCCTCGTCCTTTGGTTCCTGCAGCTCGTCGGCGCGCGCCGGATCGCCTGGCTATTCGTCGTCGTGCTCGCGCTCCCCGTCGCGATCGCGCTCGCGAACCGCGGGATCAACCACATCCTGCGGCCGCCCGGCGCCGAGGTCGAGGCGGCGACGCCCGGGGTCACCACGGTCTGCGTCGAACGCGGCGTCCGCGCGCTCCTGATCATCGGCGCCGCGCTCTTCCTCGCCGATGTCTGGAACATCAGCCTCACCGATCTCACCGCGCGCGACACGCTCGCCATCCAGCTCCTGCGCGGCGCCTTGAGCGCGGTCGTCATCGCGCTCGTCGCTGATTTCGCCTGGTACGTGCTGCGCGCCGCGATCGACCGCAAGCTCGAGGCGGCACGCGATGACGGCGAGACGGCCGACGATCAGGGCCGGCGCGCCCGGCTCCGGACGCTCCTTCCAATCCTCAGGAACATCCTGATGGTCGTCCTCGTCGTGATGGCGGCGTTGATGATCCTGTCCGCCCTCGGGGTCGAGATCGGCCCCTTGATCGCAGGCGCCGGTGTCGTCGGCATCGCGATCGGCTTCGGGGCACAGACGCTCGTCAAGGACGTCATCAGCGGGATGTTCTACCTGCTCGACGACGCCTTCCGCGCCGGCGAATACATCCAGAGCGGCAGCTACAAGGGGACGGTCGACTCCTTCTCGCTCCGCTCGGTCAAGCTCCGCCATCACCGCGGGCCGCTCTACACGATACCGTTCGGCGAGCTCGGTGCGGTCCAGAACATGAGCCGCGACTGGGTGATCGACAAGTTCTCGGTCGGCGTCACCTATGACACCGACCTCGACCGCGCCAAGAAGGTGATCAAGGACATCGGCAAGGAGCTCGCGCGCGATCCGGAGCTCACGCCGCATACATCGAGTCGTTGAAGATGCAGGGCGTCGAGCAGTTCGGCGACTTCGCGATCCAAATCCGCCTCAAGATCAAGACGCGCCCCGGCGAGCAGTTCGCCGTGCGTCGTCGCGCCTACGCGCTGATCAAGAAGTCGTTCGACTCCAACGTCATCAAGTTCGCCTTCCCGACCGTCCAGGTGGCGGGCGGCGATGAGTCGGAGGGCGCCGCCGCGCGCCAGAGCCTCGAGATGGCGAAGAAGGCCGAGGTGCCGGGCGCGGGCTAGGCCATCACCGCGACGATCAGGAGCGTCGAGGCGATCGCGGCGAAGCCGCTCGCGAGGTTGACGCGCCGGCTGATCGTCTGCGCGCGGGCGCGGCGGAACGCGAGGATCTTCGCCGCCATCTGGGCCTCCTCGATCGTGGCGCGGCGTGCCTCGCGCTCGCGGAGCGTCGTATCGAGGAGCGCCACCCGGCGCGCGATCAGCGCGCGGAGCTCTTCCGGCGACATGCGGCGGAGCCGCTCGACGCCTTCGCACAGCTCGGCGACGAACGGGTCGGCGCCCGCCTCGGCCGAGCCGGCGACGGCGGTCGGGTCGGTCTGGACCGCGGCGGCGAATGCTGTGGCCATCGGAACCTCCTGTGGTCTCTGCCGGCATTCACCAAGCAGATTCGAGGCCAAAACCCGGGACAATCAATTCAAGGACTTGCCGGCGATCGTTGAGGCGAATGCCGCGATTTTGCCGGACATTTCCGGCAAATCGTCGGCAGAACCTGCCGGGCGGAGGTGTCAGCCCGCGTCGGGTGGCAGCGCGGCGACCTTGGCGGCCTTGGCCTCGAGCCGCTGACGCTGGCGGTCGAGGTCGACCACGAAGCGCACATGGCGGCATTTGCCGACCTGGTCGAGGGCATCGTGGGCTTCGCAGTCGAAGGTGACGCGCCGGCCTTCGATCGCGGCGACGGTCGCGGTGATGTCGACCCACATGCCGACCAGTGTCGCGCCCATATGGTCGAGCTCGACCCGCGCGCCGACCGAGTTCTCGCCCGCATCGAGATGCTCGGCGAGGAAGTCGCGGCAGGTGCGCTCTACGTCGCGCAGCATCATCGGCGTCGCGTAGACGCGGAGCGCCTCGCCCATGAACCCGATCGTGCGGTCGCGATCGACGGTGATGCGGAGCCGTGTGGTCATGCCGGGGACGAGCGTCGGTTTCATGGCGGACCTGTCGTTGCGCGGCGCGCATCGTAGCGGGCGCCCGCTCGGCCCTCAAGCCGACGCGGCGGCCGTGCTAGGCTCGGATCGGGACCATCTCCGCAGGGACGAGGATCGCTCATGATCCGACGATCGGCCGCCTTCCACCGCACCAGCCGGACCGCTGCCATGGCGGCGGTTCTGACCTTGACCGCCGTCGCGCTCACCGACCGAACGGCGCTCGCGCAGGCGCCGCCAGCCTCCGCGCCGCCCG
>VGEU01000052.1 GCA_016869145.1 Alphaproteobacteria bacterium | reverse complement strand
AAGCGAGCCATGATCCAAGCCTCCTCCGTTTGGAAGCTTGAATCACATCTCCCGCCTCAGGGGAATCCCATTATGAGTACAGGACCTAGCCGGCGCGCCATGGCCCGACGCCGCCGCCGCCCGAGCCGTCTCCGCGCCGCGATCGGCGCCGGGGTCCGCCGCGTCCTACGCCACATCCTCGCGCCCGACCGCGTCGCGCTGGCGCGGCTCTCACTCCGTTGCAAGCGGGCGGGTATCGACGGCGCGACGCTCGAAGGCCTCGGCGCCCTGATGCTCGCGCGCCTCCAGGCCGGCACGCCGCGGGTCACCGTGCGTGCCGCCGAACCCGTCGCCGGCTCGCAACCGTCGGCAGCGCCATCACCCGAGGTGGTCGCCGCGCCGATCGTCTCGCGCCCGAGCGTTCCGGAGAGCGTCGTCGCCGCGGCCGCTCCGGCGGAACCGGTTGCCGCACCGGTCGCAGGCCCGACGTCGGCGGTCATCATCGAGTGGCCGGCGCCGCGACCCGAGCCCGTCGACGAGCGCGAGACGGCGCTCTTGTCGCTCCGCGCCTGGATCGACTATCTCCACACCCGCGGCCGGCTGAGCCCGGTCGAGCGCGACCGCCTCGTCGCGTTCGGCTCGACGCCGGCCGGCATCCAGTATCTGATCCGGCTTCGGGACTACTACGAAGGCAGTGGCCCATTCCCCGGCGATTTCGACGCCGGCGAGCCGGTCCGGCGCCGCACCGGCACCGGCGAATAGCTCCGATCCCCGTTCCGGCCGTCCCGCCGCGCGCGGTCGGCGCGTCGCGGATGCGCGACGACGGCCGACTTGATCGAGTTTAATGTCGCGCCTGCCGCCAGCCTCTATGGAGTGAGACTCGATGAGAAACGCGCTCGCCTCGAACCATGCCCACGCCCATCGCCACCGACCCGTCGTGCAGGCGGCGGCGGTCGCCCTGGCCGTGCTGGTCGCCGCCTGCGCGGGGGCGACGCCGTACCAGGCCGCACGCGGCGGCGGCCAGGGGTTCAGCGAGGAACGCATCGCGCCCGACCGGTTCCGCGTCGCGTTCCTCGGCAACACGCTCACCGATCGCGCGACGGTCGAGGACTACATGCTCCGCCGCGCCGCGGAGATCACCCTCGCCGAGGGCAAGGAGCGCTTCGTGGTGATCGACCGCGACGTGATCGAGCTCACCAGCCAGCAGGCGATCTTCGAGGGGCCGGCGGGACGGTCGACGATCGGCGAGGGCGGCCGCCCGCTCGATCGCGAGTTCCACGGACACGCGCGCACCGTAAAGCGCTACCGCGCCGTCGCGATCGTCGCGATCTACGGGCGCGACGGCACGGTACCCGACGGCGAACGCAGTTTCGAGGCCCGCGCGATCCTCGCGCGGCACGCCCGAGCCGGATCATCCTGATCCGGCCGCACGACGCCCGAGCCGGATCAGCCCGATCCGGCCGCACGACGAAGGAGAGAGACGATGGCCATCAAGGACATCCTGGTGCATGTCGACGGCGGCCCGCGACCACGGGGCGCATCTCGCCGGCATCTACGTGATCCCGCCGCCGTTCATCCCGCCCTTCGACATGGCGGCACTGCCGGCGGATTTCTTCGAGAGCCAGGCGCGCACGGGCCGGCAGCAGGCGGCGGCGGCGGAGAAGGCGTTCCGCGACAGGGCGAGCCGCGCCGGCGTGACCGCCGAATGGCGCGTCGCCGAGGGCGACATGGTCGACATCGTGACCCTCAACGCGCGCCATGTCGATCTCTGCGTCCTCAGCCAGGCCGACCCCGAGGGCAAGGACCTCAGCATGATCCCCGACCTGCCCGAGCTCGTCGCGCTCGATTCGGGTCGGCCGATCCTGACACTGCCCTATGCCGGCACGTTTGCGACCATCGGCTCGAACGTCGTGATCGCGTGGAACGGCAGCCGCGAGGCGGTGCGCGCGACCAACGATGCGCTGCCGCTGTTGACGCGGGCGAAGAAGGTGACGGTGCTCTGCGTCAATCCGGGCGAGAAGGCGGACACCGGCGAGGTGCCCGGCGCCGACATCGCGCTTCATCTCGCCCGCCACGGCGTCAAGGCGGAGGCGGCCCACACCGTCTCGCGCGACCTCGACGTGGGCGAGGTGATCCTGTCGCGGATAATGGATCTCGGCGTCGATCTCCTGGTGATGGGCGCCTATGGCCATTCGCGGCTCCGCGAGCTCACGCTGGGCGGCGTCACGCGGACCTTGTTCCGGCACATGACCGTGCCGGTCCTGATGTCGCACTGAGGCGGAAAGCGCTCGTTCAGCGATCGAGGAGGACGGTCTCGCCGTGGCGGCTCTCGGTCGCGGCGGCGAGATCGACGAAGGCCGCGGCGACGGTCTCGGGCGCGGGCAGCGTGCGCGGATCCTCGCCGGGGAACGCCTGCGCCCGAAGCGCGGTCGCGACGACGCCGGGATCGACCATGTTGACGCGGAGCGTCGTCTTGGTCGTCTCCGCCGCCCACACCCGAACCATCATCTCGAGCGCGGCCTTCGATGCGGCATAGGCGCCGAAATAGGGGAACACCGCGCGCGCCGCACCCGAGGTGACGAAGATCGCCCGTCCCGCCGGGCCGGCGCGCAGTTGCGGCTCGAGCGCGCGGACGAGACGCCAGTTCGCCGTCACATTGACCGCCATCACGCGATCCCAGATCGCCGGGTCGAGATGGCCGGTCGGCGTCGCCGCGCCGAGGATCGCGGCATTGCCGACCAGCACGTCGAGACGGCCGAAGCGGCCGGCGATCGCGGGTGCGAGCGCCTCGATCGCGGCAGCGTCGGCGAGATCGAGCGGCACCAGCGTCGCGCCCCTCCGGTCCGGCGCGGCGGCGCGGACCAGATCGTCGGTCTCCTCGAGCCCGCCGGTCGTCCGCGCAAGAAGGATCAGATGCGCGCCCTCGGCGGCGAAGCGGAGCGCGACAGCGCGGCCGATGCCGCGCGATGCGCCGGTCACGAGCGCGATGCGGCCCGCGAGCCGACCACCGGCCATCGGATCAGGCGAGCTGGGTGAGGAGCGACAGCTGGCGCTCGTTGTCGCCGCCGTCCTGGTCGACGAGCGCGATCGGATACGCGCCGGAGAAGCAGGCATCGCAATATTGCGGGCGCGCCGCGTCGCGCCCGGCGAGCCCGACCGCGCGGTAGAGACCGTCGATCGACAGGAACGCGAGCGAATCGACGCCGATGAACCGCGCCATCGCGGCGACGTCGTGGCGCGCGGCGAGGAGCTCGGAGCGCTCGGGCGTGTCGACGCCATAGAAGCACGAGTGCGTCGTCGGCGGGCTCGCGATCCGCATGTGCACCGCGGCCGCACCGGCGTTCCGCACCATCTCGACGATCTTGACCGAGGTCGTGCCGCGGACGATCGAGTCGTCGACCAGGACGACGCACTTGCCCTCGATCACGGCGCGGTTGGCGTTGTGCTTCAGCTTGACGCCGAGATGGCGGATGCGGTCGGTCGGCTCGATGAAGGTGCGCCCGACATAGTGGTTGCGGATGATGCCGAGCTCGTAGGGAAGCCCGGCCGCGTGCGCATAGCCGATCGCCGCCGGCACGCCCGAATCCGGCACCGGGATCACGACGTCGGCCTCGACATGGGATTCGCGCGCGAGCTCGGCGCCGATCCGCCGGCGCGCCTCGTAGACGTTGCGGCCCTCGATCTTGCTGTCGGGCCGGGCGAAGTAGACATACTCGAAGATGCAGAAGCGCCGCGGGCGCTGGTCGAACGGGCGCAGGCTCCGCACGCCGAGCTCGTCGATGATCACGATCTCGCCCGGCGCGAGGTCGCGCACATATTCGGCGCCGATGATGTCGAGCGCGCAGGATTCGGAGGCGAGGATATGGGCGTCGTCGAGGCGCCCCAGCACCAGCGGTCGGACGCCGACCGGATCGCGCACGCCGATCATGCCCTCGTTCGACAAGGCGACCAGCGAATAGGCGCCGACGACCTGGCGGAGCGCATCGATCAGCCGGTCGACCACGGTGTTGAACTGGCTGATCGCGATGAGATGGACGATCACCTCGGTGTCGGTGGTCGACTGGAACAGGCAGCCGCGCTTGACGAGATCGCGGCGGAGCTGGCGGGCGTTGGTCAAGTTGCCGTTGTGGCCGACCGCGAAGCCGCCGAACTCGAAGTCGCCGAACAGCGGCTGGACATTGCGGAGCGCCGGCTCGCCCTGGGTCGAGTAGCGGTTGTGGCCGATCGCGGCACGGCCGGGCAGCCGGCCGATCACCTGCGGGTCGCCGAAATTGTCGCCGACCTGGCCGAGGGCGCGGTGGCTCCGGAACTGCTGCCCGTCGAAGGTGACGATGCCGCACGCCTCCTGACCGCGATGCTGGAGCGCGTGCAGGCCGAGCGCGGTGAGCGCGGCCGCATCGGCATGGCCGTAGACGCCGAAGATGCCGCACTCCTCGCGGAGCTTGTCGTCGTCGAACGGGTGAGCCAACGTCATCGCGGGCGTTCCTAGCGTGTCTGTTCCTGCTGGCCGCGGAGGAGGCGGTCCATCTCGTTGCGCTCGCGGCTATCATAGCCGCGTTTCTCGGCCGGCGCCCCGGCTTTCGGCGCCACCTCGATCAGGGTGCGCACCTCGCGGCTCGCCTCCTCGCCGGCATCGCGCGGCGGCGCATCGGTGCGGGTCTCCTTGCGCCCGACGTCGCGGAGCCGGGCCGGCGCGAGTGCGCGCAGCCGCTCGGCCCCGGCCTCGATCAGCGGCATGGTCTGCGCCTCGCGCACCCATTGCGGGCGCTTGCTGGCCTCGGCCGGAATGTCGAGCGTTGGCACCGCGACCAGCCACGCGCCGCAGATCAGGAGGACGCCGAGCGCGAGGCCGAAGGCGAGCCCGAGCGAGCGGTCGAGGACGTTGAGGGCACTGTTGCGGACGACGCGCGAGATCGCATGGCTGATCAAAGACAGGATGATCAGCGCGATGATGAACAATCCGCCGATCGCCGCGACGTCGGCGATCAGCGGGTTGGCGATCCACTGCCGGGTGAGCGGCCGGACGTGCTCGAAGCCGTAGAGCGTGATGACCGCGGCGCCGAGCCAGCCGGCGAGGCCGAGGACCACGCGGACGAGGCCGAGGCCGAAGGCGATCAGCCCCGAGAGCACGATCACCGCAATGACGACGATATCGAGGGTGGCCATTGTCGCTGCCGGGGTCCGGTCCTCAGGTGCTCTCGACGCCCGCGCCGGCGTCGAACATGGCGATCAGGCGGTCGAGGTGGGCGCACTCCTCGATCCTCAGGTCGAGATCGGGTGGTGTGTCGCGGCCGTCGCGACCGCGCCGCGCCGGCACCAGCGCGCGGGTGAAGCCGAGCTTCGCTGCCTCCTTGAGCCGGAGATCGGCCTGGCCGACGGCGCGTATCTCGCCGGCGAGCCCGATCTCGCCGAACACGACGAGCCGCTCGGGCGCCGGGCGGTCGGTGACGGCCGAGACGAGCGCGGTCGCGACCGCGAGATCGGCGGCCGGCTCGCCGATGCGGAGGCCGCCGGCGACGTTGAGATAGACATCGCGCCCGGCGAGCGACAGCCCGCAGCGCGTCTCGAGCACGGCGAGCACCATCGACAGCCGGCCGGCGTCCCAGCCGACCACCGCGCGACGCGGCGTCCCGAACGCGGACGGCGCGACGAGCGCCTGGATCTCGACGAGAACCGGCCGACTGCCCTCGATGCCGGCGAAGACGGCGGCGCCGCTCACGTCGGCGCGCGCCTCGGCGAGGAACAGAGCCGACGGGTTCGTGACCTCGGCGAGGCCGCCTTCGGTCATCTCGAACACGCCGATCTCGTCGGTCGCGCCGAAGCGATTCTTGATCGCGCGGAGGATGCGGAACTGGTGGCTCCGCTCGCCTTCGAAGTAGAGGACGGTGTCGACCATGTGCTCGAGCACCCGCGGGCCCGCGATGGTGCCCTCCTTGGTGACGTGACCGACGAGGACGAGGGCGAAGCCGCGCCGCTTGGCGAGCCGGATCAGTTCCTGCGCGCTCGCCCGCACCTGGGCGACCGTGCCCGGCGCGGAATCGAGGGAATCGACATAGAGCGTCTGGATCGAATCGACCACGACCAGATCGGGCGGCCGATCGCGGTCGAGGCTCGCCACGATATCGCGGACGCTGGTCGCGGCGGCGAGCGCGACGGGCGCGGCGCCGAGCCCGAGGCGAAGGGCGCGGAGCCGGATCTGGTCGACCGCCTCCTCGCCCGAGATGTAGGTCGCCCTTCCGCCGCCCGCGACGCGCGCCGCGACCTGGAGGAGGAGGGTCGATTTGCCGATCCCGGGATCGCCGCCGACGAGGATGGCCGAGCCGGCGACGAGGCCGCCGCCAGTGACGCGGTCGAACTCGGTATTGCCGGTGACGAGGCGGGGCGGCGGCGCGGGGCCGGGGCCGGCGAGGCTCACGAACGGGATCACCGTGCCCTTGCCGGGCGCGAGGCCCTTGGGCACGGACGCGGGGATCGGCTCCTCGACGATGGTGTTCCACGCGTCGCACGCCTCGCAGCGGCCGGCCCATTTGCGGTAGGCGGCACCGCAGCTCTGGCAGACGAAGTGGGTCGCGGGCTTGGCCATCTCAGCCACCCGGCGCCGCATCGATCGGGCGGAGAGGCGCTGCCGTCACAGCCGACGCACCTCCATCTGGATCGGCCCCTCGGCGCTGCCGTAGATGAACTGCTCGACGAAGGGATTGCCGCTGCGGTCGACCTCGGCAACGGGACCGTGCCAGATGATGCGGCCGCGATGGATCATGGCGATGCGGGTCGCGATCTTGCGCGCGCTCTGCATGTCGTGGGTGATGGTGAGCGCGGTCGCGCCGAGCTTCCGCACGCAGGCGATGATGAGATCGTTGATCACATCGCCCATGATCGGATCGAGACCAGTGGTCGGCTCGTCGAACAGGATGATCTCGGGCTCGGTCGCAATTGCGCGGGCGAGGCTGACGCGTTTCTGCATGCCGCCCGAGAGCTCGGCCGGCCACAGCTCGGCGACCTCGGGCGCGAGGCCGACGGCGGCGAGCACCTCGGCGGCGCGCGCCTTGGCGTCCGTCCGCCGCACGCCCTGCTCGGTGACGAGGCCGAAGGCGACGTTCTCCCACACCGGCAGGCTGTCGAAGAGCGCGCCGCCCTGGAACAGCATGCCGAACTTCTTCATGATCCGCGCCCGGTCGCGCGCGTTCATGCCGACGGTCTCCTCGCCGTCGATCTTGATCGATCCGTCGTCCGGGCTCACCAGCCCGATGACGTTCTTGATCAGGACCGTCTTGCCGCTGCCCGAGCCGCCGATGATGACGAGCGATTCGCCCGCCCTGATGTCGAGGTCGATGCCGTCGAGCACCACCTTGCGGCCGAACGATTTGCGGAGCCCGCGGATCGAGATCTTCGGTGTCGCCTCGGCCATGGCTAGAAGAACGCCTCGGTCAGGAGGTAGTTGGCGGCGAGGATCAGGATCGACGACGAGACGACGGCGTTGGTCGTGGCGCTGCCGACCCCTTGCGCGCCGCCGCGCGAGTTGTAGCCGTGATAGCAGCCCATCAAGGCGATCAGGAAGCCGAACACGGCGGCCTTGATGAGGCCCGAGATCACGTCGATGACCTCGAGATACTGGATCGTGTTCTTGATGTAGACGGCCGGATTGAAGCCGAGCTTGGTGGTGCTGACCAGGTAGCCGCCGAGGACGCCGATGATGTCGGCGACGAAGACGCAGGCCGGCAGCATCAGGATCGCGGCCAGGAGCCGCGGCACGACGAGATACTTGACCGGGTTGGTCGAGAGCGTCGTCAGCGCATCGATCTGCTCGGTGACGCGCATGGTGCCGATCTCGGCCGCCATCGCCGCGCCGACGCGCCCGGCGATCATCAGGCCCGCGAGCACCGGCGCGAGCTCGCGCGTCACCGAGAGCACGACGACCGTCGCGATCGCGCTCTCGGCGTTGAAGCGCGAGAAGCCGGTATAGCTCTGGAGCGCGAGCACCATGCCGGTGAAGAGCGCGGTCAGCCCGACCACCGGCAGCGAGTAGTAGCCGATGTCCATCATCTGCCGCCCGATCAAGCGGAAATAGAACGGCGGGCGCACGCAGTGCCCGAGGCCCTCGCCCGCGAAGATCGCGATCCGGCCGGAGGTGGCGAGGAAGCCGAGGAAGAAACGGCCGACGACGGCGATGAAATCCATGCCTCAGCCGCCGCCCAGATAGAGCCGGTGGATGCGGCGCGCGAGCCGGGTCAGCACCTCGTAGCCGATCGTGCCGGCGGCGCGCGCGAGATCGTCGACGGTCTGGCGGGGGGAGATCAGATCGATGTAGTCGCCGGTTCGGGTCGCGGCCTCGGGCGCGGCGGTGACGTCGAAGGTCGAGAGATCCATCGAGACGCGGCCCACCAGCGGCACAAGGCAATCGCCGACATGGCCGCCCCCGCCGTCGCCGAGACGACGCATGAACCCGTCGGCATAGCCGACGGCGACGGTGGCGAGGCGGCTTCCCGCCCCCGCACGGCCGGCCGCACCGTAGCCAACGCTCCGGGGGCTATCAACGACCCGGACCTGCAGGATTTTCGCTTTGAGATGAACGACTTGACGCATCGGGTTGGGAGCGTCGGCGCGCGCCGCGAGGCCGTAGAGCGCGGCCCCCGGACGCACCATGTCGGCGCAATAGGGGGCGCCGAGGAAGATGCCGGCCGAGTTGGCGAGCGAGGCGGGGACACCGGGCAGGAGCCGGGCGAGCGCGGCGAAGCGGGTGCGCTGGTCCTCGTTGAGCGGGTGCGCCGGCTCGTCGGCGCAGGCGAGATGGCTCATCACCAGGGCGACTGGGAGCCGCGCCAGCGTGCCGTCGCCGGCGAGCGCGCGGAACGCGGCCTCGTCCATGCCGAGCCGCGTCATGCCGGTGTCGATCTTGATCCCGGCGGCGAGGCGGCCATGAGAAGCGCAATAGCCCGCCCAGCGGGCGACCTCGTCGGGCGACAGCAGCACCGGCACGAGGTCGTGGCGGGCGAAGTCGCCGAGCGCGCCGCGGGCGAGCCCGGAGAGCACGAACACGCGCATCGGCCGGCCGGCGAGGGCCGACGGCGCGCCGAGCGCGCTCCGGACCGCGATCCCCTCGTCGATCGAGGAGACGAAATAGTCGCGGCAGCCGGCGGCGGCGAGCGCGCGGGTGACGGCGAGGGCGCCGAGACCATAGGCATCGGCCTTGACGACGGCGGCGCAAATCGCGGGCGCCGCGCGCCGGCCGAGGTCGCGCCAGTTGTCGGCGAGGGCGTCGAGATCGACGGTCAGGACCGCGCCCGCGCGTTCGGCGCCGCTGGTCTCGGCGCGCGGCAGGGCGTCGGGGCGGGGATCGGCCATGCGCTTCATCGCATGTCCGGGCGGCGCGGCCCGCGACCCGCGACGGGAGCGGGGCGCCAGGCGATGACGCGGCCGACCGATCGGGTCCGACCGCGCACTAGAACGGCGCCTCGGCGTCGGCGTCGGAGTCGAGATTGTCGAAGCGCGTGAAGCTCGGCTCGAAGCGGAGCACGGCGGTGCCGATCGGTCCGTGGCGCTGCTTGGCGATGATGATTTCGGCGCGGCCGTAGACCTTCTCCATCGCCTCCTGCCACGTCTCGTGCTCCTCGGTTCCCTCGCGCGGCTCGCGCCGGGCGAGATAATACTCCTCGCGGAAGATGAACATCACGACGTCGGCGTCCTGCTCGATCGTGCCCGACTCGCGGAGATCGGCGAGCTGCGGCCGCTTGTCCTCGCGGTTCTCGACCGCGCGCGAGAGCTGCGACAGCGCGAGCACGGGGACGTCGAGCTCCTTGGCGAGCGTCTTGAGGCCGCGGGTGATCTCGGAGATCTCCTGGACGCGGTTCTCCAGCCGGTTGGGCGCGGTGCCGTGCACGAGCTGGAGATAGTCGATCACGATCAGCGACAGGCCGTGCTGGCGCTTGAGCCGTCGCGCGCGGGTGCGGAGCGCCGAGACCGAGAGCGCCGGGGTGTCGTCGATGAAGAGCTTCGCGTGCTGCAGCTCGTGGCTCTTCTGGACCAGGCTGTCGAACTCACGCTGGTTCAACTCGCCGTTCCGTACCTTGTTCGAGGGCACGCGCGTGACCTCGGCGAGGATGCGCGTGGCGAGCTGCTCGGCCGACATCTCGAGCGAGAAGAACCCGATCCCGCCGCCGTCGCGGGCCGCGGCGCGCGCGGCGTTGAAGGCGATGTTGGTGGCGAGCGCGGTCTTGCCCATCGACGGCCGGCCGGCGAGGATGACGAGATCGGACTTGTGCAGCCCGCCCAGCATCTGGTCGAGCGCGCCGAAGCCGGTGGCGAGGCCGGCGAGCTTGCCCTCGCGCTGGAACGCCGCCTGGGCGAGGAGGATCGCGTTCCGCATCGAATCGGTGAACGGCTTGAAGCCGCCGTCCTGCTCGCCCGAGGTCGCGAGGTCGTAGAGCCGCTGCTCGGCGGTCTCGATCTGGCGGGTGGCGAGATGGTCGAGATCGGCGCCATAGGCGTCGTTGACGACGTCGGTGCCGAGCTCGATCAGCGACCGGCGGAGATGGAGGTCGTGGACCAGCCGGGCATAGTCGGCCGCGTTGATGATGGTCACCGCGTTCTCGGCCAGCCGCGCGAGATATTGCGCGCCGCCGACCTCGGCGAAGGCGGGATCGGCCTCGAGCACGTAGCGGAGCGTGGTCGGGTTGGCGATCTGGCCGCGCTCGATGACCGTGCGCGCGGCCTCGTAGATGCGCCCGTTCAGGGGATCGGCGAAGTGCTCGGGGCGCAGGAACTCCGCCACCCGCTCGATCGAGCGGTTGTTGACCAGGATCGCGCCGAGGAGCCCCATCTCCGCCTCGAGATTGTGGGGCGGAACGCGGTGCTCCGCCGGCGCGGGGCGGCGGGAGGCGATCGGAATCGGGTTCAGCATCGGTCACTCGTCGGGGCGGCGCACGCGACGCCGGCGTGCACGACGGTCATGCCGCGGAACGGCAGGCGAGCCACCCTATCCTAACCGGCCGCGAACCGAATCGGGCGCGCGGCTGTGGATTGCGTGGTCAGCGGCGACAACCGCGCGACCGCCTGCCCCGGTCGCGGGCGGCGCCTGTGGAATATGGGGATCGCGGGCAGCGCCATCGAGTGGCGCCGCTCGTCAGGCCGCCGGCGCGCCGCTCGGTGGCAGTGCGAGGGCGGACGCCAAATCCCCCTGTGCCGCCGCCGGAAAATCTGGAAGGATGCAGGAGCGGTCCGATGTCGGCCCGGGCGCGGCGATCCTTCGCGGACGCCGCGCCGCTCAGGCCGGAATAGGCACCGCGGCGGGCCGATGCCCGGCGCCGGAACAGAACAGCAAGGGGAGGTCGTCATGGTGCGTGCGCGCGGAAGGAAACATGGTGCGTGCGCGCGGAAGGAAAATCGTCGCCGGCGTCGCGGCGGCGGCGGCCATCGGGTTCTCTGTCGCGGCGGAAGCCAAGGAGCTGATCTACGGCTTCCTCGGGCCGATGACCCATCCCTCGATCGATAGCGCCGCCAAGCCGCTGTTCGAGAAGCTCGACAAGGACACCGGCGGCGCCCTCAAGTGGAAGATCGTGCCCAACGGCCAGATCCTGACCGCGGCCGGCCATATCTCCGGGCTTCGCGACGGGATCGCCGACGGAACCTACATGATCACACCCTATGCGCGGAGCGATCTGCCCAACCTCAACTACGTCTTCGACCTGTTCCAGTTCGGCGAGAACACGCTCGCCGTCGCCGGCGCGACGATGGAGACGATCCTCCTCAACTGCCCCGAGTGCATCGACGAGCTCAAGCGGAACAACCTCGTCTTCCTCATCGGCATCGGTCTCACGCCGGCGAAGCTGATCTGCGCGAAGGACGCGATGACGCTCGCCGACGTAAAGGGGAAGAAGATCAAGGGGACGGGCGGCGTCGAGGCGCGCTGGATCGAGGCGATGGGCGGGGTCCATCTCAACATGACCATGCCGGACGCCGTCGTCGCGATCGAGCGCGGCACGATCGACTGCTTCCTCGGCCCGACCGCCTTCATCAAGTCCTATGGCGTGTGGGGACCGGTGAAGCACGTCTCGAACTCGAACATGGGCATCTTCCGCACCATGGGCTTGCTGGTGATGAACCGGAAGTCGTGGAACGACCTCAAGCCGGCGGAGCGGCAGGCGATCATCCGCCGCTCGGCCGAGACGGTCGCCGGCGGCACGATCAACGGCTTCATGGCCTTCGACGACATCGTCGAGAAGGAGGCGCGCGAGAAGGGCGTCAAGTTCCATGACGGCGCCGAGTTCGACAAGCTCCGGCGCGAGCATGCCCAGCGCGATCGCGCGGTCCTGATCGAGGACGCCAAGGGCCGTGGCGTCAAGGACGCGGACGGCCTCCTCGAGCGCCATCTCCGCGATCTCGACAAGTGGCACAAGATCGTCGCGACGACCGGCAAGGACATGGAGAAGGTGACGAAGGCGCTGTGGGACGAGGTCTACAGCAAGGTCGATCCGAGCAAGATCTGAGCCACCCTTATCGACCTGAAACGCCGGCGCGGTCTTCCCGCGCCGGCCCCTCCGGGAGCTCACCATGGCAGGACCGCTGAGCGATCGCATCGCGCTCGTCACCGGCAGCGGCAACGGCATGGGGCGGTCGCATGCGATCGTCCTCGCCGAGCGCGGCGCCGACATCATCGTCCACGATATCGAGGCCGACGCCGCGGCCGAGACCGCGAGGGCGGTGCGCGCCACGGGCCGGCGCGCGCATGCCCTGGTCGCCGACATCCGCGATGTCGCGCGCTTCACCGCGGGCATCGGCGAGGCCGAGGCCGCGCTCGGCGGCGTCTCGATCCTCGTCAACAACGCCGGCATCAGCGGCGGCGGACGGAAGATCGAGGACGTCGACCAGGCGGTGTTCGACGACATGTTCACGACCCAGGTGCGCGGCGCCTTCTTCGCCACGCGTGCCGTCGTTCCCGGCATGAAGACGCGCCGCTGGGGGCGGATCGTCAACATCACCTCGACCTGGGCCTTGAGCGGGTTCGAGACGATGTCGCACTACGCCGCCGCGAAGGCCGCGATCGCCGGGCTGACGCGGAGCTGGGCGCGCGAGTTCGCGCCCTTCGGCATCACCGTCAACTCGGTCGCGCCCGGCACGGTGGAGACCCGGATCACGCTCCGCTCGCTCGGCAAGGACGGCATCCGCCGCATGGCCGAGGAGGCGCCGCTCAAGAAGCTGCCCGAGGCGGCCGACATCTCCTGGGCGGTGGCCTGGCTCGCCTCCGATGAGGCGCGCATCGTCACCGGCCAGTCGATCTCGCCCAATGGCGGCCAGGTCATCGGCAGCGGCTGACGGGCTGTCACGCCGCCGAGACGACGCGACCGACCATACGAACAAGAACGAAGGAACGCGGGGCGGGGCATGGAAACCTGCGATCGGCTCCTCAGGCGATTGGCGGGATGGCTCACGGCGATCGGCGCCGTGTTTCTCGCCTGGATGATGATCCAGATCAGCCTCGACGCGCTGTTCCGCTATCTCTTCTCGAGCCCCATCCACGGCACGATGGAGGTGATGGCGGCCTATCCGATGACGGCGGTCGTGTTCTTTCCGCTCGCCTATGTGACGCTCCGCGGCGAGCACATCACGGTCACGATCTTCGCCGACCGGCTGTCGGCGGGTGGCCAGCGATGGGTGCGGCGCTTCGCCGATGCGACGACGCTCGTCGTCGTCGCGACGCTCCTCTACTACACGGTGATCGAGGCGCTCTTCCGCACCGCCCAGCAGGAGAAATGGGATGCCGGCGCCATGCTGGTGCCGGTCTGGATCAGCCGCTGGTTCCTGCCGATCGGGGGCGCGGCGATGGCGCTCGTCCTCGTCCATCTCCTGATCCGGTCGTGGCGCCGCGATCGCGGGCGCGCCGGCGCGCCTGGCGGATCGACGCCGGTCGCGGGCGGGTGAGGCCATGACCTCGCTCGAGATCGGCGGCCTTTCGATCCTGGCGCTCCTCGCCTTGATCGGGCTCCGTGTGCCGGTCGCGGTCGCGCTCACCGTCGTCGGCATCGCGGGCGTCGGTTTCATCCGCAACTGGCCGGTCGCGCTCAACCAGCTCAAGACCGTGCCGTTCGAGGTCGTCGCCAACTGGAACTTCAGCGCCGTCCCGATGTTCATCCTGATGGGCGCGGTCGCGCACAACACCGGGATCAGCTCGGAGCTGTTCGCCGCCGCGCGACAATGGTTCGCGCGCTCGCCGGGCGGGCTCGCGATCGCCGCCAACTGGGCCTGCGCGGGCTTCGCGGCGGCGAGCGGGTCCTCGATCGCGACCGCCGCCGCGATGGGCCGGCTCGCGATCCCGGAGATGCTGCGCCAGGGCTACAACCCGGGTCTCGCCTCGGGCGTCGTCGCGAGCGCGGGCACGCTCGGCGTGATGATCCCGCCGTCCATCATGTTCGTCCTCTACGGCATTTTCGCCGAGCAGTCGATCAGCCAGCTCCTGATCGCCGGCATCTTCCCTGGCCTCCTCACCGCCGCCGTCTACACGGTGATGATCTATCTGCGCTGCCGCTTCGATCCGTCCCTCGCGCCGCCGGTGACGGAGGCGATCTCGTGGGCGGAGCGGATGCGGAGCCTGGCCGGCGTCTGGCCGCTCCTCCTCCTCGTCGTCTCGATCATCGGCGGGCTCTATGTCGGCGCGTTCACGCCCACCGAGGCCGGGGCGGCAGGTGCCGCGATCGCGGTCCTGATCGCGCTCGCGCGCGGCCGTCTCACCTGGGAGGCGATCCGGGTGTCGCTGGTCGACACGCTGGTCAGCACCTCGGCGCTCTTCTTCGTCGCGGTCGGTGCCGTCCTCTTCGCACGGCTCGTGACCATGAGTGGGCTCGCGGTCTGGATGGGCGAGATCACGACCGCCTATGCCGTCGACCGGACGACGCTCCTCTTCTGCATGGCGATCATCTACGTGATCCTCGGGATGTTCCTCGACAGCCTCGGGCTCCTCCTGATCACGCTGCCGATCTTCCTGCCCCTGATGAAGACCTTCGGCTACGACCTGATCTGGTTCGGCGTGCTGGTGGTCAAGTTCATCGAGGTCGGCATGCTGACCCCACCGCTCGGCCTCAACGTCTATGCCATCAAGACCGTGGTCGGCGACGCCATCCCGATCGAGACGATCTTCCGCGGCGTGACCTGGTTCCTAGTCGCCGAGATCGTCGTGGTCCTCCTCCTGATCGTCTTTCCCGGCATCTCGCTCTATCTGCCGCGCACCATGTAGAATGGGCGCGGCCGACGCCATTCAGCGAAGGAGATTTCCGATGTTTCTCAAGAACGCCTGGTACGTCGCCGCCTGGGACACCGAGGTCGCGGCCGGCCGCATGCTCGCGCGGACGCTCCTCGGCGAGCCGGTGATCCTCTACCGGACGACCGACGGCGCCGTCGTCGCGCTCGAGGACCGCTGCTGCCATCGCGCAGCGCCGCTCTCGCTCGGCACGGTCGTCGGCGACAATGTGCGCTGCGGCTATCACGGCCTCACCTTCGCGCCGGACGGGTCGCTGATCCACATCCCGACCCAGACCCAGGTGCCGCCAGGCGCCGGCGTGCGCGCGTATCCGATCATCGAGCGCTGGCAGTTCGTCTGGATCTGGATGGGCGAGCCGGCCAAGGCCGATCCGGGGCTGATCCCGAACTGGTGGTGGATGGACCATCCCGACTGGTCGGTCTCGCGCGGCGATGTGTTCCACATCGCGTGCAACTACGAGCTCATCACCGACAATCTCCTCGACCTCGCGCACGTGCCGTTCCTGCATCCGGGCTCGATCGGCACCGACTACATCATCGACTTCCCGATCAAGACCGAGCGCTTGGAGCGGTCGGTCAAGATGACCCGGCTGATGACCGACGTGCCGCAGGCGCCGTTCCACCGCCGCGTGAAGGCCTATGACACCCATGTCGACCGCTGGACGCGGGTCGAGGTGTTCGCGCCGGCCCATGTCCTGGTCAACAGCGGCAACGCGCCGACCGGGACCGGTGGGCTCGAGGGCAAGGCGAACGACGTCGTCAACCTGCAATCGCCCAACGAGGTGACGCCGGAGACCGAAGGCTCCTCGTTCCTGTTCTACGGCCATGCGCGCAACTTCCATCTCGGCAACGAGACGACGACCCAGCGCATCCGGAACGAGATGCTCAAGATCTACCGCGAGGACATCGACATGATGGAGGGCCAGCAGCGGCGGATGGCGCGCGAGCCCGACCGCGCGCTCCTCGCGATCAACCAGGACGCGCCCGTCGTCGCGATGCGCCGCGTGGTGCGTCAGCTCATCGAGGCGGAGCGGGCGAGATAGCCGCGGGCGAGATAGCCGCGGGCGAGATAGCGCCAGGGCGGGCGGCGGGGCTACTCCGCGCGGATCTTGTTGTCGCGCACGACCTGGCCCCACAGCGCGCGCTCGGCGGCGAAGATGCGCCCGGCCTCCTCGGGCGAGGTCGTCCACGGCTCGAGGCCGACATTGCGGAACCGCTCGACGTTCTCGGGCAGGCTGAGGCCGCGGTTCACCTCGGCGTTGAGCCGGTCGATGATCGCCTTCGGCGTCCCGGTCGGCGCGACCAGCGAGAACCAGCCATACCAGACCGCATCCGCCATGCCGAGCTCGGTGAGCGTCGGCACGTCGGGGAAGGCGAACCAGCGCTTCTCCGAGGAGACCGCGAGGAGCCTCGCGTTGTTGCCGTTCCTGAGCGTCACCGCGGTCGAGGCGGGGTCGATCGACCACTGCACCTCGCCCTGGATGATGCCCTGCATCAGCTGCGCCTGGCCGCGATAGGCGATGTGCTCGGAGCGGAAGCCGAGCCGCGTCTTGAGGAGCTCGGCCGCGAGATGCGACGCGCCGCCGATCCCGAACGAGCCGTAGTTGAGTGTCTGGCCCGGCCGGCGCACATAGTCGACCCATTCCTGGTAGGTCGCGACCGGCGTCTTGTTGCCGACCTCGAGCACGAGCGGCAGGCGCACCAGGAGCGAGACCGGCACGAAAGCCTTCATCGGGTCGTAGGTCATGTTGCCGTAGAGGTCGAAGTTGACCGCCATCAAGGCCTGGCCGGCGACGTTGAGGGTGTAGCCGTCGGCCGGCGCGGAGGCGACGACCTGGCCCGCCACGATGCCGGCGCCGCCGACCCGCGGCTCGAGCACGAAGGGCTGGCCGAGCGCCTTGGAGAGATGATCGGTGACGATGCGCCCGGTGAGCTCGCTCGGCCCGCCCGGCGGATAGCCGAACATCACCCGCACCGGCTTGCTCGGGTAGTCCGCCTGCGCCTGCGCGAGCGATGCGGGAACGGCGACGGCGGCGATCGCGGCGAGGGCGGGGGCGAGGCGGCGGGACACGGGGCGCACGGGCGGTCCTCCGGTTGCGGTGTGCGGTCTACTCGACCTTGATGTTCGCGGCGCGGACGACACCGCCCCAGCGCTCGAGGTCGTCGGCGAAGATGCGCCGGGTCTCCTCCGGCGTGGTCGGCGCCGGCTCGAAGCCCGCCGCCTTGAGGCGGGTGGCGTATTCGGGTGCGGTGTAGCCGCGCCGCACCTCGGCCGAGAGCCGCGCCACGATCTCGGGCGGCGTCTTGGCCGGTACGACGAGGCCGAACCATGCGTTCCACACCGCATCCGGGAAGCCGAGCTCGCCGAGCGTCGGCACCTCGGGGAAGGCCGGCCAGCGCTCGCGCGAGGTGACGGCGAAGAAGCGCACATGGCCGCCGTCGCGGAGCTGGATCGCGGTGTTCGGCGTGTCGAACGACCAT
Organism: Alphaproteobacteria bacterium; assembly: GCA_016869145.1. Classification (GTDB taxonomy): domain Bacteria; phylum Pseudomonadota; class Alphaproteobacteria; order MPNO01; family VGEU01; genus VGEU01. The sequence goes on along the minus strand of VGEU01000052.1, from coordinate 4,246 downwards.
TGCAGCTCCTTCTGCATCATGCCCTGCACATAGGGCCCGGAGCCGCGATAGGCGATGTGCTCGCTCGCGATGCCCATCTTCGTGCGCCAGAACTCGGCGGCGAGATGCGGCAGGGTGCCGGTGCCGGGCGAGCCGTGGTTGAGCTTGAGACCCGGCGTCTTTGCCCAGCGGACGAAATCGTCGTAGGTGGTGGGCGGGACTTGCGTCGAGACGACGAGGACGGCGGGGAAGCGGACCAGGAGCGAGAACGGTGCGAAGACCTCCATCGGGTCGTAGGTCATCGACTTGTACAGGAACCGGTTGACGGTGATCAGGCTGATCCCGACGATCCCGATGGTGTGGCCGTCCGGGGCGGCGTTGGCGACGAACTCGCCGGCGACGATGCCGGCGGCTCCGGGCTTGCCCTCGACGACGAAGGGCTGGCCGAGCGTCTTCGACAGGTGATCGCCGAGGAAGCGGCCGAGGAGCTCGGTCGGCCCGCCCGGGGCAAAGCCGGTGACGATGCGCACCGGCTTCGAGGGCCAGCTATCCGCGGCGGCGGGTGTGCCGAGACATGCCGCGAGCGTCGCGGTCGCGATGATCCGTCCGAGACGCATGGCGATCCCCCGTTGGCGGTCTCGTGCCGGGCGACGCCGTGCGCCGACGGTCGTCAGGCGGCGATGTCGGTCCGCGGTCGCGTCGTCGCGTCTGGCGCGTCCGTGGCGCTCGTCGCGCGGTGCGCGCGCTCCCAGTCGAGCATGTAGTCGCGCGTCAAGGGCACCGCGTCCTGGCGCTTCGCGATCTGGATCTGGAACACCATCTGGTTCCAGTAGCGGAACGCCATCTCGCAGCCCTTGAGATAGAACTCCCACATCCGGCAGAAGCGCTCGTCGTAGATCTCGGCGATGCGCGCGCGATTGGCCTGGAACCGGTCGTACCAGTGTCGGAGCGTCTCGGCGTAGTGGAGGCGGAGAATCTCGATGTCGGTGACGAAGAGCCGCTCGCGCTCGATCGCCGCGAGGACCTCCGACAGCGCCGGCGAGTAGCCGCCGGGGAAGATATATTTCCGGAGCCACGCGTTGGTGTTGCTTGGCGGCTCCATGCGCCCGATCGAATGGAGGACCGCCACGCCGTCGTCGGCGAGGAGGGTCCGCATCTTGGCGAAGAACTCGCGGTAGTGGCCGGCGCCGACATGCTCGAACATGCCGACCGAGACGATGCGGTCGTAGACGCCGGTCTCCTCGCGATAGTCGCGCAAATGGAAGCGCGCCCGATGCGACAGCCCGGCCTCGGCGGCGTGCCGGTTGGAGAGCGTGTGCTGCTCCTCCGAGAGCGTCACGCCGGTCACCGTCGCCTCGCAGGTGCGCGCGAGATAGAGCCCGAGCCCACCCCAGCCCGAGCCGATGTCGAGGACGCGCGTCTCGGGCCGGATCAGGAGCTTCGCGGCGAGGTGGCGCTTCTTGTTCTCCTGCGCGGTGTCCAGGCTCTCGCCGGGGTCGGTGAAATAGGCGCAGGAATACTGGCGGTCCTTGTCGAGGAAGAGGTCGTAGAGCGTCGCCGAGAGGTCGTAGTGGTGGGCGACGTTCGCCTTGGCGCGACCGACCGGGTTGTACTGCTGCAGCGACCGGAGCTTGAGCCCGAGCCAGTCGCGGTACTTGAACAACGGGTTGTCGCCGATCGTCGAGAGGTTCGCGCAACAGAGCTCGATGAGATCGCCGAGCGTGCCGCGGTCGATCTTGAGCGTCCCGTTCATGTAGGCCTCGCCTACATGGAGGAACGGGTTGGTCAGGAGCTTCCAATGGAGGCGCGGGTCATGGAGGCTGGCCGCGACCGACGGGCCGGGCCCTCCCTCGATGCGGTGAGTCCGCCCCTTGGCGTCGGCCAGCTCGAGCGAACCGACCTTGACGATCGACTGCAGCGCGCGTGCGACCAGCATGCCTCCCGCTCCCCACTCTTCTCGTCTCGGGCTCTCGGCCCTTCGGGGCGGCGCGCAAGGGAACGAACGGCGACGCCCTCCGTGTAAACAGAGGATAAACCAGGATGTTCCGCCGGCCAACAGGGCGCCGGCGCGGTCAGGCCCAGGTCAGGCCCAGGTCAGGCCCAGGTCCGGCTCGTGCCGGTGTCGAGGCGGACCTCGACGATGCGGTGGTTGTTGCCGTCGGCGATCAACACCCGATCCCGGCCGTCGAGTGCGATCCCGGCCGGCTCGGCCAAGGGGAGGCAGACCGGGTCGGTGCAGACGAGGCGGCCGCCGTCGAGGTCGTCGACCCGGCGCCGGGCGAGGTCGAGGACGCGGACCGCGTGGTTGAAGCTGTCGGCGACCAGGACCCGGCCGTCGGCGGCGGCGACGGCGAGGGGGTGCTGCAGGAGGGCGTCCGCGAACGGCCCGTCGCGATGGCCGAACTCGAACAGCCCGGCACCGATTAGGGTCCGCACCTCGGCGCTGCCGTCGAGCGCGACGGCACGCACGGCCGAGGTCTCGGCGTCGGCGATGTAGAGCGTCGTGCCGGCCGGGTCGACGTCGAGCCCGCTCGGTTGGGCGAGGGAGGCGTTGCCACCGGCGCCATCGACGATCTCCTCGTGGCCCGAGCCGGCGAACGGCGTGACGAGGAGATCCTCGAGGTCGAGGACGCCGATCTGGTGCGTGCCGGCATTGGCGAAGAAGAGCTGGCGGCCGGCGAGCGCGAGGTCCCAGGGAGAGGCGAGCCAGGTTTCGAACGCCGACGTGGTGGTCCGCAGCACCGGCCCGCGCCGCCCGACGCCGGCGAGCGTCGCGACCTCGCCGGTCGCGAGCGCGATGCGGCGGATCGCGTGGTTGCCGGTATCGGCGACGAAGATCGCCGCCTCGGTCGCGGCGAGCCCTTGCGGATTGGCGAACGAGGCCTCGCCCGGCAGGCCATCCTCGAAGCCGGCCGAGCCGTCGCCGAAGCGGGCGATCTCGCCGCCCGCATCGTCGAAGAGGACGATCTGGTTGTGGCCGGAATCGGCGACCGCCCAGCGCGTCATTGCGCCGGGGACGCGCTTGATCTTGGCCGGGAAGCGCAACTGTGCCGGGGCCGGCGCGGCGGGATCGGCGAGCGCGATCGGGTGCGGATCGAGCATGCCTTCGTTCTGCGACTCGATCAGGATCTCGTCGACCACCTCGAGGAGCTTGTCGACCTCGGGCTCGCCCGAATGCTGGCCGAGCACCTTGCCGTCGGGGCTCACGAACACGAGCGTCGGCCAGCCGCGCACCGTGTACTGGTGCCACAGCGCGAGATCGGGGTCGTGGATGACGGGGTGGCGGATGTCCCAGCGCGCGATCGCGGCGGCGACGAGATCGGGATCGCGCTCGGCGCGGAACTTGGGCGAATGGACGCCGATGACCGTGACGTGGTCGGGGAACATGGTCTCGACCCGGCGGAGGATCGGGATCATGTGCAGGCAGTTGATGCAGCAGAGCGCCCAGAAATCGAGGATCACCAGACGGCCGCGGAGCGCCGCGAGGTCGAGCGGGCGGGCGACGTTGAACCAGCGGGCGCCGGGCACGGCGATCTCGGGCGCGTGGACGACGCTGGACATGGCTGGCCTCTCCTGTGGGACGACTGGATCTATTACCAGCCGGCGGCGCCGGCAACGCGACGATGGTCGGCGACGGCGACGAGGCCGTTTCGCTCGAAGGCAACCGCCTTGATCGAGCCGAAGGTGAGACTGCCGCCGACCGTCGTGAGGGTCCTCTCCTCGGCCGCGAGCGCGTCGCGGACCGCGGGCGCGAGCGTCGCCTCGACGATCGGCTCGCCCTTGGGCGTCACCGACCAGCGCGGCGCGGCGATCGCCTGGTCGAGGGCCTCGCCGCGGGCGAGGACGCGGGCGAGCACCTGGGCGAGGGTGCAGGTCTGGCCGGCCATGCCGGGCGTCGCGATGGTCATGAACGGGCGGCCGTCCTTGTAGACCATGGCCGGGGTCAACGTGTGCGCCGGGCGGCGGCCGGGCGCGACGCGGTTGGGGCTCGCCGGATCGGTCGAGAAGCCGCGCATCCGGTTGTTGAGGACGACGCCGGTGCCGGGCGCGACGAGACCCGAGCCGAAGGGTCCGGAGACGCTCTGGATCAGCGACACCGCATTGCCCGCCGCGTCCATGACGACGAGGACGGAGGTATCGCCGCCCGCCGCGTCGGCGACGGCGCCCGGAGCGGCGGCGAGGCGGGCCGGATCGGCGATCGCGGCGGCGAGCACGGCACGCGCCGCGTCCTCGCCGGCGGCCGGATCGGCGACGACGGGAAGCGCCG
>VGEU01000051.1 GCA_016869145.1 Alphaproteobacteria bacterium | reverse complement strand
CGCGACCGGTCGGCCCGCCGCCTATTGCGCGGCCGAGAGCGTCGGCTCCATGCGCCGCGCCGCGGCGGTGCGCGCCTGCGCGGCGTCGATGATGAGCCGGAGCAGATCGGCGTAGCTCCGGCCCTCGAACTCGGCCATGAGGTTGAGCTTCCCGTCCCAGCACCAACCCGGGTTGGGGTTGACCTCGAGGAGCTTGATCTCGCCTTGCGCGTCGGCGCGGAAATCGAAGCGCGCATAGTCGCGGCAGCCCAGCCGCTCGAACAGCGTGATCGAGTGATCGGCGATCCGGCGCCTGACCTCGTCGTCGAGACGCGCCTCGCGGTAGCGGATCTGGGTCCAGTAGGGCGAGCTCGGATCCCATTTCGATTCATATGACAGGATCTTCGGGAGCGCGCCGTCGAGGCTCGAATAGTCGACCTCGAGCACGGGCAGCACATGGAGCCCGAGACCTGGGTTGCCGATGAGGCCGACGCTGTATTCGCCGCCGGTGAGATATTCCTGGATCAGCGCGGCGCGACCGGGGACGAGCTTGGCGAGGTGCCGGAGATAGGCGATCGCCTGCTCGGGGTTGTGGACGACCGCGTCCTTGGTGATGCCGAGGCTCGAATCGCCGGTGTTCGGCTTGATCAGCGCCGGAAACACCGAGGGGATCGTCGCCGACTGGTCGGCGATGTCGCAATAGGTCTCGAGCGGCACCGGCACGTCGTGCGACATCGCGACCGCGCGTACGAGGGACTTGTCGTAGCAGAGCCCGAGTGTCGTCGGGCCTGCCCCGGTATAGGGGATCGCGAGCATCTCGAGGAGCGCGGGCACGTGCAGCTCGAACGTCGCGTCGTTGTTGAACCCCTCGTCGCAGAGATTGAGCACGAATTGCGGCGGCTCGGCGCGGAGCGTCGCGATCAGGCCCGCGTGGTTGTCGACATAGGTGAACTTGTAATCGCCGAGCGCGCCGAGCGCGGCGCGGAGCCGCGCCACGGTCTCGAGGTCCTCGGCGTTGAACCGGCCCTCGCGCTTGACCATGTCGGGGAGCCGCGGATCGCCGAGGATGACGGTGACCTCGGGGAAGGGCGGGCGACCGCGCACGGGCACGGCCGTCGTCTTGGCCGGCGCCTGGGCGGTCAGCAGCATGCGGCGCGCCATCATCCCGAGATCCTGGCCGCGGCTCGAATCGGCGATCTGGGTGTCGTGGAAGCGGATGGCGCGGAACCCGGCGCGCTCGAGAAGTGCGGTGATCCGGGCCGCGGAATAGAGCCGCTCGGCATAGAACTGGTCGGCGATCACGCCCTTCTCGGCATGCACCACGACCTCGCGCGAGATCAGCCGCTCGCCGTCCGCCGACAGCGAGCGCTCGCGGCAGACGAAGTGATCCTGGTCGATCCATTCCCACGACCGGCGCTCGAAATGCGCGCGCATCCAGTCGCCGTCGGTGATGTCGAGGACGAGCGTGCCGCCCGAACGGAGCGCGCGCTTGGCCGCCTCGAGCACCAAGACGTCCTCCTCCTGTCGGTCGAAATAGCCGAAGGAATTGCCGAGGAGCGTGACGACGTGGAAGCCGTTCTCGGGCAGGCGGAACTTCCGCGCATCGCCCTCGTGGAAGGTGATGGCGAGGCCGGAATGACGCGCGCGCCGGCGTGCGAGCCGGATCAGGTAGCGTGACCGGTCGAGCCCGGTGACATGGCGGAAGCCGCGGCGGGCGAGCTCGATCGCGTGCCGTCCCTGGCCGCAGCAGAGATCGAGGACGCGGTCCTCGCGGTCGGCGCCGGTGACGGCGATCAGGGCGTCGATCTCGCGCGCGGTGTTGCCGTCGTGCTCAACGACGTCACCGTCGGTCTTGATGTAGAGCGCGTTGAACAGCGTGCGCCACCAGTCCGACGGCAGATGGCGCTCGAGGTCGGACACCGGGCCGAGGCACTTGGCGGGCGGCGGCGGTGTCCCGTTCTTCTGGACCATGGCGACCCTCTCCGGCCCGCCGCTCCCCGCTGCGGACCCGAACGATGTTGAGCCGGCCGGCGGGTCGAGACGCAACCCGATCCGACCGTCCCCCTGGCGGCAGCCCGGCCCATCGTGCGCGAAGCGGGTCCGCGCGTGCCGTTGCGGAGACGCGTGCGCAGATGCACCCGCGCGCGCCGCATTTCAAGAGGACAAACGGTGGCGGCGCAAAAATTCCCCCGCTGGGGCAGGGCGCCGGGGCAGGGCGCCGGGTCAGAGGGGCCGGCCGCGCCAAGTTCCGGTCAGCGTCTCGAGGAAGGCGACGAGGCGGCGGGTCTCGTCCTCGGCGAGGTCGCGGCCGAGCTCGTGGCGCGCCATGCGGCGGACCACCTCGGCCAGCGTGCGCGCCAAGCCGTCGTGAAAATAGGGCACGGTGCGGGCGACGTTGCGGAGCGAGGGGACCTTGAACACATGCTCGTCCTCGGCCCGCCCGGTCAGGCGCGCGCGGCCGCGGTCTGGGGTCCAGGTCTCGCCCGGGTCGACCGGCTGCGGCCGGTCCTGTAGGAAGCGCGCGAAGCGGCGGCCGCCGAGCAGCGGCCCGTCATGGCAGGCGGCGCAGTCGAGCGTGCGGAACAGCGCGAAGCCCGCCTTCGCCTCCGGCCCGATCGCCTCCGCCTCGCCCCGGAGATAGCGGTCGAACGGCGCGTCGGGCGTCGCCAGCGTCCGCTCGAAGGTGGCGATCGCGTCGCGGATCGCGGCGACCGTGAGGCCGTCCGGGTAGAGACGGGCGAACGCGTCGCGGTAGGTCGGATCGGCGCCGAGGCGGGCGAGTACGTCGGGCCAACTGGTGTCCATCTCGTTCGGGTCGGCGATCGGAGCGTCGATCTGCGCCTCGAGCGTCGCGGCGCGGCCGTCGCGGAATTGCGTCGGCAGGAAGAGGGCGTTGAACACGGTCGGCGCGTTGCGCCGCGCGAGCCGTCCCTCGATCCCGACCGAGCGCGCGAGGCCGTCGATCCCGGCCCGCGCGAGGTCGTGGCAGCTCGCGCACGCGACCGTGCCGTTGCCCGACAGCCGGTGGTCGTGGAACAGGCGCTCGCCGAGCCGCGCCTTGTCGGCATCGACGACGGGCGCGGGTGGCAGCGGCGCGATGTCGTCGGCCGCCGCGGGCGCGCCAGAGAGAACGAGAACGAGGACGAAGACAAGGACGAGCGCCGCAACCGCCGCGTGTGCGCCGCCTTGCCGTGCCGGAGCGAAACCCGCATAGTGCGCGAGCGCACCGACGAGGCGCGCCGATAACCGACCGAAACGGGGAACCATGGCCAGGAAACCGAAGACGATTGAAACACCCGGGCTGATCGTGCCGCCGCTCACGCCGTTCACGCCGAAGCTCGCCGTCGACTACAAGGTCCTCGAGCGCGAGATCGACTATATCATCGAGACCTGCCGCGCCTCGTGCATCTCGGTCACCGGCGTCGAGACGTCCGAATACCACTATCTGTCGCTCGAGGAGCGCCAGGAACTGATCCGGAACACGGTCGCCATGATCGACGACCGCGTGCCGTTCGTCGTCGGCATCAGCCATCCCTCGTTCAAGACCTCGGTCGCACTGGGCGAGCTCGCCGAGGCGCTCGGCGCTGCGGCGCTTCAGCTCCTCGCGCCGCTCCGCCCGTTCGGCGGCGCGCCCTCGACGCACGACCTCGTCCGCTATTTCGAAGCCGTCGCCCGCGAGACGACCGCGCCGATCCTCCTCTATCTCAACCCGGGGCCGGGTGCCGAGGTCTCGGTGCCACAGACCATCGAGATCGCAAAGATGGACCGGGTGAAATACATCAAGGAGTCCTCGCGCGATCTGTCGCGCGTCGGCCGGCTGATCGTCGACATCGATCTCGCCGGGCACGCCCGCTATTTCACGACGATGCAGATGCTGCTCGCGACGCTCGAGCTCGGCGGCTCGGGTGCGACCATGCCGCCGCCCGGCGCGCTGATCGCGCGCAAGATCGTCGATGCCTTCAACGACGGCGACCTCGTCCGCGCCGCGGCGATCCAGCGCGAGTTCTGCCTGTTTCCGCACAAGTGGATGGGCAAGGGCCTCGCGCCCGTCATGAAGGCGGCGATGGAGATCGCGGGCTGCCCGGTCGGCGATCCCTATCCGCCGTTCGAGGGCCTCGACGCCGACGAGCGCAAGTCGCTCGCCGCCTATCTCAAGACCACGAGCCTGTTCGAGAAGGAACGACGTCATGCTGTCCGTAAAAAGGCTGTCGCTTGAAGACGCCAGGGTTATGCTGGCCGGCGCCGAGAGGAAGGCGGTCGAGATCGGCGTCCCGATGTGCATCGCCGTGACCGACGAGTCCGGCAACCTGATCGCGTTCTCGCGCATGAACGGCGGCAAGGTGACGTCGATTTCGATCGCGATCGACAAGGCGTTCACCGCCGCCGCCGCGCGCCGGCCGACGCATGTCTATAACGAGCTGTGCCGGCCGGGGAGCCCGACCTTCGGCATCCACATCACCAACGAGGGGCATTTCTCGATCATCGGCGGCGGCGTTCCGGTGACGGTCGACGGCGAGATCGTGGGCGGCATCGGCGCGAGCTCGGGGACGCCCGCGGAGGACATCGCGGTCGCCGAGGCCGGCATCGCCGCGCTCACCGCCATGATGCGGAAGATCGCGAGCCGCAAGCGCCCTGCGGTCGGCAAGCCGGCACCGCGGCGGACGCCGGCGGTGCGCGGCGGCGCGCGCAAGCCGCGCTAGCGGGACCACGGTCCGCGAGCCGCGCGATGTACGTCATGAACACATGGTACGTCGCGGCCTTCGGCGAGGAGCTCGGCGACGGGCTCCTCGCGCGGACCTATCTCGACCGGCCGGTGGTGCTCTATCGCCGGCCCGACGGCACCCCCGTCGCGCTCGAGGACCGCTGCTGCCACCGCTCGCTGCCGCTCTCGCTCGGGCGGATCGAGGGCGCCAATGTGCGCTGCGGCTATCACGGGCTCCTGTTCGCGCCGGACGGGCGCTGCATCGAGGTGCCGGGCCAGAACACCATCCCGCCCGGCGCGCAGGTGCCGGCGCTGCCGGTGGTCGAGCGCCACGGCTATCTCTGGCTGTGGCCGGGCGATGCGGCGAAGGCCGATCCCGCGACGATTCCCGACATCGCGTGGAACGCCGATCCGGCCTGGGTGAAGACCGGCGACTACTGGCACCTCAAGTGCAACTACGAGCTCTTCAACGACATCTCGCTCGATGCGACGCATGCGACCTACGTGCATCCGGCGACGCTCGGCTCGGCGGCGATCCAGGACACCCCGCCCAGGATCGAGCGCGACGGCGGGGTGGTGCGCATCTCGCGCTGGATCCTCGGTTGCCCGGCACCGCCGATCTGGGCCGCGGCCGGTGGCTTCGACGGTCCTGTCGACCGCTGGATCCTCGCGACCTTCATCGCGCCGACCGGATCGTGCTTCGACATGGGCGCGGCGGTCGCCGGCAGCGGTGCGCCGGAGGGCGATCGCAGCCGGGGCATCTCCAACCGCACCGCGCATTTCGTGACGCCCGAGACGGCGCGGAGCTCGCATTATTTCTGGCGCTTCGGGCGCAACTACCGCACCGACGACGCGGCGCTGTCGGAGACCGTTCACGCCAATATCCGCCGCACCTTCGAGGAGGACATCGTCATCCTCGAGGCGCAGCAGAAGGCGCTCGGCGACCGCCTCGATCCGCGGCGCATCGACGTCAACGCCGACATCGCGACGCTCCAGGCGCGCCGCCTGGTCGAGCGCCTCTTGGCGGCGGAGGCCTGAGGGCGGCGGAGGCCTGAGGGCGCAGGACGGTTCGCGGGCCCATGGGCGCCGTCGTTGCCGAGGCGGCGAGTGCGCTCGTGCGGCTGGTGTCGACGCCGAGATTTATCGTTGGACACCCGATTGCTTCGATCCCATCACCGAACGAGCCGGTCGGAACTGCCTTTACCGACCGGCAGGTAGCAGAGGCCGTGCCGCTGCAAGAGGCGGCCGGCCGGGAGGGCCGCGATGGCGCTGAAGCGCATCACGCAGGAAACGCTCGTCAACACGAGCACGACCGGCGTCCAGACTCTGCCGGAGATCGCGAGCCTCTCGAACGGCAATTTCCTGATCGTGTGGCGCGGCCTCGATACGAGCATCACCGGCATCAGCGGCCGGTTCTATGGCCCGAACTTCCTGCCGCTCGCCGGCGCCGAGGTCCTGATCAACACCTTCCAGACCAACGCGCAGGGCTCTCCGAGCGTGACGGGCCTGCCCGGCAACCAGTGCGTGGTGACGTGGGAATCTTTTGCTCAGGACGGCTCCAACTGGGGCGTCTATGCGCGGCGCTACAACGCGGCCGGTACCGCGCTCTCGCCCGAGTTCCAGGCCAACCTGACGACGGCGGACAACCAGCAATTCCCCGCCGTCATCCCGGTCTAAACGGATGGCTTCGGCCCGGGTTCGTTCGTCATCCTCTGGGAAGCGGGCAGCGCACAAGACGGCAGCGGCTTCGGCCTTTTCTCGCGTCTCTATCAACCGGACGGCACGCCGTTCTCGCAGTAGAGTCCCGCGCTCAACCTGTTCACCGCGGGCGACCAGACCGGTATCGCCGGGGACAGCCGCGGCACCAGCTTCGCGCTGGTGTGGACCTCGAACAATCAGGTGTCTGCGACCTCTCTGTTCGACATCGTGCTGCGCGCATCAGGGTCCGTGACCGAGACCATCGTCAACTCGGTGACCGCCGGCAATCAGTCGCAGCCGGCGATCGCCGCGCTCGCCGACAATCGCTTCGTCGTCGTGTGGACGTCGGCCGGGCAGGACGGCAACGGAAACGGCGTGTTCGGGAGGATCTTCCAGCCGGATGGATCGCCGGGCACCGCCGACTTCCAGGTCAACACCTTCACCCAGGGCAACCAGGACAACCCGGCCGTCGCCGCGCTGCCCGACGGCGGCTTCGTCGTCGCGTGGACCTCGGCCGGCCAGGACGGCAGCGTCGACGGCGTCTACGCCCAGGCCTACAACGCCAACGGCACCCGCGACGGCGCCGAGTTCCGCGTCAATACCTTCACGACCGGCGCGCAGAACTTCCCCGACATCGTGCCGCTCGCCGGCAACGCGCTCGGCTTTGTCTGGCAAAGCAATGACCAGGCGGGCGCGGCGAGCGGGTTCGACATCTATATGGCGGTGTTCGGCGACCCGCCGCCGGTCTGGCGCTTCTACAACAACGCCAACGGCATCCATTTCTTCACCGTCTCGACCGCCGAGCGCGACACGGTGATGGCGACGCTACCCTCGTTCCGCTTCGAGGGCGCGGGCTTCGCCGGCGCTCCCTTCAATTTCGCCGACACCGCGACCGTGTGGCGGTTCTTCAACAACGCCAACGGCGCGCATTTCTACACGATCTGGGAATCGGAGCGGAACAACGTGATCAACACGCTGCCCACCTTCCAGTTCGAGGGCGGCAACTATGTCGGCTACACGTCGCAGGCAACCGGCACCATACCGCTCTACCGGTTCTTCAACTCTGTGACGGGGGCGCATTTCTTCACGACATCGGAGGCCGAGCGCGCCAACGTCATCGCGACGCTGCCGACATTCCGCTTCGAGGGTGTCGCCTACTACGTCGATCCGGTGAACGGCTAGACCGGGCGGCGCGTCGCCCGACGTCAGATGCCGACGACGGTCTGGCCGCCGTTCGGGCTCAGCACCTGGCCGGTCATGAAGTCGGTCTCGGGCGAGGCGAGCCAGGCGACGGCGTAGGCGATGTCCATCTTGTCGCCGAGCCGGCCGAGGGGGACGATCTTCTCGACCGCCTTGATCGACTCCCAGCCCATCGAGTTGATCGTGAGGTCGGTGACGATGAGTGCGGGCGCCACCGCGTTGACGGTGATGCGGAACGGCGCGAACTCGCGCGCCCAGGCCCGCGTGTAGCCGAGCATCGCCGTCGCCGCGCCGACATAGTGCGAGGTGTTGAACCAGCCCTCGAGCGCGAAGTTCGACGAGATGTTGACGATCTTGCCGTATCGCCGCGCCTTCATTCCGGGGACCACGGTCTTCACGGCGAAGAACGACGCCTTCATCTTGATGTCGACCATCGCGTCCCAGATCGTCTCGTCGATCTGGTCGACGGTGAGCTTGTTGCCCTGGATGCCGGCATTGTTGACCAGGATGTCGACGCGGCCGTGCGCCTTCTCGGCCTCGGCGATCTTGGCGGTGAAGGCCGCGATGTCGGTGCCGTCGACGACGATGACGCTCGCCTTGCGGCCCTTCGCGCGGACGAGCGAGGCGGTCTCGGCCGCGTTCGCCGCGTCGATGTCGTGGACGATGATGTCGGCGCCGCGCTCGGCCATCAGGACGGCGTGGCTCCGCCCCATGCCGCGGCCCGATCCGGTGATCAGCGCGACCTTGCCGTCGAGGCGCTGCGATGACGGGGTCATGGCGCTTCCTTCCGGTCGGACGACGGCCTAGGCGCCGGCGCTGCGTTGCGGCGCCGCGGCGAGAACGGCGCGGCGCGCCGCCGTCGCCGCCTCGTCGACGGCGAAGGTCTCGGGGTCGACGATCACGCCATAGTCGCGCGCCGCCGCCTCGATGCTGACATAGCCCTGGCGGACGTCCTCCGCGACGTGCGCGGCCGGACGCTCGTGCGGCGGGCCGAAGCCGCCGCCGCCGCCCGAGCAGAGGATCGTCGCGTCGCCCTCGCGCAGCACGGCCGCGAGCACCTTGGCGTTCGAAAAGTCCTCCGGCTCCTTGCCGGCGCGCCGGAGCCGCACCTTGTTGCCGAAGCCCGCGAGCCCGCCCGCGAGCCCCCAGGGCGGACAGTGCACGCGGTCGACCTGGGTGCCGAAATTCATCGGCGCGCGCGATTCGACGATCTTCTCGATGCCGAGCCCGCCGCGGTGGCGCCCGGCGCCGCCCGAGTCCTGGATCAACGCGTGGCGCTCGATGATGATCGGGTATTTCGCCTCGACCTGCTCGACCGGGCCGTTATGCGTGTCGCCGTCGTTGAGGCAGACGGTCGCGCTCAAGCCGTCCTCGGTGAGCTTGGCGCCCCAGCCGCCGCCTTGCGGGCCCATGATGCCGAGATAGAAGCGGCGCTCCTTGGGCAGGATGCCGTTGATGTTGCCGATGATGAGATCGGCGTGATGGCCGGCGGCGACGCGGTCGGGGATCGCGGGCGCGAGCGCCTTGAACACCGTGTCGATGATGGTCATCGGAAACGTCATCCACCAGCGCATCGGCGCGGGCTTGACCGCGCTCACGATGCGGCCCTTCGGCACGATCGAGGTGAGCGAGCGGAAGCTCCCGTCGTTGATCGGGTAGTCGGTCGGCGAGGTCATGCACTTATAGGCGACCTGGGTGCACGAGAACCCGGTCGTGAGGCCGGAATTGTAGAAGCCGCGCACCTGGCGGCTCACCTCGGTGAGGTCGATGGTCATCGTATCGTCCTCGACCGTGACCTTGACCCGGATCGGGATCGGCTTGCCGACGTCGACGCCGTCGTCGTCCATGAACGACTCGGCCTCGTAGACGCCGTCGGGGATGGTCCGCGTGCGGGCGCGCGCGGCGGCCTCGGAGAGATCCATGATCCGGCTGATGCCGCCGAGCACGGATTGGCGCCCATAGCGGCGCACCAGCTCGAGAAAGCGCCGCTCGCCGGTCTTGATCGCGGTCAGCTGCGCCCGCCAATCGCCCATCGCGCGGTCGGGCAGCCGCACGTTGTTGCGGATGATGTCGATGAGGTCCTGGTTGGGCACGCCGGCGCGATAGGCCTTGAGGATCGGGATCTGGAGACCCTCGGAATAGATGTCGGTCGTCATGCCGCCGAGGGTGCCGCCGACGTCCGGCCAGTGCGCCATGCAGCAGGCGAAGCCGACCAGAACCTCGCCGTCGAAGATCGGCAACGTCATGGTGATGTGGTTGAGATGGCTGCCGGTGATGTAGGCGTCGTTGGTGACGAGGATGTCGCCCGGCGCGATGCCGTCGGTGCCGAACTTGGCGAGCTTCTGGCGCACCGTCTCGCCCATGCCGCGGATGAAGGTTGGCAGCCCGAGGCCGATCGAGACCGTCTCGCCCTTCGCGGTGAAAAGCCCGACCGTGAAGTCGAGCGCCTCGTAGATGATCATGTTGTAGGCGGTGCGCATGAGGTTAGTCTTCATTTCCTCGGTCACCGCGATGACGCCGTTCCGGACGATCTCCGTCGTCACCGGATCGACGCCATGATCCTCGTCGCGCCCGCTCATCGCCGTCTTCCCCTGCACGCGATCACCAGATTGCCGAACGCATCGACCGTGACCCGGTCGCCCGGCTGGACGACCGTGGTCGAGGCGTACTCCTCGACGAGCGCCGGGCCTTCGATGCGGTTGCCGGCGAGAAGGCCGGCACGCGCGAAGACCGGCGTCGCGACGAAGCCGCCTGCCTCGGCGAAATAGGCCGACCGCGTGCCCGCGCCCGCGCGCGACGGCGGCGCGGCGCCGCCCGCCTCGATGCGCTCGAGCGGCGGCTTGGCGAGCGTCCCCGACACCGTCGTCCGGAGGCTCACGATCTCGGCCGCCTCCTCGGGCGCCGAGGTGCCGTAGCGCCGCTCGTGGACGGCATCGAAGCGCGCCTTGATCGCGGCGCGGTCGCCAGCGCGGATCAACTCGGCCGGCAGCTCGACCGTCACCGCGTGCTCCTGGCCGACATAGCGCATGTCGGCGGCGCGCGCGACCGCGACCGCGCCTGTGCCGAGGCGGGCGCTGTGCACGGCCTTGGCGCCCTCGGCCTCCATGCCGGCATAGCGCGCCTCCATCTCGTCGAACGGCGCGCGGTCGAGCGCGGCGAACCAGGTGCGCACGAAATCGTAGCGGAGATCGGAGAACAGCATGCCGAAGGCGGAGAAGTGTCCTGGCGCGCGCGGCACGATCACGGTCTCGATGCCGAGCTCGCCCGCGACGGCCGAGGCGTGGAGCGGCCCCGCGCCGCCATAGGCGACGAGCGCGAAGCTCGCCGCATCGAGCCCGCGCTCGGTCGTGACGCCCTTGACGGCATAGGACATCGCGGTGGTGGCGATGCGGAGGATGCCGTCGGCGGCGGCCGTCACGTCCATGCCGAGCGGCGTGGCGATCCGGGTCCGGAGCGCGCGGAGGGCGGCCTCCGGGTCGAGCCGCATCTCGCCGCCGAGGAAGCGGTCGGCGCCGAGCCGGCCGAGATGGAGATTGGCATCCGTCACCGTCGGCTCGACGCCGCCGCGGGCATAGCAGGCCGGCCCTGGCTCGGCGCCGGCGCTCTCGGGGCCGACCCGGAGCGTGCCGGCCTCGGCGATGCGCGCGATCGAGCCGCCGCCGGTGCCGACCTCGAAGATGTCCATCATCGCGATCTGCACCGGAAGCCCGGTCGCATAGCCGCCGAGCATCGCGCTCCCCGTCGTCAGCGCCTCGCTACCATAGATGACGCCCGCCTTCGCCGTCGTGCCGCCCATGTCGAAGGCGATCGCATCGTCGAGGCCGATCGCCCGGCACAGCGCGCGGGTGCCGATGACACCGGCCGCGGGCCCCGATTCGAGCATACGGATGCACTGGGTGCGGGCGCGCTCGGCCTCGAACAATCCGCCCGTCGACTGCACGACGAGGAACGTGCCGGCGAAGCCCTCGGTGTCGAGATGATCCTCGATCCCATCGAGATAGCCCTGCACGCGCGGGCCGATATAGGCGTTGGCGGCGACCGTCGAGCAGCGCTCGTATTCGCGGTATTCCTGCGACAGCTCGTGCGAGGCGGCGATGAAGACGCCGGGCAGGCATTTCTCGAGGATCGCCTTCGCGCACACCTCGTGCACCGGGTTGGCGTAGGCGTTGAGGAAGAGGACGGCGACCGCCTCGATGCCGCGGCGCGCGAGATCGGCGGCGATGCGCCGGAGCGCCGCCTCGTCGAGCGTCCGGCGCACGGTACCCTCGGCGTAGAGCCGCTCGGGCACCTCGAGGCGGAGCGCGCGCTCGATCAGCGGCACGTGGCGCTTGAAGTAGAGGTTGTAGGCATCGGGCCGGTTGATCCGCCCGATCTCGTAGATGTCGCGGAAGCCCTCGGTGATGACGAGCGCGGTATGCGCCCCGGTACGCTCGAGGATGGTGTTGATCGCGATCGTCGAGCCGTGCAGGAAGAGGCCCGCGTCGCGATAGCGCGTGCCGGCCTTGGCGACGCCCGCGCTGATGCCGTCGACGAGCCGGTCGGGCGTCGAGAGCGCCTTGCCCAGCATCAGCCGGCCGGTCGTCTCGTCGAAGGCGGCGATGTCGGTGAAGGTGCCGCCGATGTCGGCGGCGAGGCGGAGGGCAGGGGTTGTGTTGTCGCGCACAACGCGCCTCGGGTGCTGGCTGAAACGGCCCCGAGTGTCCCGAAATCGGCCCGGCCGGTCCAGCCGTTTCGCGCCCTCAACCGGGGAGCGCGATGATCCCGCAGCCGTCGCCGCGCCGGATCGGCCCGCCGGTGCGGGCGGCGACCGCCTCGAAGCCGATGCCGGGGGCGAGCTCGACGACCACGAAGCCGCCGGCATCGATATCGACCACCGCGAGGTCGGTATAGACGCGGCGGACGACACCCGGCGCGGTGAGCGGATAGGTGCAGCGCTCGACCAGCTTGGGCTTGCCGTCGCGCGTCGTGTGCTCGGTGAGGACGACGCAGCGCCGGGCGCCGACCGCGATGTCCATCGCGCCGCCGACCGCCGGGATCGCGTCCGGCGCGCCGGTCGACCAGTTGGCGAGATCGCCGATCGCCGCGACCTGGAACGCGCCGAGGACGCAGAGGTCGAGGCGGCCGCCGCGCACGATCGCGAAGGAATCGGCGTGGTGGAAATAGGCACCGCCCGGGAGCAGCGTCACCGGCTTCTTGCCGGCGTTGATGAGATCGTAGTCGCGCTCGGTCGCGGCCGGCTCGGGTCCCATGCCGAGGATGCCGTTCTCGCTGTGGAGCACGATCTCGCGCCCGGGCGGCAGATGGTTGCCGACGAGCTCAGGCAGCCCGATGCCGAGATTGACATAGGCGCCGTCGGCGATGTCTTGCGCCATCCGCCACGCCATCTGGTCGCGGGTGAGGCTCATGGCCGCTTCGCCGCGAGAAGGGCTTCGTACTCGCTGATCGGATTCGCGACGCGGACGACGGCGTCGACGAAGGCGCCCGGCGTCACGACCTGCTCGGGATCGATCGCGCCGAGCTCGACGAGGCGGCGCGCCTGGGCGATCGTATGGTCGGCCGCCATCGCCATGATCGGCGCGAAGTTGCGTGCGGCCTTGCGAAAGGTGAGGTTGCCCCAGCGGTCCGCCGTCTCGGCCTTGATCAGCGCCACGTCGGCGCGCAAGGGATGCTCGAGCACATAGTCGTGGTCGCCGAAGCGCCGGCACTCCTTGCCGTCGGCGAGCGGGGTGCCGACCGAGGTGCGGCAGTAGAACGGCCCGATGCCGGCGCCGGCGGCGCGGATGCGCTCGGCGAGCGTCCCCTGCGGCACGACCTCGAGCTCGATCGCGCCGGCGCGGTAGAGGCGATCGAACACGACCGAGTGCGACGAGCGCGGATAGGAGCAGATCATCTTCCGTACGCGACCCGCCTCGAGGAGCGCGGCGAGCCCGAGATGGCCGTTGCCGGCATTGTTGTAGACGATGGTGAGCCCGCGCGCGCCGTGCTCGATCAGCGCGTGCAGGAGCTCGGTCGGGCAACCCGACTCGCCGAAGCCGCTGACATGGATCGTGTGGCCGTCCCGGATGGGCCGCATCGCGGCGGCGAGACTGTCGACGCGCTTGTCGATCATCGCGCCAAGGTCCGGCGTGACAGTCCTGTTGTCAAGCGAGCCGAGAGCCGCGATTGTCGAGGCGAACCGACAACGGATCGAGCCAACATGGCCGGGTTTCTCGACGGCATCCGCGTCCTCGACCTCACCAACGTGCTGTCGGGCCCGTTCGCGGCCTATCAGCTCGCGCTCCTCGGCGCCGACGTGATCAAGGTCGAGCTGCCGGGCACCGGTGATCTCGCCCGCCAGCTCGGCGCCGATCCCGCGCTCGCCGCGCGCAACATGGGATCGTCCTTCCTCGCCCAGAATGCGGGCAAGCGCTCGCTCACACTCAACCTCAAGAGCGAGCGCGGCCGCGCGGTGTTCCTGCGGCTGGTCGCGACCGCCGATGTGGTGATCGAGAATTTCCGCCCCGGCGTGATGGACCGCCTCGGCGTCGGCCATGACGTGCTCGCCGCCGGGCGGCCGGGGCTCATTTATTGCGCCCTCACCGGCTTCGGCCAGGACGGGCCGCGGCGCGACGATCCGGCCTATGACCAGATCGTACAGGGGCTTTCCGGCGCCATGACGGTGACCGGCACCGCAGCGAGCGGGCCGACGCGGATCGGCTTTCCGGTGAGCGACACCGTCGGCGGCCTAACCGCAGCGTTTGCGATCCTCGCCGCGCTCCAGCGCCGGGTGCGGAGCGGCGAGGGCGCCTTCGTCGATGTCGCCATGCTCGATGCACTGCACGCCACCATGGGCTGGGTGCTCTCGAACTATCTCATCGCCGGAACGACGCCGGTCGCGATGGGGAACGACAATTTCACCGCGAGCCCGTCCGGCACTTTCGTTGCGCGTGACGGCCTCATCAATATCGCCGCCAACAAGCAAGAACAGTTCGAGGCGTTGTGCCGGGCGATCGGCCGGCCCGAGCTCGCGACCGATCCGCGCTTCGCCCGCCGCGCCGACCGTCTCGCCAACCGTGCCGCGCTCTCGGCGCTGATCGACGCGGCGCTCGCGGCCGACGACGCGGCGTCGTGGGAGGCGCGGCTCGCGCGCGCCGGCGTTCCGGCCGGCCGCGTCCTCGGCGTGCCGGACTCGATCGCCGACGCGCAGACCCGCCATCGCGGCACGTTCCGCCGCTTCGCCGACGTGCCCGGCGTGGCGCGCGACATCACGGTCGCCGGCGCGGGCTTCCGCATCGACGGCGCGCGGCCCACCGCCGCGACGCCGCCGCCGGTGCTCGGCGCAGACACCGAGGCGATCCTCCGGACGCTCGGCTACGGCGCCGACGAGATCGCGGCACTCCGCGCCGAGGGCGCGATCTGATCGGGCAGCGACCGGCCCGGGCGTCCGCGACTGGGGCGGCCTAGTTCGGTCCGGCGCCGATCGCGCGGATGGCGGCGGCTGCGGCCTCGATGCCGGAGAGATGGGCGCCGTGCGCGGTCGAGAAATATTCCGGCGACAGCGCCTCGCCGGCGAGGAAAAGCCGCTCGCCGACCGGTGCGCGCAGATCGGCGCGCGCCGCGGCGCGGCCCGGCCGCGCCGCGCTATAGCCGCCCCGGATCCAGGGATCGCTCGACCAGGCGGTCGCGGCGGTGCCGGTGACGCGGGCCCGCAGGGCGCTGCCGAACAGCGCGACGAGCTCGTCGACGGCGTGGGCGCCCATCGCGCGCGCGCCTTCGCGCTCGAGCGCAAGCGCCGCGCGCCCGCCGACATAGCCGACCGCGAGCCCGGTGCCGACCGGCTTGATCTGGAACCCCAACAGCCCCTTTCCGCGCGCCGACAGGCCGAACGCGCCGCCGTCGAGATCGGCGAACACGTCGCGGTCGAACTCGACGGCGATCTTGTTGGCATGGCCCATCGGGACCGCCGCGAGCGCGGCGCGGACCCGGTCGGGGAGCGGCGGGTCGAGGCGGATCACCTCGGCGGCGAGGACGGCGGTCGAGGCAGTGACGATCGCGGCGCGCGCGGCGATCGTGCCGCGCGGGGTCTCGACGCGGACGCCGGTCCGGCCGTGCACGATCCTGCTCGCCGGCGTTCCGAGCGCGATCGGAAGGCCCGCGCCGTGGCGCGCGATCAGCGTGCCATAGCCCTCGCGCACCGGCCAGTCCTCGTCGGTGTCGCGATAGAGCGCGAAGTCGAGCGTCGAGGCCTCGTCGGCATCGACGCCGGCATAGGCAGCGACGAAGCGCTCGAACGGGTGGCGCCACAGCGCGTGATCGGGGAGGACCTCGCGCACCGCGACGTCGCGACCGCATCGTCCGACCGCGACGATCGCATCGAACGCGGCGTCGAAATAGCGGTCCCAGTCGGCCTGCTCGGCGGCGTCGGCCCAGCGTCCGCCGAGGTGGATCAGTCGCTGCCGGTCGAGCCGGTCATAGTGGAATTCGAGCGCATCGGCGATCGCGACGAAGGGGTTCTCGTCGGCCGAGTGGAGCCAGTAGCAGCCGTGGTCGAAGGCGGTACGGAGCCCATCCGCTGCGGTATAAGCGCGCCCGCCGATGCGGTCCTTGGCCTCGATCACGGCGACCGTCGCGCCCGCCTCGCGCGCCGTTCGTGCCGCGGCGAGGCCGGCGGCGCCGGCGCCGATAACGACGATATCGGGGTCGGACGGCAGAGCGCGCGTCGCCGTCATTCGCCGCGGAGCGCGCCGACCATGTCGGTCAGCCGCTCGAAGTCGAGGACGACGAGCGCGTCGCGGTCGCAGTCCGGGAGATCGGGCGCGAGCGTGCCGAGCGCATCCTCGCGCGACGGCCCGGCGATCTCATGCCAGGCCGAGCGCAGGTTGCGCACGGTGCGTTGCAGGAGTCCGGTCGAGGCTCGGTCGGTCACGGCTCGGTCGTGATCCCTGGCGCCGGGCCGCCCGGTCGATGAAGCGGCCCGCGCCGGAGAATAGCAAAGCCGGGTTACCGATCGCTTGCGCCTATTTTCGGCCGGCGAGGAGGTGGTCGACCGACAGCGTGCCGGCGCCGTGGCGCATGAGAAAGAGGAGCGCCACCGCCCAGACGCCATGGGTGTCGAAGGCGTTGGGATAGACGAAGATCTGGATCACCAGCGTCATCGCGAGCAGGAGGGCGGCGGCGAAGCGCGTAGCAAGTCCGAGGACGAGGAGGGGCGGCAGCGCGAGCTCGGCCGCGGTCGCGAGATAGGCGGCGAGCTCGGGCGGCAGGACCGGCAGGCGGTATTCCTCGCGGAACAAGGCGAAGGTGGTGCCGTCGGCCCAGCCCTCGATCTTGAGGAGCCCGGAGCGGAGGAAGATCGTCCCGACGGCGATCCGCGCGATGATCTCGATCAGATCAAGGGGGATGCGCTGAGCGAGCGCGATCAGCCGATGAACGAGGTCGGACACCATCACCTCCGGGCGAGCGACAGGGGTGGCGGGCGATCGCCGCCGGCAGGCGCGGCGAACACGCCGGCGGCGAAGAGGACGCCGAGCGCGCTGTCGAGCCGGAACGCGGCGCTCACGCCGGTCGCGACCGCGGCGGCGTCCGCCAGCACCGCGCCGCGGCCGAGCGCCTCGACGAGCGCACGCGTCGGCGGGTCGATCGGGACGAGCCGGAGCGCCGCGTGCGGGCGCACGATGAGCGCCGCCTCGGCACCGGCCTTGCGGCTCACCGGTCGCACGACCGCGTCGCCGGCATTGGTCGTCCAGATCGAGACCGCCGGGTATCACGAGGCGAACACACGGGTCGCCAGGTGGAGCGCAAGACGGAGGCCGCCGACCGCGCTCTCCGGCAGATCGGCGAGCGTCGCCGGGTCGAGCGGCTCGGCCTCGGCGGCGTGATAGGCGGCGTGGCGGAGCCACTCGAGCCGCGCCACGTCGGCGAGATAGGGGATGTCCGCGGCGGGCGAGAAGGTGGCGATGAAGGTCGGCATCAGCGCGCCGTACTCGATGAGCACCGGCGAGCGCGGCGGATGATCGTCGATGAAGCTCGCCGCCATGGCCGGGAAGAACGACGGACCGACCAGCCGCTCGACCACGGGGAAGCGCGTGCGCAGCGCCTCGACGAGACTGGCATAGACATTGTTGCGGTGGATGTCGAAGCGGCGCGCGGACGCGGCGTCGAGCGCGCCCGGGACGCCGCGCCGCCGGCCGAGGATCCGGTCGGCGAAGGCGGCCTGGATGTCGGCGATCCCGCCGCCGGACTCCTGAAGCGACGGCGAGGGCATGGCGCGTTTTCTCCTCGAGGATTCGGTCGGCGATGGCGGCCTCGGCGGCAAGCGTCGCCCAGTCGGGCACGTCGTTGTCCCACTCGATGAGCGTCGGCCGCGGCCCGATCTTTTCCACCACGCGGCGGTAGAGCATCCACACCTCGGGCACGATCGGGCGGTCGTGCGAATCGATGCAGTAGCGGCGGCCGTCCTCGTCGGTGAGCGGCGCATGGCCGGCGAGATGGATCTCCCCGACGCGCGCCATCGGGAACCGGTCGAGATAACGCTCCGGATCGAAGCCACGGTTGACGACCGTGACGTAGACGTTGTTCACGTCGAGGAGGAGACTGCATCCGGTGCGCTCGGCGAGCCGGTCGAGGAACTTGACCTCGCTCATCGCGCGGCCGGCGAAGCGGACATAGCGTGTCGGGTTCTCGATCAGGATCTCCCGGCCGAGCCGCTGCTGCACGGCATCGAGCTTGCCGGCGACGAGCTCGAGCGTGGCCTCGGTATAGGGGAGCGGCAGGAGATCTTTGAGATAGGCGCCGCCGAAATTCGACCAGGCGAGATGCTCCGAGACGAGCGCCGGCCGGTAGCGTTTGACGACGCCCGCGAGGCGATCGAGATGGCGCCGGTCGAGACGATCGGCACCGCCGAGCGACAGCCCGACGCCGTGGACCGAGAGCGGAAAGCGGTCGCGGACGCGCTCGAGCATGCGATGCGGCGGGCCGCCATCGCCCATGAAGTTCTCGGCGTGGATCTCGAACCAGGCGGCCTCGGTCGCGCCGTCGAGGACGGCGCCCCAGTGCTCGGGCTTGAGCCCGACCCCGGCGCGCGCCGGGATCGGGCCCGAGTTCCGGACGCCGGGCGAGCCACCGCTCGTCACGACGCGCATCCGTCGTTCAGCCACGGATCGGCTGCAGCGAGCCCTTGCGCTTGGTGCCGTCCCTGAGGGTTACTTCCATGTTGGTGCAGGTCCCTGTCGCCACGTATTTCCACGCGCCGCGGTCGAAATCGGCCTTGGAGGTGCCGGCGCAGGAATTGTTCCCGGTCGAGGCGCAGTCGTTCTTGCCGGCCATGGCGATGCCGTAGCACTTTTCCCGGTCGGCGGCCGGGGCCTGGGCGGCGGCGCTGGTGGCCATGCCGACGGCGGCGGCGAGCGCGGCGGCGAGGGCGAAATTGGTCGGGGTCGATCGCATGGGTGTCCTCTCCTGATCCCTGAGGGCGTGGGGTCGTTTCCCCCACACAGGCTGGTTCGCCGCCGGAGCGGGCGGTGTTACCCGATCACGGATGAGTGACCGGCCTTGCGATCCGCCCTTCATGGTGCATCCTTCGTAGGCGCCGTAACGCCGGGGTGCCGGGCGACGTATCGGGGAGGAAGGGTGAGCGGCGACGAGGATCATTGGGCGGCGCTGATGCGCGCGGCGAACCGGGGCGACGCCGCGGCGTACCGGACGGTTCTCGGCGAGATCGCCGCCCTGGTCCGCGGCGTCGTGCGCCGCGAGGCGGCGGCGCGCGGCGCGGTCGTCGACGTCGAGGACGTCGTGCAGGAGACGCTGTTGGCCATCCATCTGAAGCGCGGAACCTGGCGCGAGGACCAGCCGCTCCGTCCCTGGGTCCGCGCCATCGCACGCAACAAGCTGGTCGACGCCATGCGCCGCCGCGGCCGCCGGCACGAGGTCCCGATCGAGCCCTTCGCCGAGACGCTCGCGACCGAGCCGCCGGTCCGCCACGGCCTCGGCGGCGCCGTCGAGCGGCTGATCGGGGCGCTCCCGTCGCGCCAGCGCGAGGTGGTGCGCGCGGTGGCGCTCGACGGGCTCGAGACGCGCGAGGTGGCGGCGCGGCTCGCGATGACCGAGGGCGCCGTCCGCGTCGCGCTGCACCGGGGCATCCGCCGGCTGGCCCGGGTGATCGGAGGCACGTCATGAGCACCGAACGCCTGATCGAGGCGCTTGTCGCCGACCGCGACACGCCGACGATCACGCCGGCGCGCGCGGTATGGTGGTCGGTCGCCGCGGGTGGCGTCGTCGCGGCGATCGGTTTCTTTCTCGTGCTCGACGTGCGACCCGATCTCGCCGCGGTGCTGCTGTCCTGGCGGTTCCTGACCAAGGCCGCTTTCGTGTTCGCGCTGATCGGTGTCGCGATCGGCGAGGTGGTCGCACGGTCGCGGCCGGATGCGCGGCCCGATCTCCGAACATGGACGCTGCTGCCCGTCGCGGTTCTCATCGCCGGGATCGGTGGCGAGGTCGCGACACAACCGGCGGCCGATCTCCTCGGGCTCGGCCACGGCATGCATCCGATCACCTGCCTCTTCTTCATCGCCGGGCTGGCCGCGCCGGTGTTCGTAGCGCTTCTCGTCGCGCTGCGGTGGACCGCACCGGCCTCGCCCAGCGCCTGCGGCGCGGCGGCGGGCGTTCTCGCCGGCGCGATCGGCGCGGCGCTCTATTCGCTCTACTGCACCGACGATTCACCGCTCTTTCTCGCGACCTGGTACGTACTCGCCCTCATGCCGCTCGGGCTCCTCGGTGCACTCTTCGGCGGCAGGTTGCTGCGTTGGTAGCCACCGCCGCAGTCCGGTCGGGCATTGCCGGCCTCCATCGCGCGACCGGTTCTTTACAGCGCCGCAACCGCTAAGGCATGATAGACCGGTCCCGGCCCGGACCGGGCGGCCAACCTACCTCACCACTGGGAGAACTCCATGACCTTGATACCCTTGGCGGAGCGCCGTGCGGCCGCGACGCTCGGCGCGGCGGCGCTGGTCGCGCTCCTCGGTGCGCCGGCCGTGGCGCAGCAGACCTTCGACATGAAGATCGGCTACGCGACCATCAACGAGATCCAGCACGAGTCCGCGCGAATCTTCGCCGAGGACATCGAGAAGGCGACCAACGGCCGGCTCAAGCCGCGCCTCTTCCCCGCCTCGCAGCTCGGCGGCATCCCGCGCATGGTCGAGGGCATCCAGCTCGGCACGCTCGAGGTGCTGATCACCCCGCCCGCCTTCCTCGTCGGCCTCAACCCCGCGGTGCAGGTCCTCGACGCACCCGCGATCTACGAGGACCGCGGCCACGCCGAGCGCGTGCTCGCCGACCCGTCGTTCCGCGAGGCCTATACCGGCCTCACGCCGTCGAAGGGCGTGATCATGAACTCGCTCTACGTCTACGACTTCACGTGGATCGCCTCGTTGCAGCCGATCCGCAAGTTCGAAGACTTCCGGGGCAAGAAGATCCGCGTCCTCGCGACCCGCATCGAGAGCGAAGCGATGTCGAGGCTCGGCGCGACCGGCGTGCCGATGGACTACACCGAGGTGCTCGCCGCGCTACAGCAGCGCACCGTCGACGCGGTGCGCACCTCGATCGTCGTCATGGGCGGCTCGAAGTTCTTCTCGGTCGCCAAGTCGATCACCTGGGACGGCACCGGCATCATCCCCTCCGCGTTCAACACGAGCGGCGTGTGGTTCCAGAAGCTGCCGCCCGATCTTCAGGAGATCTTCCGGCGCGTCGGCCGCGAGGTCGAGCCGAAGATTCACAAGGCCGGCCGCGAATTCGAGGCCCAGGCCGAGAAGCTGTGGCGGGACAACGGCGCCGAGATCATCAGGCTGAGCGCCGCGGACCAGAAGCGCCTGGTCGATACGCTGCGGCCGCTCGGCGATCAGTTCCTCGCGAACAATCCAGCGACCAAGGACATGTACGAGCTCCTGAAGCTCACCGTCGCCAAGACGCGCAAGGCGTCCTGATCGAGACGCGCAAGGCGTCCTGATCGAGACGCGCACGCAGACTGGAAAGGCCGGGCCCTGGGCCTGGCCTTTTCGTTTCCGGCGCGCTCAGCCGAGTACCGCGACAGGCGCGCGGGGGACACCGGCCGCCTCGAGCGCCGCAGCGGCCCGCAGCACGAGGCCGTCGTCGAAGGGCTTGGCCACGAGCTGCACGCCGAGCGGCAGCGTGCCGTCGTCCCATAGCGGCACCGAGATCGACGGCACGCCGAGGAACGAGAACGGCGCGGTGAAGCGGCCGAGCGTGCCGCGCACCGGCACCGACTGGCCGTCGATCGCGATCGTCTCCTCGCCGATGTGGGGCGCCGGGAACGGTGTCGTCGGCGCGATCAGCACGTCGACATCGGCAAGCGCGGCGAGAAGCTGCGTGCGATAGACGCGGCGGAAGCGCTGCGCGGCATGGACCCAGGCCTGCGGGATCATCGCGGCGGCGAGCCAGCGGTCGCGGATGTGGGAATCGAAATCGGCCGCGCGGCGACGGAGCTCGTCGAGATGGAGGCTCGCACCCTCGGCGGCGGTGATGAGGAGCGAGGCGGCCGGCGCCCGATCCGAGCCCGGGATCGCGATCCGCCGCGTGGCGCCGAGCGCGGCGGCGGCGCGCGCTACCGCAGCG
>VGEU01000050.1 GCA_016869145.1 Alphaproteobacteria bacterium | reverse complement strand
GTCCTCGCCGCCGCGGTCGCATCGACCGGCGCCGGCGAGGCGGCGGCGCAGTTCTTCCCGCGCGAGGTGCCCGCCACCGCGATCCCGGCGCCGAAGCCGCGCACCGGCCCCAACGCCTTCGCGCTCAATGCGACGCTCGACACCCGTCTCGCCTATGTGCTGACCGGCGACGAGAGCATCGACACCATCAGCCGCGCCGGCCTCATCGGGTTGACCAACGTGCTCCGCCGCCGCACCGCCGTCGAAGCGGCGGCGCCGATCGGCGTCGACATAGAGCGTGACGAGCTCGCGTTCTTCCCGCTTCTCTACTGGGCGATATCGCCGCGTCAGCGCCCGCTCTCCGACCAGGCCGAGCAGAAGCTCAACGACTATCTCCGCACCGGCGGCACGATCCTGTTCGACACCCGCGAGCAGGGCGGCCTCTCGTCCAACATGTTCGGCGCCTCGGGTCCGGCGGCGCAGCGGCTCCGGGCGCTCCTCGCCGATCTCGACATCCCGGCGCTGACGCCGGTGCCCGAGGACCATGTGCTGGCGCGCGCGTTCTATCTTCTGAACGATTTCCCCGGCCGCTGGATCGGCGGCACGGTGTGGGTCGAGCGCCGCGGCGGCAACCACAATGACGGCGTCTCCTCGGTGGTGATCGGCGGCCACGACTGGGCCGGCGCCTGGGCGGTCGAGGACAACGGCCAGGCGATGTTCCCGGTCGTTCCCGGCGGCGAGCGCCAGCGCGAGATGGCGTTCCGCTTCGGCGTCAACTGGGTGATGTACGCGCTCACCGGCAACTACAAGACCGACCAGGTGCACATCCCGGCGATCATCGAGCGGCTCGGGCAATGACCTCGATCGCCTTCGCGCCGCTGTTCGACTGGATCGTGATCGCGGTCCTCGCGGCGCTCGCAGCACTCCTCCTCGGCTTCGGCGCGCTCCGCCGCGCGCGCGGCCTCGCGTGGCGTTTCGCGAGCCTCGCGATCCTTCTTCTCGCGCTCGCCAATCCGGTGCTGATCGAGGAGGAACGGCGCGCCGTCGCCGACGTCGTCGCGGTCGTGGTCGACGAATCGCCGAGCCAGGCCGTCGGGCGCCGGCCGGCGCAGACCCAGGCCGCGCTCGCCGAGCTGCGGGCGCGCCTCGGCGCGATGGAGAACCTCGAGCTCCGCGTGATCGCGGCCGGCGCGCCGGCAGCGACAGCGGGCGGCCCGGTCGACGGCACGCATCTGTTCGAGACGATCGGGCGCGCGCTCTCCGACGTACCGCGGAAGCGCATGGCCGGCGTCGTGATGCTGACCGACGGCCAGGTGCACGACACGCCGAAGGCCGACGACCCACCGCCGTTCGGCGGGCCGCTCCACGTCCTCGTCACCGGCGCCCGCGGCGAGCGCGACCGGCGCATCGTGCTCGAGCAGGCGACGAGCTACGGCCTAGTCGGCAAGACCGTCGAGGTCCGCATCCGCGTCGACGATCCCGCCGCCGCCGGCACCCGCGTCAACCTGACCCTGACCCGCGCCTCGGGCACCGTCGAGACGATCCCGGTGACGGTGGGCGAGACCGCGACGATCAACGTCCATATCGACCACGCCGGCGCCAACATCTTCCAGTTCGAGGTCGCCGCGGCGCCGAACGAGCTCACCGTCGTCAACAACCGCGCCGTCGTCACCGTGAACGGCGTCCGCGAACGGCTCCGCGTCCTCCTCGTCTCGGGCGAGCCGCATCCGGGCGAGCGCGTGTGGCGCAACATCCTCAAGGCCGACCCCTCGGTCGACCTCGTCCACTTCACGATCCTGCGCCCGCCGGAGAAGCAGGACGCGACGCCGGTGCGCGAGCTGTCGCTGATCGCGTTCCCGATCCGCGAGCTGTTCGAGGTCAAGCTCAACGAGTTCGACCTCATCATCTTCGACCGCTACCGCCGTCGCGGCGTGCTGCCGACGACCTATTACGACAACATCGCGCGCTACGTGGATCG
The DNA here is from genome assembly GCA_016869145.1 of Alphaproteobacteria bacterium. Lineage (GTDB taxonomy): Bacteria > Pseudomonadota > Alphaproteobacteria > MPNO01 > VGEU01 > VGEU01. The sequence continues at coordinate 20,387 of VGEU01000050.1, read as the reverse complement.
CGGCGGCGCGGTGCTCGAATCCTCCGGCCCCGAGTTCGCCTCGCCGGTGAGCCTGTTCCGCACGCCGCTCGGCGAGGTGCTGCCCGCCGCGCCGACCGGGAGCGTCATCGAGCAGCCGTTGAAGCCCGGCCTCACCGATCAGGGCCGGCGCCACCCGATCACCGCCGATCTGCCCGGCGCCGACACCACCAACCCGCCCTGGGGCCGCTGGTTCCGCCAGATCGAGGTCAACGTCCGCCGCGGCGTGCCGTTGATGCAGGGGAGCGAGGCGCGGCCGCTCCTCGTCGTCGACCGGGTCGGCGAGGGCCGCGTCGCCCAGGTGCTGAGCGACCATCTGTGGCTGTGGGCGCGCGGCTTCGAGGGCGGCGGCCCGCATTCGGAGATCCTCCGCCGCCTCGCCCACTGGCTGATGAAGGAGCCCGATCTCGAGGAGAGCGATCTCCGCGCCCAGGGCGAGGGCAATGGGCTCGCCATTGTCCGCCGCAGCCTCGAACCCGATGCGAGCCCCGTCGAGGTGACCGCACCCTCGGGCGAAGTGCAGCAGGTCCGGCTCGAGGAAGGCTTCGGCGGCCGCGCCCGCGCCAGCGTCCCGGTCAAGGAGATGGGGATCTACAAGGTGAGCGACGGCGCGCGGTCGCGGCTCGCCGCGGTCGGGAACCTCAACCCGCGTGAATACGCCAATATGCGGGCCACGGCCGACGTGCTCGGGCCGCTGGCGACGGCGACCGGCGGCACCGTCCATTGGCTCGCCGATGGCCTCCCCGAGCCGCGCCGGGTCCGCGAGGGCCGCCGCGCCGGCGGACGCGACTGGATCGGCCTTCTCGCCAACAACGACTACCGGGTCGACAGCGTGCGCGAGGTGACGCTGCTGCCGGGGCTCGCGCTGCTCCTGATCGGGCTCGGGACGCTCGTCTTCGCCTGGCGCCAGGAAGGCCGCTGAGCGGCCGACCCTTATAGGGTGCAGGCCGCTGAGCGGCGGACCCTTTTGGGAGCAGGCCGCTGAGCGGCCGACCCCCAAAAGCAAAGGCCCCGGCGGGAGGGGGTGCCGGGGCCTGAACGCTTCGTACCGGTTTGGAGCATATGCGGGGGAGCGCCCCGCGAGCGACTGAATGGAACATAGGCCTCGGCCGCGCCGTTGACCAATCAAGCCTCGGTCACATGCGTGTGAGGATCGCCGTGAGCGTGGGGAGGAGACACCGATGGGCATGCTGATCGAGGGGCGCTGGATCGCCGACGACGTGGCCTATCGCGACGGCGGCGGCCGGTTCGTCCGCCCCGAATCCCCGTTCCGCCATTGGGTGACGGCCGACGGCGGCGCCGGCCGGACCGGGACCGGCGGGTTCAAGGCCGAGGCCGGGCGCTACCACCTCTATGTCTCGCTCGCCTGTCCGTGGGCGCACCGGACGCTGATCGTCCGCGCGCTCAAGGGGCTCGAACGCGTGATCACGGTCTCGATCGTCCACCCGGTGATGGGCGAGGACGGCTGGGTGTTCGGTGCGTTCCCGGGCGCGATTGCCGATGGCGTCAACGGCGCCGCGCGGCTCCACGAGCTCTATACCCGCGCCAAGCCCGACTTCACCGGGCGCGTCACGGTCCCCGTCCTCTGGGACAAGGAGCGCCGGACGATCGTCAACAACGAATCGTCGGAGATCATCCGCATGCTGAACGGCGCGTTCGCGCCGCTCGGCGCCGGCGGCTCCGATCTCTACCCGGCCGCGCTCCGCGCCGAGATCGACGCGGTCAACGCCGAGGTTTATGCCAACGTCAACAACGGCGTCTATCGCTGCGGCTTCGCGACGACCCAGGCCGCCTATGACGCGGCCTTCGACGAGCTGTTCGCGACGCTCGACCGGCTCGAGGCGCGGCTCGACCGCCAGCCCTTCCTCGCCGGCGCGGTCGCGACCGAGGCCGACTGGCGGCTGTTCCCGACGCTCGTCCGCTTCGATGCCGTCTATCACGGCCACTTCAAGTGCAACCGGCAGAAGCTCGCCGAGTATCCGTGCCTCGCGCCCTATACGCGCGCGCTCTACCAGACCCCCGGCGTCGCCGCGACCGTCGACATGGACCATATCCGCACGCACTACTACACGAGCATGCCGGGCATCAACCCGACCCGGATCGTCGCGCGCGGACCGCTGCCCGACTTCGACCGGCCGCACGACCGCGCGACGCGCCGTTACGGCTGAACCGGCAGATCGAAGGTGACGACGACCGGCGCGTGATAGGTCTCGGGCGAGCCGCCCGCGAGCGCGTAGCCGACAACCTCGTCCTCGAGCGCCTCGTTGTGGATCTCGACGCCGCGGAAGGCGCCCATCAGGGCGCGCGAGGCGAGAACGTGGTCGAGCATCAGCCGCCGGCCGGCATGAAGCACCGAGAACCGCCGCGATTCGGCGACCGCACGCTCGAGCGGCACCAGTACACGGGCGGCGAGCGCGCCGTTCGCCGTGTCCTCGGTCTCGGCGCGGAGCAGCCTGAGTGGCATCTCGTTCACGTCCGCGTTCATGTCGCCGCAGACGACGACGAGCGCATCGGGATCGGCATCGAGCAGGCGATCGACGGCGAGCCGCGCCTCGAGCGCCTGGCCGGCGCGCTTCATCGTCGCGAGGTAGAAGCCGGCCGCCCAGCTGGCGGTCGTCTTCCAGGTGAACGGCCCCGATTTCTCGCCGGCGATGAAGGCGGCGAGCGGGGCGCGGAGATGAAGGTCGAGGACGTGGAGCGCCCGCCCGTCGGCGAGCGCGAGCTCGGCATGGAGGATCGGCCGGTCCCACGCAACGGGCGCAGCCGGCGCCGTTCCCGGCGCCCAGGCCGGCGGCGGGACGAGATCGTGCCAGTACTGGCGGAAAGCGCGGATCGGGAGCCGGCTCAGGATCACGAGGTTCTGCACATCGAGCGGGCCGCGTCCGTCGCGGAGCGTCGTCGCGGCGCGCGCGAACCCGGCATAGGGCGTGCCGGCGAGGAGCGCGCCGAGCGCGCGGAAGCGGCGCGGCGCCGCCTTCGCCGGGTCGATCTTCTGCGCGTTGACCTCCTGCAGGCAGAGCACGTCGGCGTCGAACCGGTCGAGCTGCGGCCGCAGCAGGCGGACGCGGTCGGCGAACGGCGCCGCGGCGTCGGGGCCGTCGTCGAGGTTCTCGAGATTGAATGTGGCGATCCGCAACCTGCGATCCTAATCGTGCGCGCGCGACGGACGGTTTGCTATAGTGGGCGGCCATGACAAAGCTCAACGAACTCACCGCCACCGAGGCGGCGCGCCGCATCGCCGCCCGGGAGATCACCGCCGAGGCGCTCGTCGCCGCCTGCCTCGAGCGCATCCGCGACCGCGATCCGACGGTCAAGGCGTGGGCCCATCTCGACCCCGAGCGCGCGCTCGCCGCGGCGCGGGCGCGCGACAGCGCGACGGCCAAAGGCGGGCTCGGGCTCCTGCACGGCGTTCCGGTCGGCATCAAAGACATCTTCGCGACCGCCGACTACCCGACCGAGATGGGCTCGCCGATCTACAAGGGGAACCGGACCCGCGCCGATTCGGCGCCGGTCGGCCTCCTTCGCGCCGCGGGCGCCGTCATTCTCGGCAAGACCGTGACGACCGAGTTCGCGGCGACGACGCCGAACCAGACCTGCAACCCGCACAATCCCGGCCATACGCCGGGCGGCTCGTCGTCGGGAAGCGCCGCCGGCGTCGGCGACCGCATGATGCCGGCCGCGCTCGGCACCCAGACCGCGGGCTCGGTGATCCGTCCCGCCGCGTTCTGCGGCGCGGTCGGCTTCAAGCCGAGCTACGGCACCGTCAACCGCACCGGTGTGATGTCGGAATCCGAATCGCTCGACACCATCGGCTGGATCACCCGCTCGGTCGACGACATCGCGCTGGTCGGCGCGGTGCTGATGGGCCGGCCCGCCGTCGACCGTCGCAGCCTCGACCGGGCGCCGCGGATCGGGCTCTGCCGCACCCATCTCTGGACCGAGGCCGCGCCCGAGACGGTCGAGGCGTTCGAGGACATGGCGGCGCGGCTCGCCGGCGCCGGCGCGCGGATCAGCGAGGTCAAGTGGCCGGCGAGCTTCACCGCCATGGCCGAGGCCCACTGGCGCGTCCTCGCCTTTGAGTTCGTGCGCGCGCTCGCCTGGGAATGGAACAACCATCGCGACCTGATGAGCGCCAAGCTGATCGCGACCTGCGAGATCGGCCTCGCCCATCCGTTCGAGGCCTATTGCGCCGATCTCCGCCACGCGATGGCCTGTCGCGCCGAGTATGCCGCGCTCGTCGCCGACTACGACGCGCTCCTGGTGCCGTCGGCGATGGGCGAGGCGCCGGCCGGGACCGCAACCGGCGATCCGCGCTTCCAGAGCCTGTGGACGTTCATGCACGTGCCGGCGCTGACGCTGCCGACGCATCGGGGGCCGAAGGGCCTTCCGGTCGGCACGCAGTTCGTCGGCAAGTTCCACGCGGACGAGGCGCTCCTCGCGGTCGGGCGCTGGGTCGAGGCGAAGATCGGCCACGCCTGGACGCGCGGCTGAGGGCGTTCAGCCGGCGAAGATCACCGATGCGACGGTTCCGAGGCCGGGCCGGCTCCTGAGGACGAACCGGTCGCGCTGCAGCTCGACCAGCGACTTGGTCAGCGGCAGCCCGAGACCGGTGCCGTCGTATTTGCGGCTCAAGGTCGAATCGACCTGGCTGAAGGGCTGCATCACGCGCGGAATGTCGGCGGCCGCGATGCCGATCCCGGTGTCGACGACCGTGATTGCGACGCCGTCGCGCACCCGGCGTGCGCGCACGCCGACGCACCCGCCGGCGGGCGTGAACTTGACCGCGTTCGACAGGAGGTTCATCAGCACCTGCTTCAGCATACGCTCGTCGGCCTCGACAGCGCCGAGACCGTCGCCGATGCGCGCCGAGAGGGTGATGCCCTGGCCGTCGGCGCGCGGCTTGACGAGGCGGAGGCTGGCCTCGATCGTCTGGCGCACATCGACGAGCGCGATCGAGGGCGCGAGCTTGCCGGCCTCGATCTTCGACAGATCGAGAATGTCGTTGATGACCTGGAGGAGATGCCGGCCGCTGTCGTGGATGTCGCGGACATAGGCGCGGTAGTTCTCGCTGCCGAGCACACCGAAGATCTCCGACACCATCATCTCGGAGAATCCGATGATGGCGTTGAGCGGCGTCCTCAGCTCGTGGCTCATGTTGGCGAGGAACTCGCTCTTCGAGCGGTTGGCGATCTCGGCCGCCTCCTTGGCGAGCCGCATGTTCTCCTCGGCGTTGCGCTGCCGGGTGATGTCGCGCGAGAAGCGCGCGAGACGGCTCACCTTGCCGGACGCATCGCGGACCGGCGAGTTGAGGTAGAGCCGCCACGACCCGTCGGCGAAGCGCTGCTCGAACTGGACCGGGACGCCGGTCTCGATCGCGCGCGCGGCGGCGCGACCCCGTTCGTCGGCGCCCTCGGCATAGGTCACCGACGCGACTTTGCGGCCAATCAGGTCGGCGAGCGGCAGGCCGACGTCGGCGGCGAAGGCCTCGTTCGCCATCACGATGGTACCGTCGCGCTCGCTGAGGAGCGCCGCGTCGAAGGCGGCGTTGATGAGGGTCTTCGAGGTCTCCTCGCTGGCGCGCAGCCGCTCCTCATAGCGCTTGCGCTCGGTGATCTCGGTATAGATGCCGACCAGGAATCCCTCGCGGGTCCGGTGCTCGGCGAGCTGCACCCAGGTCCCATCGGCCCGGCGTTGCTCCTGCGGGCCGCGCGGCGTCCGGCGCTCCGCGACGCGGCGCGCGACATAGGCCTCGACCAGCGCGGGCGCGCTGAGACCATAGATCGAGCGCGCGGCGGCGCGGGCGATCTCGGCATAGGGCATGCCGCGCGCGAGCTCGGCCTGGAGCGGCTTGTGCTCGGCGAGGAATTTGTCGTTCCAGAGGACCAGGCGGTCGTTGGGATCCCACAGCACGAGACCGTCCGAGAGGCTCCGGATCGCGTCCATCAGCCACTGGTTCGCCTGCGCGGCGCTCGCCTCCGCCTCCTTCTGGCGGGTGATGTCGACGAACAGGCCGTCCCACACGACGGCGCCGTCCGCACGCCGGCTCGGCCGCGCGATCGAGTGGATCCAGACCGTGTCGCCCTGCGGCGTGATGTTGCGGATCTGGACGTCGAACGGCGCGAGGTCGCACTTCGATCGGGCGAGCGCCTCGCGGAACATCGCGCGGTCGTCGGGGTGCACCGCCTCGACGAAACGCAGCGGGTTCGCTGTCACCTCGGCGGCCTCGAAGCCATGGGTGTGGCGCACGCCGTCGCTGACAAAGGGATACTCGATGCGACCGTCGGGGTGCTGGACGCGCTGGTATACCGCACCGGGAAGATTGGTCGAGATGGCGAGGAAGCGGCGTCGGCTCTCCTCCAGCGCCCGCGCGTCGGCGAGGCGCTCGGTGACGTCGCGCAGCACGATCACGCGCGCCGGCTCACCGTTCCAGGTGATCGGCGCAACGCGCGTCTCGACCTCGACGCGCGTGCCGTCGAGACGGACGCGCTCCTGGATATCGGGCGCCGCCGGCTCGAGGAGCGTCATGACCTGGTCGACGCGCCGGCGCACCGTCTCGCGGAGGGCCTCGGGCACGAAGTCGAGCGCCCGGCGGCCGACCAGCGCCGCCGCGTCCGGCGCCGCGAACAGGAGCGCCGCGGCCGAATTGGCATAGGCGAACACCTCGCCGGTCACGATGAGGACCGGATCGGGGATCGTGTCGACCACCGCGTGGTAGCGCGCCTCGGCCTCGCGCAGCGCCGCGAGCGCGCGCCGCCGGTCGGTGATGTCGCGGAGCACGCCGAGGACGGCGGGGCGTCCGTCCCATATCGTCAGCGCCGAGCGCAACTCGACGTCGACACGGGTGCCGTCGAGGCGCAGGCGCTGCTGCTCGACCGGCGGCTGGGCGAGCCCGTCGGCGTGGAGCCGGACGATGCGCTGGCGGTGCGCGGCGCGCTGTTCCAGCGGCACGAAGTCGAGGACGACGGTCCCGATCAGCGCCGCCGCGCTCTCGGCCCCGACCAGCGCCGCCATTGCGGAATTGGCATGGACGATGATCCCGTCGACCTGGATCGACACCGCGTCGGGCAGGGTCTCGAACAGCCGCCGATAGCGCGCCTCGCCGTCGGCGAGCGCCGCCTCGCGCCGCCGCTCGGCGGTCACGTCGGCATAGACGCAGACCGTGCCGCCGTCGCTGGTGCGCCGCTTGATCTGACGGATCGACCGTCCGGCCGGATCGTCGAGCACGAAGTCCGACGACGGCGCGCGATGCTGGGCGAGCGCGCGCGCGACCAAGGCGTCGTGATCCTCGGGCGGAAACTGGCCGACGCGCCCGAGCACCGCGCGCACCAGATCCTCGAAACGCGCACCGGGCACGATCAGATTGGCGACGCAGGGCCAGATCTCGTTGAGGTAGCGCTGGTTGCAGAGGACAAGCCGTTCGTCGGCGTCATAGAGCGCGAAGCCTTCCGACATCGCCTCGATCGCATCGCGCAGCCGGCGATCGGCGATGCGCACGCGATCGATCTCGTCGCGCTGGGCGGTGGTGTCGCGAAGGATGCACATCGATGCCTGAAGGCCGTCCCAGTCGATCGGCGCGGCGGCGACGGAGGCCCAGTACGCCGAGCCGTCGGCGCGCAGGCGGCGTTGCTCGAGGAAGCTCTGCACCGCGCCGGCGAGGACCTGGCGCGAGCGGGACGCGACCACCGTGCGCGATTCGGGGTGCACGAAGTCGTCGCCGTGGCGCCCGACGGCGAGCGCGAGCGCGGGGATTCCGAACTGATGCAACCCGGCCGGGTTGAGATAGAGGATCCGCCGTCCCGCGTCGTGGATCATGATCGCATCGGGCGAGGCGTCGACGAGGGCGCGGTAGCGGTTGGGTCCGTCGTGGAGCGCGGCGGCGAGTCTCTCGGTCGCGGCGAGCCTGGTCTCGAGCTCGGCGATGCGTGCGCGCAGCCGCGCGAGCTCGAGACCAGGCTCGCCCTTGGGCGCTGATGACGTTGGTCCCGTCCTCGTCGACATGGTGACCCGATTGTCGCGTCGTGCGAACCACTGGCCCCGTTTCGGGGCGCGCATTAGGCCAATGAGATCGTTAAGAAAGCTTAACCCCGTCCACGCCCGAGGCCAGTTTCTCCGCGTCGACGGCGCACGTCTGTGCGCGCCGTCACAAGTGCGCCGCGCGACGTCGGCCGCGTGGCCGGCCGGTCCGCGCGATCCAGAACGCGCTGAGGCAGATCAGCCCGGCGCCGGCCCAGGTCAGGATATCCGGGGTCTCGCCGAAACCGAAATAGGCGATCGCCGCAATCCATATGATGCGCACGAAATCGAGCGGCATGATCGCGCTCGCCTCGGCCTCCTTGAGCGCCTGGTTGAGAAGGATGTGCCCCGAGGTCCCCATCACCGCGAGCGCGACCAGCCAGGCATAGGTCTCCGCGCTCGGCCAGCGCCACACCAGGATCGCCGGTCCGAGCGCGAGCGGCGCGAGCAGAATGTTCATGTAGGCCGCGATGGTGATCGCCGAATCGGTCTTCGAGAGCTCCTTGATCACCATCAGCGCGAAGGCCCAGATCACGGCCGAGGCGAGCGAGAGCAGCGGCCCGAGCCCGAGCGCCTCTTGGCCCGGGCGCAGAACGACCACCATGCCGACGAAGCCGAGCGCGATGGCCGCCGCCTTGGCGCGGCCGATCCGCTCGCCGAAGAAGAACACCGCCAGAATGGCCGCGAAGATCGGCGAGGTGAAGCTGAGCGTCGATATCTCGGTGAGCGGGCCGATGCCGAGCGCGTAGAAGAAGCACATCATCGAGACGATGTTGATCGCGGCGCGCAGCAGATGGAGCGGAAAGCGCCGCGTCCGGAGCGGCGCGAGACCGTGGCGGACCAACACCGGAACGAATACGAGAAGCCCGAAGAAATTGCGGAAGAACGCGATCTCGTAGGCGTGGAGATCGGCCGAGACATGGCGGATCGCCCCGTGCATGCCCGAGAAGCAGAGGGTCGAGGCGAGCATCAGGAGGACGGCGCGTCCATCCGGACCGGCGGGCCCGCCGGCGTTCATCGGATCGCGGTGGAAGGCGGGTTCATCGCCGCCAGATTGGGCGCCGGCGCGCGGTTAGGCAACCCCCGGGGCGACACGCGGTCGCTCGCCGCGGCCTTCTCTGGCGACGGCGGCAAAAGGCGGTATCATGTCCGCGTTGGCCCGCGAACGGAGGAAAGTCATGAGAGAGACCGGTGTCGTCGGTGGCGTGTGCATGGCCCATGCCCCGCAGTTCTTCACCCTGCCCGAGACCGAGGACAAGGGAACGGTGGCCCGTGTCGAAGCCATGGCGATCGAGAACGGCAAGCAGCTCGCCGCGCTCAAGCCCGACGTCTACATCGTGATCGCCAACGATCACGCCAACCAATTCCTCCTGCACTGCGTGCCGTCGTTCACGCTGCACCGCGGGCCGGTCGCCAAGGGCACGTTCGCCGGTCGCGATTTCAGCTTCCCGATCGCCGCCGACATCTCGACAAGCCTGATCCGCTATCTGCAGGAGGACGGCTTCGATCCCGCGTTCACCAGCAACGCCGCGATCGACTACGCCTTCGGCATCCCGCTCACCTTCCTCCGTGTGCCGGGGCCGGTGATCCCGCTCTATGTCAACGCCTATGTGCCGCCGCAGCCCAGGATGGAGCGCTGCTTCGCGTTCGGCCAGGCGATGCGGCGCGGGCTCGAGGCGCTCGGCGTGCGCGCGGTCGTCGTGACGAGCGGCGGGCTGTCGCATTTCCCCGGCACCGAGCGTTACGCCGAGCCCGACCTCGCGTTCGACAAGAAGCTCGTCGCCGAGCTCGCCACCGGCAACATGCGCTATCTCCTCGCGCTCGACGAGAAGCGCCTCGACGAGACCGGCAATATCGAGCTCCGCTGCTGGGGCGTCGCCGCCGGGATGCTCGGCGAGCGCAAGCCCGACATGATCTCGCTCGAGCCGAGCTGGCACCACAACTACGCCACCATCGCCTGGTGGTCCGAGCCGCGCGAGCCCAAGTTCGAGCCGCATTATCCGCCGGTCCACCCCGAGCTCGTGACCCTGACCGACGCGCTGCAGCGCCTCGCCTACAACCCGAATGAGCGCGCGCGCTTCATCGCCGATCCGCAAGCCTTCGCCAACGCGCTCGGCATGTCGGCCGAGGACAAGGCGCGGCTCCTCACCTTGGACCAGGCCGAGCTCCTGCGGCTCGGCGTCCATGCGCTCCTGCCGTTCATGGCCAAGATGGGGATCGAGCGCCAGCGCCAGGGCAAGGCGACCTGAGGCCGGCGCGCGGTCGTCAGCGATAGAAGATGTGTCGCCCGATCCGCGCGGTCTCGCGCTTCTTCTGCGCCCATAGCGGGCGGACGCTCTTGTTGTGGACGTAGAGCGCGCCGTTCGAGGGGTCGGCCTGGCGGTTGAAAAGCGCCTCCTTGGCGAAGGCGACGGCCTCCTCCCACGCGCGCCCGCGCGGCTCGCGTTGGACGCGCGGATCGCAGGTCCAGGAGAACTGGCAGCGGCCGGGACCGGCCTCGCTCCCCTGATGCACGACGCCGCAGATCGTATCAGGAAAGATCCCCTGGTCGACCCGGTTGAGGGTCAGATGCGCGATCGCGAGCTGGCCGGCGCCGGGCTCCGAGCGCGATTCCCGGTAGACGTTGAGCGCGAGACAGCGGAACTGCTCGGCATCGATCGGAACGAGCGGTGCCGCCGCGGCCGGACGGGCGGCGGCGAGGCCGGCAACGGCGAGGAACAACGCTGCGCTCGGCGGCAAACGGACGAAGACCGCGGCAATCCTTCTCATCTGTGGCCCCCACGGTGAGTTGACGGACTGTCGGTGCATCGCGGACGCGCGCTGCGTCTACGTGACGGTGCGCGCACTGTCAAGCGCGGGGGCGCTACCAGTCCTCGGCGGTGAGGAGGACGCTGCCGCCTTCCTCGTAGCGGCCGATCGAGACCAGATAGGCGGCGCGGCGGCGAATGCGGTCGAAATGGGCGCGCGCCGTCGCGACGCATGCCTCGTGCGACCGGGGGCGGTCGTTGGCGGCCTCGAGATAGTCTCGCGAGACCCGGCACAACAGCCGGTTGCCGCCGGAATGGGCAAAGAAATGCACCTCGCCGAGGCTCGCCACCCAGCGCAGACGGTCGGCCGATCCGCAGTCTATGGTCCGTTCGATCTTGGCCATCGCAGCCCTCCGAGGCCGGGCGCGGCGCGCCTAGGCCGCCCGCCACGAGGGCTACACCGGTCGCGTTACGATCGGGTTAAGCGGCTTCCCCGGCGGCCTCAGCGACCGCGGTCCCGTTCACGGGTGAACCGCTCGAAAGCCGCCAGCGTCTCCTCGCTGACGTGGTGCTCGAGGCCTTCCGAATCGATCACCGCCTGGGCCTCGCTGACCCCGATCGCCTTGAGGAAGTCGATGACGATCTGGTGGCGGACCCGCGAGCGCGCGGCGAGCGTGCGGCCCTCCTCGGTGAGGAAGATTGATCGGTAGGGCCGGCTGGTCACCAGCCCGTCGCGACGGAGCCGGGCGATGATCCGGTTGGCGGTGACATGGCTGACGCCGAACCGCTCGGCGAGATCGACCAGCCGGGCCTCGCCGTTGACGGTGATGAGATCGTCGATCAGCTCGACGTAATCCTCGGCGATCTCGGTGCGCCGCGCCTCGCGGGTCCGCTCGAACATCGCCGCCTGACGTTCGGCGTCGTGCAGGCGCCGGCCCCCGGTCATCGGTCTCTCCCTGCCCCGGCCCGACTGGTCATAGCGCGGCGAAGCGAAACTGCAAGGCAAACTTGCCCGGCCACCGGCTTGGCAGACGCGAAAAAAACCCTAGTATGGGCCGCACGCGGTCGCCCGGCGCGGCCGGCATAGACCCCACAGGGAGCCATCGACGATGATCAGGACACTGACCTGCTCCGCTTCCGCGCTCGCGTTGTTCGCCGCCGTTCTCGCCGGCACGCCGGCCGCGGCGCAGGAAACCCTCAAGATCGGTTTCATCAACACCTTCTCCGGCGACCGCGCGATCTTCGGCAAGCAGCAGAAGGATGCGCTCGAGCTTGCGCTCCAGCACCTCGGCGGCAAGGTCGGCGGCCTGCCGGTCGAGATCATCTACGCCGACGACCAGGGCAAGCCCGATGTCGGCCGCCAGGAATCGGACAAGCTGGTCCAGAAGGACCGCGTGCACTTCGTCACCGGCATCATCTGGTCGAACGTCCTCCTCGCGGTCGCGCGCCCGGTGACGCGCGCGGGCGTGATCATGATCACGACGAATGCCGGCGCCTCGCCGATGTCGGGCAAGGAGTGCCACCCCAACTTCTTCACCACCTCGTGGAACAACGACACGATCCCCGAGGGCGTCGGAAAGCTGATGACCGACGACAAGGTCGAGAACTCGTTCATGCTAGCGCCCAACTACCAGGCCGGCAAGGACATGATCACGGGCCTGCAGCGGTTCTACAAGGGCCAGGCGGTGGGCCAGATCCTCACCAAGCTCGACCAGAGCGATTTCCAGGCCGAGCTGTCGCAGATCCGCGCCGCCAATCCGAAGTCGGTGTTCATCTTCCAGCCCGGCGGCATGGGGATCTCGTTTCTCAAGCAGTGGGCGGCCTCCGGGCTCGCCGACAAGATCCCGCTCTATTCCGCCTTCACGGTCGACGCCGTGACGCTGCCCGCCATCGGCGACGCCGCACTCGGCACCTTCCACACGATGTACTGGGCGGCCGATCTCAAGAACCCGCAGAACGAGCGGTTCGTGAAGGACTTCATGGCGAAGTACAACTACGAGCCGTCGAACTACTCGGCGCAGGCCTATGACCTCCTGCCGTGGCTCGAGAGCGCGGTGAAGGAGGTGAAGGGCAACCTCGCCGATAAGGACGGGATCCGCAATGCGCTCCGCAAGGTCAACTACGCCTCGATCCGCGGGCCCTACAAGCTCAACCAAAACCACACACCGATCCAGAACATCTACAAGCTCGAGGTCATCAAGGGCCCCGACGGCAAGTCCAAGATCGTGAGCCGTGGCACGGTGTTCGAGAACCACAAGGACTCCTATGGCGCCGAGTGCGATATGAAGTGGTAGGTCGACCGGCCGGGGCGCGCGGCTCGCGCGCCCCTTCCGCGGCCAGACACGCGTTGCGATGTCCTTCCTCCTCATCGTCGAGCAGACGCTGAACGGCATCCAGTTCGGCGTCTTCCTGTTCCTGATCTCGGCCGGGCTCACGCTCGTGTTCGGGATCATGAACATGGTGAACCTGACGCACGGCTCGCTCTACATGATGGGCGCGTATTACGCCTTCGCGCTCACGAACCTCACGGGATCGTTCTATCTCGCGATCCTCCTGATGATCCCGGCGGCGCTGGTGACCGGGATCGTCCTCGAGCTCGTCGCACTCCGCACGCTCTACTCGCGCGATCACCTCGACCAGGTGCTCGCGACGTTCGGGCTGATCCTCTTCTTCAACGAGCTCGTGCGCCTCGTCTGGGGGCCGGAGAACAAGCGCTTCGACATCCCGCAGAGTCTCTCCGGCCATGTCGAGATCATCCCCGGCATCCCCTATCCCGAATATCGCGTCGCGATCATCGCGGTCGGCCTCCTGGTCGCGGTGTTCCTCTATTTCCTGATCGCGCGGACGCGGATCGGCATGCTGGTGCGCGCCGGCGCCTCGAACCGCATGATGGTCGGCGCGCTCGGCGTCAATATTCGCCTCCTCTACACCGTCATCTTCGGCATCGGCGCCGCGCTCGCCGGGCTCGCCGGCGGCATGGCGGGGCCGATCCTGTCGGTCGGCACCGGCATGGGCGAGGGCATGCTGATCCTCGCCTTCGTCGTCATCGTCATCGGCGGCATCGGCTCGATCAGGGGCGCGCTCGTCGCCTCGGTCCTGGTCGGCATCGTCGAGACGGTCGGGCGCTCGACGGTGCCGATCCTGCTCCAGGGCTTCCTCAGCCGCGACGTCGCCAACACCGCCGGGCCGGCGCTCGCCTCGATGCTGATCTATGTCGTGATGGCGGCGGTCCTCTTCTTCCGCCCGCAAGGCCTCTTTCCGGCGCGGACCGGCTGACGATGCGCGCGACGCCCCGCCTGGTCGCGATCGCGATCTGCCTCATCGTGCTCGCGATCGTGCCGCCGGTCGCGACCGCGATGGGCGAGCCCTATTATCTCCGCCTGTTCGAGCGGATCATGATCTTCGCGATCGCGGCGATCAGCCTCGACCTCATCCTCGGCTATGGCGGGATGGTGAGCTTCGGGCATGCCGCCTATCTCGGCATCGGCGGCTACGCGGTCGCGATCTTCTCCTATTACGGGGTCGGCTCGGGCTGGGTCCACTTCCCGGTGACGATCGTCGGCTCGGCCTTGATCGCGCTCTTCATCGGCGCGATCAGCCTCCGGACGAGCGGCATGTATTTCATCATGATCACGCTCGCCTTCACCCAGATGCTCTACTTCCTCGGCGTCAGCCTCGAGGAATATGGCGGCGACGACGGCATCAACACCGACCGCTCGGGCTTCGCCAAGCTGATCGACCTCTACGATCCGTGGACGCTCTACTACTTCACGTTCGGCTGGCTCCTCCTCTGTCTCCTGATCTCCTGGCGCCTCGTCAACTCGCGCTTCGGCATGGTGATCCGCGGCGCCTTCTCGAACGAGACGCGGATGCAGGCGATCGGCTTCCCGACCTATCGCTACAAGCTCGCCGCCTTCGCGATCGCGGGTGCGATGTGCGGCGTTGCGGGCGCGCTCCTCGCCAATATCACCGAGTTCGTCACGCCCGAGTACATGCACTGGTTCCGCTCCGGCGAGATCATGGTGATGGTGCTGCTCGGCGGCATGGGGACGCTGTTCGGCCCGCTGCTCGGCGCCGCCGTCTTCCTCCTCCTCGAGGAGGTCCTGAAGGAGGTGACGCAGCACTGGCAGATCATCTTCGGCCCGCTGTTCGTGATCCTCGTCCTGTTCGCACGCCGCGGCCTGTGGGGCCTGATCCCCGATCGCGAGGACCGCGATGGCTGAGCCGATCCTCGCCGTCAGCGGCCTCGTCAAGCGCTTCGGCGGCGTGGTCGCGACCGACAATGTTCATTTCGACGTGACGCGGGGCGAGATCCACGCCGTGATCGGTCCCAACGGCGCCGGCAAGACCACGTTCGTCGCCCAGATCGCGGGCCAGCTCCGCCCCGATGCCGGGCGCATCGTCTTCGCCGGCGAGGACGTGACGCGGCTGTCGGGGCCGCAGCGCTCGCAGCGCGGCCTCGCGCGCTCGTTCCAGATCACCAGTGTCTTCCGCGATCTCTCCGCGCTCGCCAACGTCGCGCTCGCGATCCAGGCGCATGCCGGTCACAGCTTCCGCCTGTGGCGGCGCGCCGATCGCGATGCGGCGCTGGTCGAGCCGGCGCGCGCGGTGCTCGCCGATGTCGGGCTCGCCGCGCGCGCCCACGTCAAGTCCGGCAATCTCGCCCACGGCGAGCAGCGCCAACTCGAGATCGCGATGGCGCTCGCGACGCGGCCGAAGCTCCTCCTTCTCGACGAGCCGACCGCCGGCATGGGGGCCGAGGATTCCGAGCGCATGACGGCCTTCCTCGCGACGCTCAAGAGCCGCTACGCGATGCTCCTGATCGAGCACGATATGAACGCGGTCTTCGCGCTCGCCGACCGCATCACCGTCCTCGTCTACGGCCGCGCGATCGCGACCGGGACGCCCGAGGCGATCCGCGGCAACGACGCGGTGCGCGCCGCCTATCTCGGCGACGACATGCCGGACAGGGTGGCGTGATGCTGGTCGTCGATGGGGTCGCCTCGTCCTACGGCCAGAGCCAGGTTCTGTTCGGCCTCTCGTTCGAGGTCAACCAGGGCGAGCTCGTGACGCTCCTCGGCCGCAACGGCATGGGCAAGACGACGACCGTGCGCACCGTCATGGGCCTCCTCGTGCCGCATGACGGACGGATCATGTTCGAGGGCAAGGCGATCGAGCGGCTGCCATCCTACCGGATCGCCCGCCTCGGCCTCGGCCTCGTGCCGGAGGGACGCCAGATCTTCCCCAATCTCACGGTGCGCGAGAACCTGGTCGCGACCGCGGTCGGCGCCGGCAACGGACGGGCGGGCTGGACGCTCGAGCGCGTGCTCGAGCTGTTCCCGGCGCTCGCCGAGCGCACCGGCAACATGGGCAACCAGCTCTCGGGCGGTGAGCAGCAGATGCTCGCCATCGGCCGCGCGCTGATGACCAATCCGCGGCTCCTGATCCTCGACGAGGCGACCGAGGGCCTCGCGCCGCTGATCCGGCGCGAGATCTGGAACTGCCTCGGCCGGCTCAAGGCGGAAGGCCAGTCGATCCTCGTCATCGACAAGAACATCGCCGCGCTGACCGCGATCGGCGACCGGCATTACATCGTCGAGAAGGGCAAGGTCGTGTGGACGGGCGATTCGGCCGCGCTCGCCGCCAACCCCGAGATCCAGCACCGCTATCTCGGCGTCTGACGTAGACCCCGAACAGAACCGGAGAGCGACCATGAAGATCGCGAGCTATCGGATCGGCGACCGCCTCTCCTACGGCGCCGTCGCGGGCGAGGGCATCGTCGATGTGCCGAAGCATCTCGCCAACGCGCCGGCGACGCTCCGCGCCGCGCTCGCCGCCGGCCGGCTCGGCGCCATCGCCGCCGCGACCCAAGGCGCGAAGCCCGATCACCGGCTCGCCGACATCGCCTTCGAGCCGGTGATCCCCGAGCCCGAGAAGATCATCTGCATCGGCCTCAACTACCGGAGCCACGTGCTCGAGGGCGGTCGCGACGTGCCGCAGCAGCCGATGATCTTCACCCGCTACCCGAGCGCCCAGGTCGGCCATATGCAGCCGATGGTGCGACCCAAGGCGTCCGACAAGTTCGACTTCGAGGGCGAGCTCGCGCTGGTGATCGGCCGGACCTGCCGGCACGTCGCGGAGAAGGACGCGCTCTCGGTGATCGCCGGCTATTCCTGCTTCAACGACGGCTCGATCCGCGACTGGCAGCGCCACACCTCGCAGTTCATCCCGGGCAAGAATTTCTACCGCTCGGGCGCCTTCGGGCCGTGGCTCGTCACCGCCGACGAGATCCCGGATCCGACGCGGCTCACCCTCCTCACCCGGCTCAACGGCGAGGAGATGCAGCGCGCGACGACCGACGATCTCCTGTTCGATATCCCGAAGCTGATCGCCTATTGCACGACCTTCACCGAGCTCGTGCCGGGCGACGTGATCGCGACGGGAACGACCGGCGGCGTCGGCTTCTACAGGAAGCCGCCCGTCTTCATGAAGCCCGGCGACACGATCGAGATCGACATCTCGGGCATCGGCGTTCTCCGCAACCCGATCGTCGACGAGCGCTGACCGCCACCGCGCGGGGCATCGACCGGGCGATCGGTTGCGCCCGCAACGGATCGCCGACTATGATCCTGTGCTTCCTTGCGGCGCACCGGCGCACCGTCCGACGGAACAGGATCAATGCCCGAGAAGATCAGGATCAGCCTCACCTGCTGCGACTACGACCGCACCCGCGCGCTGTTCGACGGCCGCGTCGGGATCGAGGGCTGCGAGGTCGTCGCCGTCCCGCACGAGCCCGAGGAGGCGTTCCACCGCGCCTTCAAGTTCCAGGAATACGACGTCACCGAGCTGTCGTTGTCGTCCCACACCATGGTGACCTCGCGCGGCGAGAACCACTATGTGGGCGTGCCGGCCTTCGTATCGCGGCTGTTCCGCCACTCCTCGATCTACATCCGGACCGATCGCGGCATCGGCTCGCCCAAGGACCTCAAGGGCAAGACGATCGGGACGCCGGAATACCAGATGACCGCCGCGCTATGGGTCCGCGGCATCCTCGAGGACGAATACGGCGTCAAGCCCGAGGACGTGCGCTGGCGCAATGGCGGGCTCGAGGAGGCAGGCCGCGAGGAGCGCGCGGCGTTGAAGCTCCCGGGCAATGTCGATCTCAAGTCGATCCCGCATGACCGCACGCTCTCGGACATGCTCGAGAAGGGCGAGATCGACGCCGTCATCGCGGCGCGCGCGCCGTCCTGCTACAGCCGCGGCGCGCCCCACATCGACCGCCTGTTCCCCGACTATCCCGCCGCCGAGAAGGCCTACTACCGGAACACCGGCATCTTTCCGATCATGCATCTGATCGGCGTCCGCCGCTCGATCGCCGAGCGGCATCCGTGGCTTCCTGTCAATGTGCTCAAGGCCTTCATCAAGGCGAAGGCGCTCTGCATGCACGAATTGTCGGAGATCGGGCACCTGTTCACGACGCTGCCGTGGCCGGTCGCCGCCTATCACGACGCCGTCCGGTCGATGGGCGAGGACTACTGGTCCTATGGTTTCGCCGCCAACCGCAAGACGCTCGATGCGCTGACCCGCTACTCCTTCGCCGGTGGGCTGTCGGCGCGCCGGGTGCAGCCGGAGGAGCTGTTCTGGCCGGCGACGCTCGACCTCACCAAGATCTGAGCCGCCACCGACGACGGGAGACCACGCCATGGCGACCGCCCTGAAGCATCTCGATCCGTGGATCGACGGCCGGGACGACAAGGTTCCGGGCCGGCGCACCTACACCCTCATCTCGCCGGTCGACAACCAGGTCGCGGCCGAGATCGTCGATTCCGACGCCGCGGTGATCGACGCCGCGGTGACCAATGCGCGCGCGGCCTATGCCGCCCACCGCAAGCAGACCATGGCCGTGCGCCAGGGCTGGCTCAACGCGGCTGCGCGCGAGCTCGACCTCGTCAGGGACGAGATCGTCGCCACGCTGATGCGCGACATCGGCAAGCCGAAGAAGCCCGCCGCCTTCGAGGCGAGCCGCGTCGGCCCGTTCCTCCGCGGCACCGCGAACGAGATGTCGGCGATGGGCGGCGAGACGCTGCCGCTCGACCTGATGGCCGCCGGCGCCGGCCGGTTCGGCTTCACGCGCCGGGTTCCCTACGGCGTCGTCGCCGCGATCACGCCGTTCAACGCGCCGGCCAATCTCTTCATCCAGAAGGTCGCGCCGGCGCTCGCGATGGGCAACGCCATCGTCGTCAAGCCGGCGCCGCAGGGCGTCGAGACCGCGCTCATCATCGCGCGCGCGTTCAAGAAGGCGGGGCTCCCCGACGGGCTTCTCAACGTCGTGCCCGGCAACCGCGAGACCGCGACCGCCCTCGTCGCGCATCCGGGCGTCGATCTCGTCACCTTCACCGGCGGCACCGAGGCCGGCCACGCGCTCGCCCGCGCCGCCGGCGCCAAGAAATTCGTCGCCGAGATGGGCTCGAACGCCGCCAACCTCGTCCTCGCCGACGCCGATCTCGCCGACGCGGCGACCCGGATCGCGGGCTCGGCCTTCGAGGCCTCGGGCCAGCAGTGCATCTCCGCCCAGCGCATCATCGTCGAGGCCGGCGTGCTCGACCGCTTCCTCGAGGCCTTCGTCGCCGCGGCGAAGAAGCTCAAGGTCGGCGCGGCCGAGGACGAGGACACCGCGGTCGGGCCGATGGTCTCGATGGCGGCCGCCGACCGCGTTCAGGCGATGGTCGACGATGCGGTGCGGAAGGGCGCCCGCCTCGCACTCGCGCCGACCCGCAAGGACGCGATCCTCGGGCCGGCGATCGTGGTCGACGCGAGCCCCGAGGCGCGATTGATGCGCGAGGAGGCGTTCGGCCCGGTCGCGGTCGTGGTCAAGGCTAACGACCTCGACGATGCGCTCCGCATCGCCAACGAATCCGAGTTCGGCCTCCAGGGCGCGTGCTTCACCGCGAGCCTCGCCAACGCCTTCCGCGTCGCCGAGGACCTCGCCGTCGGCTCGCTCTGGATCAACGAGGGAAGCCGGTTCCGCATCGACACCTATCCGTTCGGCGGCGGCGTCCGCGCCTCGGGCTTCGGGCGCGAGGGCGTGCGCTACGCCATGGAGGAGATGTCGCAGCTCAAATTCGTCGGCATCCGAATCCCGGGCCGGCCCTGAGCAACATCGAGCCGACGCCGGCGATCCACCGCGCCGGCCTGATCGGGCGCGCGGCGCGGATCGCGCTCGCCGCGGCGCCGGCCGGTCGCGTCGTCGCCGCCTTCCAGCGCAGCCTCTACATCGAGACCGATGCCGGGCTCGCCTGCGTCGGTCCGCACGCGATCGGCGGCGGGCCGCTCAACGTCCTCCTCGATCGCCTCGATGCGATCACGCCGTTCGATCCCCCGGTCGCGCTGGGAACCCAGGTCCGCACCGTCAACGGCATCATCCACGTCGCGCGCGGGCTCCGCATCGATCTCTCCGACAGCGAATCGTGGACCGCGCCGCGGCCGCCCGAGGCCGACCGGCGCGCGATGCGGACAGGTCTCGCCCTCCTCCGCGACGGCCCGCTCGCGGCCGCGCCGCGCCACGGCCTCGCCCGGCTCGTGCTCGGTCTCGAGCCGACCGCGCCCGCG
>VGEU01000049.1 GCA_016869145.1 Alphaproteobacteria bacterium | reverse complement strand
CCCTTCCCAAAGCAATGTGCGCGTCCGGCGCGTCGTCGAGACCGGCATCTACCGTCAGCGCAATCTGGTCGAGCGCTTCTTCAACAAACTGAAGCACTTCCGCCGTATCGCCACCCGTTTCGAAAAGCTGGCGCGCAATTATCTGGCCGCCGTCCTATTGGCCGCTACCCGCCTATGGACTCGTGCTTATGAGTCCACGACCTAGCCGATGCCGTATTTCTCCGCCGCCAGCCATTCGCGCGGGATCACCCGGTTGGTGCCCTCGTCGCGGAGCTTCCGATAGACGATCGCGCCGGCGGCGGCGAACTGCATCGCGAGACCGGTGTTGTTCTTGTAGTAGACGATGTTGTCCGCCCCCTGGCGGACCGACACCCGCCCGGCGACGATGTCGCCCAGGAGATGGACGCGGTCCGCGGCGACGAGACCCTTCTCGATCGGCTCGAGGAGCTCGATCTGCCGGTTGGCGTGGACGCTCGCCCAGTTATTGATGACGATGTCGCCGCTCCGCGCGAACACGGCCTCGTCGACTTCGCGCCGGGTCGCCGTCGCATCTGAGTTGACGATCGAGATCACCAGCTGACCGGGCTCGAGCCATGCGCCGAGGACGACCGGCGACATGGTGTTGGTGGCACAACACACGATGTCGGCGCCGCGCACGACCTCGCGCGCCGAGGCGGCCGCGACCACGGTGACGCCGTCCCGCCCGATCCGCTCGACGATGGCCGCGAGATGCCGCGGGTTCGGGCTGTGCACCTGGACCCGCCGGATCGGGCGGACCGCGGCGATCGCCTCGTAATGGCTCTGGGCCTGCCGGCCGGACCCGAGAAGGCCGAGCACGGCTGCGTCCGGGCGGGCGATCGCATCGACCGCGACGCCGGTCGTCGCGCCGACCCGCATCCCGCTCATGTAGGATTCGTGGAGGAACGCGACCGGCTCGGAGGTCGCGATGTCGTAGAGGATGACGACCGTCCAGTTGACCGGCTCCGGGTTCTCCATCACCCGCCGCTCGGCCCGGTAGCCGGCCTTGTCGATGAGGTGGGAGCCGGCGCGGACGCAGGCGATGCCGTAGCTCGGCACCGCGCCGACATGGACATTGGCGTAGTAGTCGCGGCCCGGATCGGGGCTCTGCACCGCATAGCGGACGCGCGGCAGGCTTACGGCCTCGCCCGCGGCGAGATCGCGGAACGAGACGCGCATCGCCTCGATGCATTCGGGCATCGACAGGAGGCGGCGCACGTCGTCGTCGGTGATGATGATCGCCATGGCTCGCGTCCCTCCGGCCGGCGCGCGGCCGCAACAAGGATCGCGCGCCTCGCCCGATCTTGTATCATCCTGGGGTAGGCGAGGCGAGGGAGCCATCGACGATGCCGACGATCACGATGACGATGCGGACGATGACGAGGCGACTGGCGGCGGCGCTGATCGCGACCATCGCGGCGACCGGCGCGGCGATCATCGCGGCGACTGGTGCGGCGCGGGCCGAGTACCCGGAACGCAACATCGAGATGATCATCCCGCACGCCGCGGGGGGCGGGTTCGATCTCTATGCGCGCGCCGTCGGGCGGGTGATGGAGAAGCACCTGCCGCGCAGCGTCAAGGTGATCGCGCAGAACATCACCGGCGCCGGCAGCCGGCGCGGCACGGCGGCGCTCTACCGCGCGCCACCCGACGGCTACACGATCGGGATCGTCAGCATGCCGGGCGCGGTCGAGCCGCAGGTGCTGGGCGAGGAGGTCCATTACGACCTCGACAAGTTGACCTGGCTCGGCGCGATCGATACCGGCATCTACGTGCTGGTGGTCGGCAACAAGACGCCCTATCGGAGCTTCGAGGAGCTGCGCCGCGCCGGCCGGCAGATCTTCGTCGCGACCACCGGTGGCAGCGATCTCACCAACGGCAAGATCGCGGCCGATGCCTATGGCCTCGATCTCAAGTTCCTCACCGGATACAAGGGCGCGCCCGAGGGCCTCCTCGCCGTCACGCGCGGCGAGGCGGATGCGAGCCTCGCGGTCGCCAATATCGTCGCGTCCTACGTTGCCAACGGCGATCTGCGTCCACTTCTCGTGTTCCAGAGCAACGCCAAGCGGACCGCCTTCCCGAGCGTGCCGACGACCGAGGATCTCGGCCATCCGGCGCTCGCCCATATGGGCCTCTATCGGCCGTTCGCCGCGCCGCCGGCGCTGCCGGCGCCGATCCGCGAGGTCCTGGTGACCGCGATGCAGAAGGCGCTTCGCGACCCCGATCTCGCCGACTGGTCGGCGAAGTCGGGCAACCCGATCGACCCCGAGACGGCGGAGGAGACGGCCGCCCGCTACGCGGCGCAGAAGGCGTTTCTCGTCCGCTACAAGCATCTCCTCAAATAGCGGCCGACCGACGGGCAGGCGCGGCCGGGCTCAGCGCACATTCTTGGCGCGGAGCTTCATCCATTCGACGAGGTCGCGGAGCCCGGTGACCATGTCGTAATGCGGGGTGAAGCCGATCACCCGCTTCGCGCGGCTGAGATCCGACGCGCGGCTCATGTTCATCATCGAGACCGAGCTCGCCTGCGGCGTCTGGTTCCGCACCTTGGCGCCGGGCACGACGGTGCGGAGCGCATTCGCCATGTCCTCAGGCGTCGCGAGCGTCCCCATCGTGACATTGAAGATGCCGGTCTCGATGGTCTTGGTCTGGAGCGCCTGGACGGTGCCGGTCGCGGCATCCTTGGAGTAGACCCATTCCATGCCGCCCGACGGAAGGATCGCCTCCTCGCCGGCGATCGCGGCGCGCACCGCCTCGCGCATCACGTTCGACGGACCGCCGCCGCCGTGACCGCTCCACGGCCCGAAGACCGCGCCATAGCGAAGGCCCGCGAACTCGATCCCGCAATAGCGCGCGTAGTTGAGGCCGATGCTCTCGACCGCCTGCTTGGTCGCGGCATAGAAGGTCGACGGGCGGGGGAATCCCTCCTCCTTCATCGGGTCGTGCGAGCCGTCGCCCGCCACGAGATAATGGTTGAGGACGCTCGAGGACGACACGACGACGCGCTTGACGCCGTGCACGCGCGCCGCCTCGAGGACGTTCACCGTCCCCATGATGTTGAGCTGGATCGCGGCATAGGGATCGCGCTGGGCACCGAGCGTCAGCATCGGGTGCGCGGCGGTGTGGACGATCCCGGTGATCTTGTGATCGACGATCGCCTTGGAGAGCGTGTAGGGGCGGAGGATGTCGCCCTCGATCAGCGTCGTCCGCTGGGAATCGACGATCTCGCCGATCGAGGCCGGCTGCGCGGCGTTGTCCATCAGGATCGGGCGCTCGCCCTGCTCGACCAGGATGCGCGCGACCTGCGAGCCGACGAGGCCCGAGCCGATGATCAGGGTGGTCATTTCCGTCTCCCGAGCGTGGTTTGTTTGCGTGGCAGGATGCACGCATTCGCGGCGGCTGTTAACCCCCCTCGGTCGGGGTGCTATGGTGCGCTCCGTCCTGGGATCCGAAGGGGAGTTCGACCATGAAGCATCGCGTTCCAGTTTTCGATGGCGACGGGCACGTGCTCGAGACCGACGAGCAGCTCGACAAGTACTACGAGGGGAGCTGGAAGGGCTCGCGACGCCTTGCCGGCATGACGATCTTCCCGAGTCTCGACGGCTGGTCGCGCAGCGTCCAGATCCAGGAGCACGACGCAGGCCGCAAGCACTGGACGAGTGATGCGAAGGTCTGGGGCGAGGCGCTCGACAAGATCGGCCTCGACGGCAGCGTCCTCTATCCGACCATCGCGCTCGCCTACGGGTTGATGCGCGAGATGAACTTCGCGACCGCGACGGCGACCGCCTATAACAACTGGCTCGAGGCCGAGTACACGCGGCTCGACAAGCGCCTCTTCGGCGTCGGGCTGATGCCGATCGAGAACCCCGAGGGCGCCATCAAGGAGATGCGGCGCTGCAAGAAGGAGCGGAAGAACTTCGTCGCCATGCTGCTGCCGAGCGTCACCGCCTCCGGCATGACCTATGGCCATCCCTCGTTCTGGCCGCTCTATGAAGAGGCCGAGCGCCTCGACATGCCGCTCGCTTTGCACGGCGCGCCGTCGGTCGGCTTCGGCTTCGATCACTTCCGCCCCTTCGTCAAGGTGCACACGCTCGAACACCCGGTGCCGCTGATGATCCAGCTCACCGACATGATGTTCTCCGGTGTGTTCGACGATTTCCCGAAGCTCCGCGTCGCGTTTCTCGAGGGCGGCGCGAGCTGGGTGCCGTTCATGATGGATCGGCTCGACTACGAGTACGACACCGTCCAGGGCATGGAGATCAAGAAGAAGGTCCGCCACGAGCCGTCCTGGTACATGACCGAGACCGAGAATTTCTGGGTCAGTTGCGAGATGGGCGAGCGGGCGACCAAGTACGTGGTCGACATGATGGGGTCGGACCGCATCATGTACGCCTCCGACTTCCCGCACGAGCCGACCGAGGAGGCCTTGATGGCCGATATTCCCGATTTCCTCGACCGCACCGACCTCGACGACGGGACCAAGCGCAAGATTCTCAACGACAACGCCAAGCGCTTCTACCGGATCGCTTGAGAAAGGCGCCGCCATGACGGTCAGGAACGCAATGGACGGCGGCGAGGCGATCGTCGAGGCCTTCCGCAACCTCGGCGTCGACTATGTGATGTCCTCGCCCGGCTCCGAGTGGGGCTCGCTGTGGGAGGCGCTCGCGCGCCAGCAGGTCGAGGGCAAGGACGGGCCGGAGTATCTCTCGTGCTGGCACGAGACGCTCGCGGTCAACCTCGCCGCCGGCTACACCGCGGTGACCGGACGGATGCAGGCGGTCGTGCTCCACGCCGGCGTCGGGCTCCTCCAGGGCTCGATCGGCATCCACGGCGCGCAGCAGGCGGAGTACCCGATGCTGGTGCTGTCGGGCGAATCTCTCACCTATGGCGACCAGGCGGGCTTCGATCCCGGCGCGCAGTGGGTGCAGAGCCTCTCGGTCGTCGGCGGGCCGAACCGGTTCATCGATCCGCTGGTCAAGTTCGGCCAGCAGGCGACGAGCCCGGCGACGCTCTACGAGACCATCGTCCGCGCCGGCGAGTTGGCACAGCAGGCGCCGGCCGGCCCGACCTATGTGAACGTGCCGATCGAGACCATGCTCCAGCCGTGGACGCCGCCGGCGCTTCTTCGGAAGGCGCTGCCGCCGGGGCGCCCACGTCCGTCGGATGCCGATATCGAGCAGGTCGCGCGGCTTCTCGTCACCGCGCGCTCTCCGGCGGTGACGACCGAGAACATCGGCCGTGATCCCGACGGCATGGCGGCGCTCCTTGATCTCGCCGAGCTTCTCGGCATGCCGGTCGTCGAGGGCGCGGTCGCCGACTATGTCAACTTCCCGAAGGACCATCCGCTGCACCAGGGGTTCAAGTTCGATCCCCTGCGCGACGAGGTCGACGTCGTGCTCCTCGTCCGCACCCGCGTACCGTGGTATCCGCCGGGCAATCGGCCGACCGCGGCGACGACGATCGCGCTCGACGAGAGCCCGTACAAGCCGTTCATGGTCTACCAGAACCTGCAGGCCGACCGGGTCCTGACCGGCGATGCGGTCGCATCGCTCCGCCTCCTCGCCGACCGCGTCCGCGCGCTCGGTGTCGATGCGAAGCTCGTAGCCGAACGCCGCGCGCGCTTCGCCGCGCGCCACAAGGCACGCATGGACGCGCTCCAGGCCGAACGCGACAAGACGGCGGCGACCGGGCCGATCGATCCGCTCCGCTTCTGCGAGATCATGAACCGGATCGTCCCGGACAACGCGATCTATGTCGACGAGACGATCACCCATCGACGCATGTTCCAGCCGCATCTGATGTGGCGGCGCCCGCAGGGCTATTTTCGCGCGCCGAGCGGTCTCGGCCAGGGCATCGGCATGGCGCTCGGCGTCAAGCTCGCCAAGCCCAAGAACCCGGTCATCGCGATGCTGGGTGACGGGAGCTTCCTCTACAACCCCGTGACGCAAGGGCTCGCCTATTCGATGGAGGCGGGCCTTCCGGTCCTGTTCATCGTCTGCAACAACCGCGGCTATGTCGCGATGAAGAACAACCAGCTCTCGTATTATCCGGACGGCGTCGGCAAGCGGCACGGGGTCTATCTCGGCGAGCCGATCAAGGCGCCCGACTATGGCGAGCTGGTGCGGCCGTTCGGCGGCTACGGGCGCAAGGCCGAAACGGTCGAGGAGATCGAGCCCGCGTTCCGCGACTGCCTCGCCGCGGTCGAGGGCGGCAGGACCGCGGTCCTCAATCTGGTGCTGACGCGATAAGCGACACGAACGAGGCCACGCCGTCGCGGCGTGGCCTCACTTCGCGCGGATCGCACCGCCCAGATGGTGCGCGAAAAACGTCTCGACACGCCGGATCGAGTCCGCCCACGCCTCGGCATCGCCCATCGTCGTCGCGCCGCGTCCGCCCGGGCGATAACGGTTGACGCGCATCGTGTCGTAGCGATAGGGCCCCGCGCTGTCGAAGGCATGGTGCGCGAACGGGTAGACGACGAGCTCGACCGGATGGCCCGCGATCCGCGCGGCGTCGGCGAGGCGCTCGCACAGCGCGGCCGGGGTCCAGTCGTCCTTGGCGCCGATCAGGATCAGGAGCGGCGCGCGCGGCTTGAACGCGCCGGCATAGCCCTCGATATGCGACGGGTCGCGTCGCGCGCGCGTCACCGACCAGCTCCCGATCGTCTGACCGCAGTCCGGATAGAGCGCGACCGCCGCCTTGAAGCGCTCGCCGCCGGCGGCACGGTCGATGCCGTCGTCGACGATCGCGAACAGCGTCGACGATCCGCCATGCGAGCCGCCCATCACGCCGATCCGACGCGGATCGACATAGGCGAGCGTCCGCAATACGGCGAGCGCGCCATGGGCATCGACCGCCCGGGTCGGCAACGTGATCGGCGCCCCATCGACACCGCGACATACGCCGTCCGGATTGCCGCGGGTCGAGAAGCTGTCGGGGCGGATCGTGACATAGCCGCGCCGCGTCAGCTCCGACGACCAGCGTCCAGGCGCGCCGCTCGACCGCGGACCGAGGCCGGAGCAGTCGTGGAGCAGGACGACCGCCGGGAACGGGCCGTCACCGGCCGGCTTGTCGATGGCGTAGGGAAGCTCGAGCGCAGCGGCCGACGCGGGCGTGCCGAGTGCGAGCACGAGGGCGGCGGCAAGGCGTCTCAGTCTCCTCGTCATGGCGGTAATTCTACACCCGAACGCAGGACCCGAGCGCACCCGTTCCGAACGCCCCCGTTACGCACGCCCCCGTTACGAACGCCCCCGTTACGAACACGGGCGTCTCGGTGCTGACACCGGCGGTCGAAGCGGCTAGCATGCCGGCCGTCGCAATCAATAATGCCGATCGAATGATCGGGCCCAGGGAGGAACAGGATGGTACGTCGCACACTCGTGGCACTGGCCACCGCAGCGGCCCTCGCGGCACCCGCCGTCGCGACCGCGCAGACCTCGGAGCTCAAATTCCTCAGCGGGTTCGATACCCGTTTCCCGGTCTGGCAGACCGTCAACGTCAAATATACCGACGAGGTCAAGGCGGCGAGCAATGGCCGGATCAGCTTCCGCCTGTCCGGGCCCGAGGTCGTGCCGCCGTTCGAGCAGTTCCAGCCGTTGACGAGCGGCGCCTTCGACATCCTTCTTACCGTGCAGCCTTATCACCTCGGCACGACGTCGGTCTCGATGGGGATGTACGCGCTCCGCGCCGATCCCGAGGGCTGGCGCAAGAACGGCGTGTTCGAGTTCATCGACAAGGAATACCAGCGCCACGGTGCGAGGCTCCTCGCCGTCATCCCCGGCACGCGCCCGGATGTGGGCGGCTACCAGGTGCTCCTCAAGGGGCCGTTGCCGCCCACGGGCGATCTCAAGGGCCTCAAGGTGCGCGGCAATCCGCTCTACAAGGCGATGATCGACGAGCTGGGTGCCTCGATGGTGACGCTTGCCGGCGGCGAGATCTACTCGGCGCTGCAGAAGGGCGTCGTCGAGGGTGTCTTCTGGCCGGTGCTCGGCGCGGTCGACCTCAAGTGGTACGAGGTGTCCAAGCACATGCTGCGGCCGACCTGGGGCTCGGTGCTCTATTTCCTTCTCGCCAACAACGACAAGTTCAACAAGATGTCGCCCGCCGATCGCGAGATCCTGCTCAAGCAGGGCGCCGCGATCGAGCTCACCGGCATGGACGCGATGGACAAGCTCACCGCGGCCGAGATCGAGGAACTCAAGAAGCGCGGGCTCACCGAGATTCAGGGCAACCCCGAGCGGATGAAGAAGGCCATCGACATCTTCACCGAAGGCCTGTGGCAGCAGGCGCTCGGCTCGAAGGCGACCGCCGAGCAGGCGAAGGCGTTCCGCGAGTTCGTGACCCAGCGCGGCATCAAGTAGGCCGCCCACTGCGAGACGGCGCGGCGCACGGTCCGCACGAGATCGGCGCCGTGCCTGCCACTGCGACGGAATCCGGGCCGTGACACGGCTTCTCGGCGGCCCCGGCCGCCTCCACGACTGGCTGACCGATATCGGCTACATCCTGGCGGCGATCGCGCTGGCGGCGATGGCCGTCATCTATTGCGCCGAGGTCACGCTCCGCTACTTCTTCAACGCGCCGACGACCTGGGCGACGGAAACGCTGTCGCATCTGATGCTCGTCGCCGTTTTCCTCGCCTTGCCGCATGCGACGCGCGCCGGCTCCCATGTCGCGGTGACGCTGCTCGCCGATCTCAGACCGAACTACGCCCGCCCATTGGGCGTCGCGCTCAACCTGGTCGGTGCGATCGTGTGCGCGTTCGTCGCCTATATCGCGTTCGGCGAGAATCTCCGTCAGTACACCCAGAACATCGAGACGCTGGGCAACGTGCCGCTGCCCAAGTGGTGGATCTCGAGCTGGATCACCTTCGGCTTCGGTAGCTCGGCCCTCTGGTTCGCGCGTCTCATGGTCACGCCGGCGCCGGTCCGGCCGCGCTGGAAGCTCGTGCCGGGGGCCGACGCGTGAGCTGGGAGACGACGCTCTTCGGCGCGATCGCGCTCCTCGTCCTCGTGTTCCTGACCGGGCTCCCGGTCTTCCTCTGCTTCATCCTGATCGTCGGCGGCTCGGTCCTGGTGCTGTTCAAGTCGGCCGGCTTCGGCATGTTCGTGAACAGCATCTACTCGACCGCGACGACGGAGGCGCTCACCACCGTCCTGATGTTCGTGCTGATGGGCGAGATCCTGACGCGATCGGGCTCGATCGACGTCCTCCTCACTTCGATCGACAAGCTGGTCGGCCGGGTGCGCGGGCGCCAGTACCACATGACGCTCGCGCTGTCGGCGATCCTCGGCGCGCCGGCGGGTTCGGGCATCGCGGTCGCGGCCCTCCTCGGCCGTTCGGTGATGCCGGGCATGCTCCGGCGCGGCTACGACCCCGGTCTCACCTCGGGCGTGATCATGGGCGGCGCGCTTCTCGCGCCGATCATCCCGCCGAGCGTGCTCGCGATCATCATCGGCACGCTCGCCGATGTCTCGATCTCCGATCTCCTGATCGCGGGCATCATCCCGGGGATCGTGCTCGCGCTCCTTTATGTCGCGATCGTCGTGGTCAAGCTCCGGATCGATCCCTCGCTCGCGCCGGTCGAGAGCTATGTTCGCCCCAGCCGGCGCGACCAGGTCGAGGCGCTGCTCCGCATGATCCCGTTCAGCCTGATCATCTTCGTCTCGATCGGGCTCATCATGTTCGACATCGCGACGCCGTCGGAATCGGGCGCGCTCGGCGCGCTCGCCGCCTTCCTCGAATCGCTCTGGCACAGGCGGATGAACCTCAGGGCCTATCTCGAGGCAGCGGGCGAATCGGCGGTGCTCTCGGCCGTGATCCTGATCATCATGGCCTCGGCGATCCTGTTCGGCCAGATCCTCGCCTTCACCGGCGCGATCCAGGAGCTCGGCAAGATCGCCGGCTCCCTGGATGTCGATCGCTGGGTCCTCTATTTCATCATGATGGCGATCCCGTTCGTGCTCTGCATGTTCGTCGACCAGGTCGCCCTCATGATGGTCCTGATCCCGATCTACGAGCCGCTTCTCAAGGTCTACGGCTTCGAGCCGGTCTGGTTCTGGATGCTGTTCCTGATCAACCTCGTGGTCGGCGCGATCACGCCGCCGTTCGGCTACATCCTGTTCGCGCTCAAGGCGGCGGTGCCCGAGCTCGGGATGCGCCAGGTGTTCAGCGCGTCGTGGCTGTTCGTCTGGACGACGGTTGCGGGCATCGCCTTGTTCTCGGTCTTCCCGGGGCTCGTGACCTGGCTCCCGGCCGTCCTCAAGTGACGGGCTATTCCGCGGCGGCGGCCTTCGCCTTCTCGGGCAGGCGGTCGCGGAAATAGGGCAGCACCTCGCGCGCGATCGCCTCCTGGTTCGCCATCACCATCGCGTGCGGCATGGTGCCGAACTGGGTCTTGGTGAGCGAGTTGCCGAACCCGGCGAGGTCCTGGTAGGCGGCGAGCTTCTCGCGCACCGTGTTGGGGCCGCCGACGATGACGACGCCGTTGGCGATCAGGTCCTCGGCGCGCTGGACCTTCGACTGGTGGGCGCGGATGCGGGCGATCCGCTTCATCGACTCGGTCGAGGTATAGCCCGGCGGCAGCATGAGCTGCGGCGTCGTCTTGACGAAGGCGTTGATATAGGTCTCGAGGTGCGGCTTCGCCTCGCGGAGCGCCTTCTCGTCGGTCTCGGCGACGTAGATCGCGTTCGACCACGCGAGCTGGTGCGGATCGGCCTGGTAGCCCGCCTTGTCGGCCTCCTCGCGGTAGAGCGCGAAGGTCTGCGCGACGCCGGCGATCGGGGCGAGCGTCTGACAATAGGTGTAGCGCCGCTCGGCCGCCCAGCGGATGGTCGAGAACGAGCCCGACGAGGGAATCCAGATCGGCGGGTGCGGCTCCTGGTAGGGGCGCGGCCACGGGTTGACGTATTTGAACTGGTAGTACGTGCCCTCGTGCGCGAACGGCCCGGGCTCGGTCCAGGCGCGGATCAGGAGATCGTGCGCCTCGAGGAAGCGCGCCTGCGATTCCGCCGGATTGATCCCCATCGCGTGGTACTCGGCGCCGATGCCGCGGACGAACCCGGCGATGAAGCGCCCGCGCGTGATGTTGTCGAGGATCGCATACTCCTCGGCGATGACGAGCGGGTTGTTGACCAGCGGCAGCGCGCGGCCGAGGACGGCGAGCCGGCCGTTCCGGATCCGCCGCGCCAGCGCGCCGGCAAGGACGCCCGGCACCGGCATCATGCCGTAGGCGGTCTGGTGGTGCTCGTTGACCACGAGCCCGTCGAAGCCGAGGTCGTCGGCCGCCTCGAGCTGGTCGAGATACTGGTTGTAGAGCTCGGCGCCCTTCTTGGGGTCGTAGTGGCGGTTGGAATAGGTCACCCAGGCGGTGCCGCTCCGCGCGATGGCGTCGAGATCGGCATCGGCATAGGGCATCAAATGGAAATTGAAGATCTTCATGATGAACCGCCGCGACGGAGCTTTTGCGCGAGCTTGGGAGGGGCCGTCGCGGCGTGTCAACGGATTTCGCCCCGGGTTTCGCCCCGCGTTTGCGCCCCGGGTTTGCTATTGTCGCGGCGGGCCTACATTATGGAGGCCGATGGGGCGATCGGGCTGCGGTCCGGCCGCCCCCAACATATTGAACAGGTGTGGGGAGACCGAGGGATGCGCTACGAGGCGCCCGATACGCTCGCCGGCGCGACGGCCATTCTGGCCGCCAATGCCGGCGCGAAGATACTGGCCGGCGGCACCGACCTCCTGGTCCAGATGAAGTCCGACATGGCCGACCCGCCCGTCGTGGTCGACGTCAAGAAGATCCCCGAGCTCTGCCGCATCACGCTCGTCGACGGCGCCTACCGGGTCGGCGCCGCGGTCACCGGCATGGAGCTCGTCGAGCACGCCGCCTTCGCCAAGACCTGGCCCGGCGTCATCGACGGCGTGAAGCTGATCGGATCGGTCCAGATCAAGGGCCGCGCCTCGATGGGCGGCAATCTCTGCAACGCCTCGCCCGCCGCCGACAGCGTGCCCGCGCTGATCGCCGCCGGCGCGCGCGTCGAGATCGTCGGGCCGCAAGGCAAACGCGAGGCCGCGGTCGAGGACATCGGCATCGCGCCCGGCCGCACCTCGCTGAAGCCGGGCGAGATGGTGGTCGCGTTCCTGTTCCCGAAGCGCCCGCCGCGCTCGGGCGATGCCTATCTCCGCTTCACGCCGCGGACCGAGATGGACATCGCCGTGGTCGGCGCCGGCATCAGCCTCGCGCTCGACGCCCAGGGCACCTGCACCGCCGCGCGGGTCTCACTCGGTGCGGTCGCGCCGCGCGCGCTTCTCGTCGATGCCGCCGCCAAGGCGCTGATCGGCACCAAGCTCGATGCCGCCGCGCTCGACAGGATGGCGGCGGCCTGTAGCGCCGCCTGCCAGCCGATCGACGACAAACGCGGCACCAAGGAATACCGGATCAAGGTCGCCGCCGTCATGGCGACGCGCGCGGCCGAGATCGCAATGGACCGGGCGAGGAAGAGCTGATGGCACGGGCACATGTGACGACCACGATCAACGGCGATGTCGTCGACTTCCTGTGCGAGGCCGACCAGACGCTCCTGTCGGCACTCCGCGACGAGCTCAGGATGACCGGCACCAAGGAAGGCTGCGGCACCGGCGACTGCGGCGCGTGCAGCGTGACGATCGACGGCCGGCTGGTCTGCTCCTGCCTCGTCCTCGCGGTCGAGGTCGAGGGCAAGGCGATCGACACCATCGAGGGCATGGCTGACGGCGAGAACCTGCACCCGTTGCAGAAGAAATTCCTCGAGCACGCCGCGCTCCAGTGCGGCATCTGCACGCCGGGGATCCTGATCGCCGCGCGGTCGCTGCTCGAGCGCAATCCCGATCCGAGCGAGACCGAGATCCGCTACTGGCTCGCCGGCAATCTCTGCCGCTGCACGGGCTATCACAAGATCGTCGAGGCCGTCCTCGACGCCGCCAGGGAAATGAGGAGCTAGCTGATCATGTCGACCACGGTGAAATACGTCGAACGTGACCTCAAGGTCGTCGGCACCCGCCCGCTGCGTCCCGACGGCGTCGACAAGGTGACCGGCCGCGCCCGCTACGGCGCCGACTACAACCTGCCCGGCCAGCTCGTCGGCCTCGTGCTCCGGAGCCCGCACGCGCATGCGCGCATCAAGTCGATCGACGTCACGGCGGCCGAGAAGCTTCCCGGCGTCAAGGCGGTCGTCACGCGCGACGACTTTCCCGACATGCCGGTCGAGTACGCCGCGGCGGGCGAGCTCACGATCAATTTCCGCGACGTCACCCGCAACATGATGGCGCGCGAGAAGGTGCTCTATGACGGCCATCCGGTCGCGGCCGTCGCTGCGACGAGCGAATCGATCGCGCGGAAGGCCCTCAAGCTCATGAAGGTCGAGTACGAGGTGCTGGGGCACGTGATCGACGTGCGCGACGCGATGAAGGCGGACGCCCCGGTCCTGCACGAGGACCAGTTCACGGTCGGCGTCGAGCCGAAGCCGACCAAGCCCTCCAACGTCGCCAAGCGGCTGGTGTTCGGCTGCGGCGATATCGAGGCCGGCTTCAAGAAGGCCGACCTCGTCATCGAGCGCGAGTTCAACACCAAGCCCGTGCATCAGGGCTATATCGAGCCGCAGGCCTGCCTCGCGAACTACACCGAGGACGGCCAGGTCGAGCTGTGGACGGCGAGCCAGGGCCACTTCACGCTGCGCGCCCAGTGCGCCAAGGTTCTGGCGATCGAGGTGTCGAAGATCCGCGTGATCCCGACCGAGCTCGGCGGCGGCTTCGGCGGCAAGAACAACATCTACAACGAGCCGCTGGCGATCGCGCTGTCACGGAAGTCGAACCGTCCGGTCAAGATGGTGATGACCCGCGGCGAGGTCTTCCGCGCCACCGGC
This sequence comes from Alphaproteobacteria bacterium, assembly GCA_016869145.1. Classification (GTDB taxonomy): domain Bacteria; phylum Pseudomonadota; class Alphaproteobacteria; order MPNO01; family VGEU01; genus VGEU01. The sequence continues at coordinate 8,801 of VGEU01000049.1, read as the reverse complement.
CCGACCTCGGGCGCGCAGGTCAAGGTCAAGATGGGCTGCACCAAGGACGGCCGCATCGTCGCCGGCGAGGCCGAGCTCAACTACCAGGCCGGCGCGTTCGCGGGCTCATCGGTGCCGATGGCCTCGATGTGCACCTTCACCCGCTACGATCTCGAGAACGTTCGCGTGGTCGGCCACGACATCACGGTCAACCGGCCCAAGGTCGCCGCCTATCGCGCGCCCGGCGCGCCGATCGCGGTCTTCGCGGTCGAAACCATCATCGACGAGATGGCCGAGAAGCTCGGCCTCGACCCGATCGACATGCGGCTCAAGAATGCGGCGAAGGAGGGGACGCAGACCTATTACGGCCCCAAGCTCGGCGCGATCGGCTACATCGACACGCTGAAGAAGGCGAAGGAGCACCCGCATCTCACCGCGCCGCTCGGGCCGAACCAGGGGCGCGGCATCGCGACCGGGTTCTGGTTCAACATCGGCAACGAGACCTCGACGACGCTCAACGTCAACGAGGACGGCACCGTCACGCTGATGATCGGCACCATCGACGTCGCCGGCGGCTCGCGCGCCGCCTTCGCCCAGATGGTCGCCGAGGAGCTCGGCATTCCCTATGACAAGGTCCGCCCCGTCGTCGGCGACACGAGCGCGCTCGGCTTCAACTTCGTGACCGCGGGCAGCCGCGGCACGTTCGCGACCGGCATGGCGGCGGTGATCTGCGCCCGCCAGGCGATCGACAAGCTCCGCGAGCGCGCGGCCGCGGCGTGGAAGGTGCCGGTCGACGGCGTGATCTGGGAGAACGGCTTCGCCAAGCCCGCGTCGTCGAATGTCGGCGATTTCGAGCCGATGTCGATCGCCCAGATCGCGAAGACCGCCGGCCGCACCGGCGGCACCATCGCCGGCCACGCCGAGATCAACGCGCAAGGTGCCGGCCCCGGCTTCGGCACCCACATCGTCGACGTCGAGGTCGACCGCCAGACCGGCGCGGTGAAGATCCTCCGCTACACGGTGATCCAGGACACCGGCAAGGCGATCCACCCCGCCTATGTCGAGGGCCAGTTCCAGGGCGGCGCAGTGCAGGGGATCGGCTGGGCGCTCAACGAGGAGTACATCTACAACAAGGATGGCCGGCTCGAGAATCCGGGCTTCCTCGACTACCGCGTGCCGGTCGCCTCCGACGTGCCGATGATCGACACCGTGATCGTCGAGGTGCCGAACCCGAACCACCCCTATGGCGTGCGGGGCATCGGCGAGGTGCCGATCATCCCGCCGATGGCCGCGATCGCCAACGCGATCTATGACGCGGTCGGCATCCGGATGCAGGAGCAGCCGATGTCGCCGCCGAAGATCCTGAAGGCGCTCGAGACGGCGGCGAAACACTAGACGCGGCGGGAGATCGCCGGTGGCCCGGATCGTGCTCGCCAGCAACCTCAATCCGTTCGCTGGCGGCACGACCGAGCTCACGCTCGAGGTCGACGACGTCTACCGCCTGTTCCAGGCGCTCGCCGCCCGCTTCCCCGCGCTCGAGCCTCATCTCGAGCACGAGGTCGCGGTCGCGATCGACGGCGAGATCTACCAGGACGTGCTGTTCCAGCCGATCGGCCCCGACAGCGAGGTCATCCTCATCCAAAAGATCGCCGGCGGCTGAGCGGGCGTGGGTGCGCCCGGCCGACCGCGCAAGGCGGCGGCGCCCCCGGCGACGGCGCAAGGTGACAGCGCAGGGCGGCGGCCTGTGCCCCTTCCTGCGGGCCGTACACTTCCGGTCTCGCCATCCGCCGAGCCCTTCGGCCTCGGACCGCCTGAGCCACGTGCGAACGATGGGCGGGCTGAGCCGACGGCTTGAGCGATTGCCTTCGCCTTCGGCGCGAGCGCGCTCGGCCCGATGCCCGAGGCGATCCGCGCCGCGCTCGGCGCGGCAGCGCCGGCCCGCCGCTGACGGCGCCGCAGCCTACAGCGTCTTCGCCAGCCAGTCGGCCATCAGGCTCCGGTACTGGAAGGCGTGGTTGTGGCAGCAGTGGACGCCGTCCTCGTCGACGACGAGCGTCGCGCGGCTCCCGAGCGCGTCCGCGATGCGGCTCGCCTGCGGCGCCTTGAAGATCGCATCGCGCCTGCCGTGCACGATCAGCACCGGGCAGCGCACCCTGCCGATGCAGTCGGCGAGGCTCGCCTCGCCCATCTTCTGCCGCGCCTCCGCCTCGCTCGCCGATCCGGTCGCGAAGCGGAAGCCGCCGCGGATCGTCTCCGGCATGGTCGGCCAGTCGGAGAGGTCGAAGGCGCCGCCGAATACGACCGCGGCCGCGACGCGCGGATTGGCGGCGGCGGCACGAATGATGTAGAAGCCGCCGAGGCTCCGCCCGAGTAGGCCGATGCGCTTGGGGTCGATCTCGGGCCGCGCGGCGAGCATGTCGAACACGGCCGCGATCGCGCTCTCATAGCCCTCGGCGAGCTTCATCGCGGCGTGGAACTCGCCCTGGCCAGGTCCGTCGAAGACGAAGGCGGCGAGGCCGCGGCGGAGGCACATCTCGGCGACGGTGATGAAGTCCTCCTTGGTCGAATCGAGACCGGGGACGAGAAGCGCGCACGCGACGCGGCCGCCGGCACCCGCCGGCAGGCGGAGATAGCCGGGCAGCGTGTGGCCGCGATAGGGCACATCGACCCGCTCGGCGGGCGGCAACAGGAGAGGGGCGGCCGCGCGGAACGCGGCGACCTTGCGCGCCTGGAGCTCGGCCTTCTGCGCCGGTGCGTGGAAGGCGACGACCTGGCCGACGTGGTAGCAGAGGCTCGCCCGCACCAGGAGCTCGCCCGCGCTGATGCGGTGGCCGCCCGCGATGCGCTCGGCGGCGGTCTTCCGGTGCGTGTCGCCGGCGGCCGCCCAGGCATCTGCCCAGTCGCCCCATCCGGTCGCCTTCTTCCGCACCTCGACCACGTCGTTGGCATCGACCCCGTCGGCGCCGAGGCGCGGGATCCAGTAGTTGAAGACCTCCTCGTTGAAGGAGTCCTCTACGGCAGCGGCGGCCATCGCTCTCTCCTCGCGCTGATCGCCGGCATTTGATCGCGCCGAACCGTCGAGGGCAACCGTTTCGCGCCGCGCGCCGGTGTAGAATGGGCGCGCCGATCACCCGGAAGAGGTGTCATGGCGGTCTTCCGTCGCGTCGTCGTCGCGCTCCTCGCGTCCTCCTCGTCGCGCCTGCCGCCGCGCAGACCGACGAGCTGCCGCTCGTCGCGCCGCCGCGGACCATCCGCGACATCACCGCGATCCTCGACCAGGAGCGCCCTGACCCCGAGCGCATGGCGCGCCGATTGGCGTCCGTCGAGGCGCCCGAGCCGGCGGGCCTCGCCGGCGCCGAGCGCGCCAAGTTCCTGATCGGCCGCGCCCAGGCCGCGTTCGCGATCGGCCGGATGGCACAGGCGATCACCGATGCGCGCGCGGCGGTGGCGCAAGGACGCGGCCAGATTCCGCCCGGCGACCTCGCGGTCGGGTTCAACCTCCTCGCCTTCTACGAGCATTTGGGCCGCAACCATCGCGCCGCGATCGCGGCGGCGCGCGAGGCGATCGCGGTCGCACCGCAGGGCCGGCCCGGCATCCACCTCTATGCCCACGCCTATCTCGCCGCCGCGCATGGCGCGCTCGGCGAGACGCCGGCGGCCGAGGCCGCACTCGCCGAGGGCCGCGCCATCCTCGCCCGGATCGAGGCGAGCGGGAGGGCCGAACCGGGCCCGGTCGCGGAGATGGCCTCGCGGCTCGCGATCGCAGAGGCCGAGATCGCCGAGGGCCGCGGCGACTATCGCCGCGCCGATGCCGCCTACAAGCGCATCGCCGCGCGGCTCCGCGGCGCGATCGCGGCGGCGGGCGATGAGCGCGTCCGGTGGAACCTCAACTTCCGGCTGACCCAGGCCTTCGCCGGCACCGGCCGCATCGCCTACCGCGACGGCCGGCTGGTCGAGTCCGAGATCGCGACCCGCGCGGCGCTCCTCCGCGTGCTCCGCGACGCGGGCAAGATGAACGACGAGGCGGCGCGGCTGATCCACCAGCTCGCGACCGTCGTTCTCTCGCAGGGGCGCTTCGAGGACGCCGAGAAGCTGTGGCGCGCCGCGCTCGCGATCTATGCCGACATTCGTCATCCGGCGAATTCGAACGACCGCGCCGAGACCGTGGTCGGGCTCGCGACGGCGCTCATCTTCCGCGGCCGCTATCGCGATTCGCTCGCGCTGCTCGAGGAGCTGCGCGCCGCGCTCGCCGCCGATCCGGCCCGCTTCGACTGGATCGCCGGAACCTCGTCGATGACCTATGCCGCGAGCCTGTTCCAGTCCGGCCGCGGCCGCGAGGCGATCCCAGTTTCCGACCGGACCATCGAGCGCGTCCGGAACGAGTACGGCGAGCGGAGCCTCCGGCTCGCCCTCGAGCGTGGCTCGCGCGCGGTGATCCTCGCCGGCACCGGCCAGCCGGCGCGCGCGCTCGACGACTTCTTGGCCTCCGTGCCGCGCCTCATCGATGGCGTTCGGGCCAATGACGAGGAGGTGCGCGGCCAGCGCAATGCGCAGCTCCGCTATGTGATCAACAACTATGTCGGGTTCCTCGGCCGCAACAAGGATTCGGCGTTTGTCACCGGCCGCGGCATCGATGTCGCGGCGGAGACCTTCCGCGCCGTCGATGCGCTCCGTGCGGCCACCGTCCATCGCGCGATCGTCGCGAGCGCCGCGCGCGCGCTCGACCCGGAATTCGCCGAGCTCCTCCGCCGCGAGCAGGACGGCGCCAAGCAGAAGGCGGCGCTCGAGGTGATGTTGAGCGAGCTCCTGTCGCTGCCGACGGGCGAGCGCGCGCCGGGCGCGGTCGAGGACGCGCGCCGCCTCTTCGCCGCCATCGAGCGCGACCGGGCCGAGGCGCGAAACCAGATCCGGACCCGCTTCCCGCATGCGGCCCGGATCGTCAACCCGACGATCGCGACGGTCGAGGAGGTGCAGGCCGCGTTGGCGGCCGACGAGGCGATGGTCGTTGCCCACAGCCTCGGCGCGCGCACGCTGGTCTGGGTCGTCCGCCGCGACCGCCCGGCGGTGATCGCGAACGTCGAGGTCGGGTCTCCGGCGATGGCGGAGAAGATCGAGCGGCTGCGCCGTTCGCTCGATCCGCGCGCGGCCTCGATCGAGGCGGTTCCCGACTTCGATGTCGCGCTCGCGGCCGAGCTCTACGGGATCCTGCTCGCCCCCGTCGAGGCCGCGTGGTCGGACGCACGCCGCCTCGTCGTCGTGACCGAAGGCGCGCTCGCCTCGTTGCCGTGGTCGCTCCTGGTCACGCAGCCGATCGCGCAACCGGCGCGCGCCGCGCCGCGTTTCGCCGAATATTCCGCCGTTCCCTTCCTCGCGCGCCGCGTCGCGATCACGCACGTGCCGTCGGCCTCGGCCTTCGTGACCCAGCGCGCGACCGATGCGCGCACACGCGCCACCAAGCCCTTGCTCGGGATCGGCGATCCCTGGTTCAACAAGGACCAGGCCGGCGCGGGTCGGGGTGCTGGCACGATGCGCGGCACGGAGCGCATGCGGGCGGGCCCGTTCCGTCCGACGCTTGCCGGTCGCGATCTCGACAGCGCCTCGCTCGCGCAGCTTCCCGCGCTGCCGGAGACCGACGCCGAGGTGCGCACCGTCGCGCGCCTCCTCGGCGCGGCCGAGGAAGACGCCGTCCTCACCGGACCGCGGGCGAGCCTCGGTGCGCTCCGGCGGGCCGATGTCGCGAGCCGACGCGTTCTCCTCTTCGCGACCCATGGTCTCGTCCCCGGCGACATCGACAGTCTCGACCAGCCGGCGCTCGCCTTGAGCGCGCCGGCGGTGACCGGCGAGGAGGGGACCGGGCTTCTGACGCTCGCCGATGTGTTCGCGCTGAGGCTCGATGCGGACTGGGTGATCCGGTCGGCCTGCAATACGGCGTCCGCCGACGGGTCGGCGGCGGAAGCGGTGTCCGGGCTCGGCCGCGCCTTTCTCTATGCTGGGGCGCGCGGGGTGCTGGTCTCGCACTGGCCGGTCGAGACGGGCGCGACGCAGGCGCTGACGACCGAGATATTCCGGCGCCAGGCGGCCGATCCGGCGGCGACCCGCGCCGAGGCGCTCCGCCGGGCGATGGTGTCGCTGATCGAGGGCGGCGCGGGCAGAAGCGGGTTCTCCTACGCGCACCCGATCTTCTGGGCGCCGTTCACGCTGGTGGGGGACGGACGGTGAGGTGAGGCGCCAGGCGGCAATCTCCGCCTCCACCCGGCGCCTCTCAGCCCTTCGCCTTGCGCGCCTCGATGAACTTGATCAGCGTGACCACGTCGGCGGCATCGACACGCCCGATCGGGCCCGAGCTATAGGTCGAGGACAGCACCTTGCCGTCCGGTTGCACGATTAACTCGGACGGTTGGACGATGCCCCGTTTCGGCTCCCACCACCCGCCGATCCTCTCTGCGACCGCGGACGTGACACCGTACGCCACCGGAAAGCCGAGACCGGCGCCGACCTCGGCCGCCTTGTCCTCCGCATCGACGCTCGCAGCGATCACGCGGGCGCCAAACGCGTCGAGCTCTGCCTTGACCTTGTTGAAGCCGTCCAACTGACGGCGGCAGAACGGTCATCAGTGGCCGCGATAGAACAGGATCACACGGTAGCCCGCGCCGAGCCCGTCGGGAACGCGGATCGACCGGCCGCCGGGGAGCAGAAGCTCGATCGAGGGAAACGCATCGCCGGTATTGAGCTTCATCCCTGCGGTCCCCTCGAGTTCAGGCGCGCGGCGCGCCGGTGAAGGTGTTGATCCCCATGACACGGCGGAGGTCCGCGGTGTCGGCGGCCTTCTCGTCCTCGACCGGGGTGCCGGTCGAATCGGCGACGCGGTCGATCGCATTGAAGAAACCCGCGACACAGGCGCTGTCGACCAGAACCGCATCGCCTAGCTCGCGGCGGATCCGCTCACTCACCGCGGCGAGGCGGCGATCGTCGGTCGAAAGAACCGCGTCGGCGAAATCCATCAACAGCCCGCCGTGGGGGACACCCATTTCGCCGCCGTTGCCGGTGATCGCCGCGTAGTCGATGGTGCCGTCGGTCTTGTCGCTGCTCGCACGGAGCAGTTGCACATGGCTGGTCGTTCAATAGAAGCACTGGTTGATCGCCGAGACCCGCGCGGCGATCAGCTCGATCTGCGCATGGGTGATCGCGCGATACTCGCGCGTGAAGTCCCACATCGCCGGTCCCGGCAGATATTGCGCCTCGCCGATCTTGAAGAACGTGCGCTGCTCGTCGGGGATGAGCGTCAACGCACGGCGGATGTTGGAGACCTTGTTGCCGCGGAAGAGGTCGGCCTCGTCGGGTCCGTGGTCGGCCTTGGCGATCGTCGGCACCCAGGCGTCGGTCTTGCGCACGCCGGTCGGGCGCGTGCGCCGCGGCGTGCCGCCGGCCGGCTTTGGCAGGACGGCCGGCGCCATGCCGATGCCGCGGCGGAAGGTGTCGATCGCGGTCACCTGGGCGATCACCGCGACGATCTCGACATAGCGCTCCTCGGCGAGCCCTTGGTCGATGATGCCGCGATACCAGGATTCGGAGAGACGCGCCGGGTCGGTCACGATGCGGTGCACGACCTCGACCTCGAGCGCCGAGAGGAGGCCGAGGGAGTCGTGCGTGCCCTGGACGGCATTCGGCGAAAGCGCCTCCTTCCGGGCCCGGCACAGCCGGCAGTTCGGTGCGTTGCGCGCCTCGGCGGCGACCGCGAGCCGTTCCTCGGCGGTGAGCCAGTAGCCGGCGCGGGCGAGCCGGTCCCATGCATAGGCATGGGCGGCGGCGATATCGGCGCGAACCGGGACCGGGGCATTCTCGTAGCCGATGGCACTCATGCGCGCTCCGAAGCTTGGCGGAAAAGAGTGGGAGTCGAACCCACCGGGGACGTCTCACGCCCCCCACCGGATTTGAAGTCCGGGCGCCCCACCGGGGTGCGATTCCCCTCCGGACGGAGGAACTATACAGGCGGCTCATCCCGCTTGAACACATCTTTCGGCGAGCGCGCGAGCACGCGGAACTCCCCGGTCCGCCGGGTCAGCTTCACCTGGTCGAAATACTCGAGCACGTCGATCGCGAGATTGCGGCCGACCCCACTCCGGTCGCGGAAGCGGGCGACGGTGATGTGCCCGTCGGGTGCTTCCGCGGCGAGATCGGACAGGAGGTCTGCGAGCCGCTGCAGCGCCGCGGGGCGAAAGAACCGATTGTCGGCGACCCGGATCGCGAGCCCGTGCCGCCCGATGCGCACCAAAAACTGCGCGATGCGGTCCGGTCGTTCGCGCAGTCGGTCGGCGATCTCGGCGACGCTCGGCGGCGCGGCGCCGCCGGCATCGAGGAGCGGCGCGACCGCCTTCCAGCGCGCCGCATCGGCGGGCTCGATCCTCGCCCGGTGCGTCGGCAGCCGGAGCGTATGGCCCTCCTTGACGAGGCTTGCCTCGGCGACGAGCGCGTCGGCGATCGCCGCGACGAGCGTCGACGATATCCGAACACCGGTCCCGGCGAGGACCCGATCGGTCGCGATGCCCAGAAGCTCGGGATGACGGCGATGGTGCGCCGCGACCGCCGCCACCAGCGTCTCGCGCATCGCGCCCCAGTGCAATGGTGAGAACGCGTGGCGCGCCGGGGCATCGCCGACGAGCCGGAGCGGCAGGGCGGCGAGGAGCGCCTCTGTCTCGGTGTCGGTGAGATTTCGTCCGCGCGCCAAGCCATCGACCGCGATCCCGCTCGGCGCGATGGCGAGCGCGGCGGCGAGCGCGCGCGCCGCGTCGTCGTCGGCGACGGCGCGCAGGAAGGCGAGACGA
>VGEU01000048.1 GCA_016869145.1 Alphaproteobacteria bacterium | reverse complement strand
TGCGCGTCCCATCGGCCGGTCATAGCCGCCCGCTTGCGGCTGGCCGGCATAAGGATCGCGCGCCGGCGCGCGGTCACCCCAGGGATTGCCCGACGGCGCCGGCGCATCGTCGATCGGCCCGCCCCGCGGCGCCTCCTCCGCGCCATGGCGGCCGGCGAGCTGCTCATAGGCGCTCTCGCGGTCGACCGGGGTGTCGTAGCGCGTCCTGATCGGGCTCGATGCGACCACCGCCCGGCGTTCCTCGGGCGTCACGATGCCGAGCCGCGAGGCGGGTGGCGCGATCAGCGTGCGGCGGACGATGCCGGGCGTCCCGCCGGCCTCCAGCGTGGAGACCAGCGCCTCGCCGACGGCGAGCTCGGTGATCGCCTTGGCGACATCGAGCTTCGGATTGGCGCGGAACGTCTCGGCCGCGGTGCGCACCGACTTCTGGTCGCGCGGCGTGAAGGCGCGGAGCGCGTGCTGGACACGGTTGCCGAGCTGGCCGAGCACCTTCTCGGGCACATCGAGCGGGCTCTGGGTGACGAAGTAGACGCCGACGCCCTTGGAGCGGATCAGGCGGACGACCTGCTCGACCTGGTCGACCAGCGCCTTCGGCGTCTCGTCGAACAGGAGATGCGCCTCGTCGAAGAAGAAGACGAGCCGCGGCTTGTCGAGATCACCGACCTCTGGGAGATCCTCGAACAGCTCGGCGAGGAGCCACAGCAGGAACGTCGAGTAGAGCTTGGGGCTCTGGATCAGCTTGTGCGCCGCGAGGACATTGATGGCGCCAAACCCTTCCGGGCTCACCATCATCAGATCCTCGAGCTCGAGCGCGGGCTCGCCGAAGAACTTCTCCGCGCCCTGCTGCTCGAGGACGAGAAGCCGGCGCTGGATCGCGCCGATCGAGGGCTTGGTGACGTTGCCGTAGTCGATCGAGACCTGCTCGCTGTTCTCGCCGAGGAAGTTAAGGAGCGCCCGCAGATCCTTGAGGTCGAGCAGCAGCATGCCGTTGTCGTCGGCGATCTTGAACGCGATGTTGAGGACGCCTTCCTGCGCCTCGGGCAGCTCGAGGAGGCGGGCGAGCAGCACCGGCCCCATCTCGCTCAACGTCGTCCGTATCGGGTGGCCGTCGACGCCGAAGAGGTCCCAGAACACGACCGGGAAGGCGCGGTTGACGTATTTCGGGAGCCCGATCTCCTTCGCGCGTTGGACGAGGCGGGGCGCCTGGGTGCCGGCCTGGCTGAGGCCCGAGAGATCGCCCTTCACGTCGGCGCAGAAGACCGGGACGCCGTGGGCGGAGAAGCCTTCCGCGAGCGTCTGGAGCGTCACCGTCTTGCCGGTGCCGGTCGCGCCCGCGACGAGGCCGTGACGGTTCGCGTATTTGAGATCGAGATAGGGGTTCGGGTCGCCCTTGCCGAGGAAGATGGCGGTACTGTCGGCCATGTCGGTTTCCTGTGCCTGGTCGGTCAGTCGGCGACGACGGCGATGGCCTGGATCTCGACCATCATGTCGGGACGGGCGAAGCCGAACACGGTGATCAGCGCGCTCGCCGGGAAGTCGTCGCCGAGGATCTGGCCGCGGAGCTCGGTGAAGCGGTCGCCATGCCGCGGGTCGTTGATGAAGACCGTCATCGTGACGAGATCCTTGAGCGTCGCGCCGGCGTGCGCGAGGGTCTTTTCCAGATTGGCGAAGGTCTGGCGCACCTGGGCGTCGAAATCGCCGGCGAGCGAGGCGCCTGTGTCGTCGGCGAAGCCGGTATGGCCGGCGACCCAGAGGGTCTTGCCGCCCTCGGTGATGACGACCGGCGAATAGGCGCGCGATTGCGGCCGCGGTGCCTTGAGATGAGTCCGTTTCATGCCCGACCTCCGCGTTGGACGAGGCCGACGTTAGATCAAGTCGGCGTGTCCGTCACCCGTGGGTCTGTCGGCCTCACGCCGCGTGGGCGCGAACGAAGACGACGGCACCCTGGCGCGAGCGCGCGGCGCCGTGCTGCACGCCCTTGCTGGCGCGGTGATAATCGCCCGGGGCGAGGAACAGGCCGTCGATCTCGAAGTCGCCCGACAGGACGAGGCATTCCTCGTCCGCATCGTGCGCATGCGCCGGCACCTCGGCGCCGGGATCGAGGCGGAGCAGGAACGAGCGCATGCCGGCGGCCGCATCGAGGCTCAGCATCTTGAGGCTGACGCCGGGGCAGAACGCCTGCCAGCCCCCCTCGCCGGCGCGGACGGTCAGGAGCGGCGCCGGCGCCGCGTCGATCGACGCGAGGATGCGGTCGAGAAGCCCCGCCGGCGCGGCGGCCGGATCGGCCGGCTCGACCGGTTCGACCGGCCCGACCAGGGCCGTGAGCCGCCGCTCCCACACATCGACGGCGCGCCGCGCTGCCCGGTCGGTCGTGAGGCGCGTCTCGAAGCTTCGCCGCTCGTCACCCTCGAGGGTCCCGAGCACATATTCGCCGGCCAGCGCGTCGAGGAGGTCGCTGTCGCTCATCGGTCCATGCATTCCTTGAGGCGCAGGAGACTGCGGCGGATCGAGCTCTTCACGGTGCCGAGCGGCATGACGAGACGCTGGGCGAGCTCGCTGTGCGTATAGCCGTGCATGAAGGCGAGCACGATCATCTCGCGTTGTGACGGCTCGAGCGACCCGAGGCAGGCCGCGATCGTGCGCGCGTCGTCGTCGTGGCCGAGGCGGGCGACGGCGGCGGCGGTCGCCTCCGCGACCGGCACGACCTCGGAGGCATCCTCGACCAGAACCTCGCGCCGGAGCTTGCGGAGACGGTCGACGGCGCCGTTGTGGACGATCCCGGTCATCCAGCCGAGCGCGTTGCCGCGCGCCGGATCGAAGCTGTCGGCCCCCCGCCACATCTGGATATAGCTGTCCTGCAGGATCTCCTCGGCGAGGTCGCGGCGCCCGACGACGCGATGCGCGACGGCCTACAGGGCCGCCGACGTCGCCTGGTAGAGTGCGGCGAGCGCCGCTCGGTCGCCGCCGACGCAGGCGCGGACCAGGCCGGCGAGCCGGTCGGGCGCGGATTCGGAGGCGGCCGGGGAGAGCGGAACGACCATGCCCCACCCATAGCGCAAACCATCCCAATGCGCCAGTCGCGCCCAATGCGCCAGTCGCGCGCCCTGGTCGGTTGCCGCTATGGGCTGCAAGGCCATGAAATCCTTCGATCCTGTGGCCCGTGTGCGAGGCGGGCCAAGGCCTTGCGGCCACGCCTCCGACCAGACTACGTCGCAGAGGGTGTGGCGGATGCAGGCCGGCGACGCTGGATCAACCAGACCGCGGCCGCGATGCCGGCACCGACCAGGTCAGTGATCGCCTCCGGGATGACGAGAAGGATGGCGGCGGCGAACAACGGCACGCGGAGCGCCACCGCGAGCGGGCGTCCGGCGAACCATCCCTCGGTCGCGGAGGCGAGGAGGAAGACCCCGATCGCCGCCGTCACGCAGACATGGACGATCGCGAGGATCTCGCCCCGCCACAGGAGCTCCGGGCCATAGACGAACATGAACGGAACGATCAGCGTCGCGAGCCCGAGCTTGAGCGCGATCCAGGACGTGCGCCACGGATCGACGCCCGCCATGCCGGCGGCCGCGAAAGAGGCGAGCGCGACCGGCGGCGTGATCGCGGAGACGACCGCGTAGTAGAAGATGAAGAGATGCGCGGTGAGCGGCTCGATCCCGACGCGGACGAGGCCGGGCGCGATCACCGAGGCCGCGACCGCATAGGCCGCCGTCGTCGGCATGCCCATGCCGAGGATGAGCGCGATCACCATCGCGAAGACGAGGGCGAGAAGCCGGCTGTCGCCCGCGATCGCGAACACGACCGCCGAGAAGCGTCCCGCGAGCCCGGTCAGCGCGATGACGCCGACGATGATGCCGGCGCAGGCGCAGACCGCGACGAGCTGGACCGAATCGCGCGCCGCCGCCGCGAGCGCATCGGCGATCGCGCGCGGACCCATGCGGTCGCCCCGCGCCGACAGCCAGCTCGCGACGATCGCGGCGAGGACGCCGAGCGTCCCGGCGCGGAACAGCGAATAGCCATAGATCAGCGCGCCGATCAGGACGACGAGCGGCGCGAAGAGATGGCTGGTCCGCACGAGCCGCGCCGTCGGCGGCAGCTCGGAACGCGGCAGGCCGCGGAGGCCGTGCTTCAGGGCGTGCAGATCGCAGTGCAGATAGTTCGCGAGATAGAACAGGATCGTCGGCATGATCGCCGCGATCGCGATGTCGGTGTAGGGAATGCCGAGCACCTCGGCCATGATGAAGGCGCCGGCGCCCATGATCGGCGGCGTGATCTGGCCGCCGGTCGAGGATGTCGCCTCGATCGCGGCCGCGGTCGGCCCGTCATAGCCGACGCGGCGCATCATCGGGATCGTGATCATGCCCGAGGCGACGACGTTGGCGACCGCGCTGCCGCTGATGGTGCCGAACAGGACTCCCGAGACGACCGCGACCTTGGCCGGGCCGCCGCGTGCCCAGCCGACCAGCGCGACGGCGAGATCGTTGAAATACGCCCCCGCCTTGGATGCGTGCAGGAAGGCGGCGAAGGCGACGAACAGCACGATATAGGTCGAGGAGACCGCGGTGGTGATGCCGAAGATGCCCTGGTCGCTGTAGAGATAGCTGAACACGAAGCCCGGGCTGTAGCCGCGGTGATGCCAGACGCCGGGAAGATGGGGGCCGGCGAAGGCGTAGAGGATGAACAGGACGGCGAGGATCGGGAGCGCGAGGCCCGCGGTGCGCCGCGTGATCTCGAGGACGAGGAAAATGCCGAGCGCGCCGACGACGGCATCGGCGGTCGTGAACAGCGCCCCGGCGCGGAACTGGAGGCCGTCGAGCTCGACCGCGATATAGGCGGCCGCCGCGAGCGAGCCCGCGATCATCAGCCAGTCATACCAGGGCACGCGGTCGGCCGTGCCGCGCGCGGCGATGACGAACACGGCGAAGCCGATGACCGATCCCCATGCGACGTGGAGCGAGCGGAACAGAAGCGGCTCGAGCGGATGGATGTTGAGGACGACGAGGTGGAAGACCGTGTAGGCCCCGGCGAGCCAATAGAACACGGTCTTCTCCCAGCCGCCGAGCGGCCGCGACGCGGCGCCGAACTCGTAGCGCGCGGCGCCCGCGTCGGCCGTGGCGCGCCCGTCTTGCTCAGTCATCGCGCGCCGGGCTCACCGCCGACGACCCGAGAGGCCGCGCGTCGGGCGTCGTCGCACGCGGCGGCGATCAGCGGACGACCAGATTGTCCGGGATCGCGTGTCCCTTCTCGCGGTAGTACCGCGCGGCGCCAGGATGGAACGGCAGGAAGCCGTTCTTCGCGACGTTCTCGGGCACGGTCTCCCTGGCGGCGGCGTGTCCCTGGACCATGCGCGGATGGTTCTCGTGCACCGCCTTGACGATGGCGTAGGCGAGATCCTCGGGCATGTCCTTGTGGATGATCGCGAAGTTGAACAGCCCGACGGTCGGCTGGTCTTCCTTCATGGTGCGATAGGTGCTCTTCGGCACCACCGACGGCGACAGCTCGGGGAACTTCTCGCGGAGCGTCCGGATCTCGTCCGCGGTGAAGCTGAAGAACGCGACGCCTTTCTGGGTCTCGAGCTCGCTGAAGGCCGCGATGGGAAGGCCGGCGGCGAAGGCGAACACATCGAGAAGGCCGTCGCCGACCTGGCTCGTCATGTCGCTGCCGCCGCCATAGCGGATATTAGTCTTGATGCCGAGCGCCTCGAACATCGGCGGGAAATATGTGCCGGGCGTGCCGGCGCGCGGCCCGACGCCGACCGACTTGCCGGCGAGCTGCTTGACCGAGGTGATGCCCGAGCGTTGCAGCGTGATGAAATGGAACGGCGTGTCGTACATCGGAAACAGCGCGCGGACATTGCGGTACTGCTTGCCCTTGGTCCATTCGCCGCTGCCGTTCCACGCCTGCAGCGCGACGCCCATGGTCGTCATGCCGAGCTCGGCCTGCTTGTCGTCGACGAGGATGATGTTCTGGTTCGGCCCCTGGGTCTGCTGGGTCGAGACATTGACCTTGGTCGCCTCGCTGACGAGCGTCGCCCAGACCTGGCCATAGATGAAATAGGTGCCGCCGACCGACGCGGTGCCGAGCGTCATCGATTTCGGCCAGGCCGGGTTCTGCGCGGCGGCCGGCGCGGCGGCGAGGCCGAGGACGGCGGCGGCAGCGAAGGCGCGGCGGCGGAAGGTGGTCATCGCTCGTTCTCCTGCTGCGGCGGGGTGGCAAGGGCCGGTCGCCGGCCGCCCCCGGTCAAACGGTCCATCTTCGGCCGGCACCCGCCCGGCCACAAGCGCGGAAACGACAGGACTGATCGAGATCAAGGGGCACGTGGCCGGTCACCGGTATCCTGCGCATGGTGCTCTGGTGCACAGGAGACCCGACCCGTCATGCCGCTCACGGCCGACATCACCTTCCACGGTCTCGACCCTTCACCCGCGATCGAGGCACGAATCCGTGCCCGGGTCGAGCAGCTCGACCGGTTCCACCCGCGGATCGGCCGCTGCCGCGTCGTGGTCGAAGCGCCGCACCGCCGGCACCACAAGGGCAAGACCTACAGCGTGCGGATCGAGGCCCACGTCGCGGGCGCGGTCGTGGCCGTCAACCGCGACCCGGGCAAGGACCACGCGCACGAGGACGTCTATGTCGCGATCCGCGACGCCTTCGATGCGCTCGACCGTCGGCTCGAGGACCACGCCCGCCGCAAGCGCGGCGAGGTGAAGACCCACGAAGCGCCGCTCACCGGGCGGATCGTCAGGCTGTTCCCCGACCGCGCTTATGGTTTCATCGCGACGAGCGACGGCCAGGAGGTCCACTTCCACGCCGCGGCCGTGGTCGGCGCGCGCTTCGCCGATCTCGCGGTGGACATGACGGTGCGCGTCGTCCTCGGCGGCGAGGACAGTTCCGAGGGTCCGCAAGCCTCGACCGTCCAGCCGGTCCCGCCCGAGATCGCCGCACGCTGAGCGCGTCGGACTTGCAAAGCCGGTGTCGCTCGCGTAGGAACGCGCGCCGGCACCGACGGCCGCATGGGCCGCACACCGTGATCGACAACTGCTTTTCCGAGCCCCTCAACCGCAAAGCGGCGCGCCCGGGCGCCTATGTCCTCTACTGGATGCAGGAGGCGCAGCGCGCCTCGGCCAATCCCGCGCTCGCGTTGGCGATCGCCGAGGCGAACGCGCGGCGGCTTCCCGTGATCGCGGTGTTCGCGCTGATGGACGACTATCCGGAGGCGAACGCGCGCCACTATGCGTTCATGCTCCAGGGTCTCGCCGACGCGACCGGCGGCCTGGCGGGGCGCGGTGTGCGCCTCATCGTCCGTCGTGGCGCGCCCGACGTCGTGATCCCGCACCTCGCGACCCGGGCGGCGCTCGTCGTCACCGAGATCGGCCATCTCCGCCCGCAGCGTCTCTGGCGCGCTCGTATCGCGGACGCGATCGACTGCGCCATGATCGCCGTCGAATCCGCCGTGGTCGTCCCGGTGCACCGCGCGTCGGGCAAGTCGGAAATCGGCGCCCGAACGCTGCGGCCGAAGATCATGCGGCTTCTCGACGACCATCTCGCCGCACCCGACGAGACCGCCGCCACCGTCGCGGGTGACCGCCTCGCGCTCGCGAGCGACATCGACGTCGCCGATCCCGCGCGCGCGTTGGCGCAGCTCGCCGTCGACCCGTCGGTGCCGCCGGTGCGACGCTTCCGGGGCGGCGAGACCGAGGCGCGGCACCGTCTCGAGCGCTTCGTCGCGACCGGCCTCGCGGATTATATCGAGCGCCGCGCCGAGCCGGCGGACGACGGCAGCAGCGGGCTCAGCCCCTATCTCCATTTCGGCCACATCGCGCCGGCCGCGATCGTCCGCGCCGTGCGCGCGGCGGATACGCCCGAGACGGCGCGCGCGGCGGTGATCGAGCAGCTCGTCGTTCGCCGCGAGCTCTCGTTCAACCTCGTCGCCTTCACGCCGGGCTACGACACCTATGCGGCGATGCCGGCGTGGTCGCGCGCGAGCCTCGCCGCGCATGCCGGTGACGCGCGCCTCCGCCTTGCCGCCGAGCGGCTCGAGGCCGCCGACACGCCCGATCCCCTGTGGAATGCCGCGATGCGCGAGATGGTGCACACGGGCTTTCTCCACAACACGATGCGGATGTACTGGGGCAAGAAGATCCTCGAATGGAGCGCCGACCCCGAGACCGCCTTCGCGACCGCGCTCCGGCTCAACAACCGATATCTCCTCGACGGCCGCGATCCGAATTCCTATGCCGGCGTCGGGTGGTGCTTCGGGCTGCACGACCGTCCCTGGCCGTCGCGGCCGATTTTCGGTACCGTGCGGTCGATGACCGCGGGCGGGCTCGAGAGAAAGTTCGACATGGACGGCTATGTGCGCCGCGTCGCGGCACTGGTCGAGGCCGAACGTGGCGCCTGACCGCGACGGCGAGAAGCGACGCGCCGCCGAGCGGAGCCTCGCCTTCATCGAGAACGGCATGACGATCGGGCTCGGCACCGGCACCACGGCGGCGCACATGATCCGCCTCCTCGGCGAGCGGATCGAGGCCGGGCTCCGCGTCCGCGCCGTGCCGACCTCGACCGCGACGCGGCGGGCGGCCGAGCGCGCCCGCATCCCGCTCGTGAACCTCGATGAGTGTCCCGCCCTCGACCTCGCGATCGACGGCGCCGACGAGGTCGACCCGACCTTCGACCTTATCAAGGGCGGCGGCGGCGCGCTCCTGCACGAGAAGATCGTCGCCGTGGCGAGCCGGCGCCTGGTCGTCGTGGTCGACGAGAGCAAGATGGTCGATCGGCTCGGCCGCTTCCCGCTGCCGGTCGAGGTGAGCCGCTTCGGCTGGCGCGTCGTCGCCGAACGCATCGCCGCGCTCGGCACGCGTCCGGCGCTCCGGACCGGCGAGGGCGGCATTCCGGCCGTCACCGACGAGGGCAACTACATCCTCGACTGCGGCTTCGGCACGATCGGCGACACCGGTGCCCTCGCCCGCGCGCTCGACGCCATTCCCGGGGTCATCGAGCATGGGCTCTTCGTCGCCATGGCCGATACGGTGATCGTCGGCCAGGCGCGCGGCGTCGCGGTGCTGCACCGCCGTCCCTGACGACCGAACCGAGGAAGATCGCGATGTCCGCCCTCACCCGCTCGCCCGCCTGGCAGGCGCTCAAGGATCACCGGCGCGCGATGCGGCGCGTCCACATGCGATCGCTGTTCGCCGACGATCCCGGCCGCTTCGATCGCTTCTCGCTCGAGGCCGCGGGCCTCCGCCTCGACTACTCGAAGAACATCGTGACCGAGGAGACGATGGCGCGGCTCTGCGACCTCGCACGCGCGACGCAGGTCGAAGGCTGGCGGACGCGGATGTTCGCGGGCGAGCGGATCAACATCACCGAGGACCGCGCCGTCCTCCACACCGCGCTCCGCAACCGCGCCGGCACGCCGGTCCTCCTCGACGGGCAGGACGTAATGGCCGAGGTCAACGCGGTGCTCGCCCGGATGCGCGGCTTCGTCGCCGCCGTCGAGCGCGGCACGTGGACCGGCTATACCGGCAAGGCCATCCGCGATGTCATCAATATCGGGATCGGCGGCTCGCATCTCGGCCCGCAGATGGCGAGCGACGCGCTCGCGCCCTTTCGCGCTCCCGCGCGGCGGACGCACTTCGTCTCCAATGTCGACGGCACCGACATCGCCGAGACACTGAAGACACTCGCGCCCGAGACGTCGCTGTTCATCATTGCCTCGAAGTCGTTCACGACCCAGGAGACGATGCTCAACGCCGGCACCGCGCGCGCCTGGTTTCTCGAGCGGACCGGCGGCGCGGGCGACATCGCGCGCCACTTCGTCGCGCTCTCGACCAATGCGACGGGCGTCGCCGCGTTCGGCATCGACACCGCCAACATGTTCGCGTTCTGGGACTGGGTCGGCGGCCGTTACTCGCTGTGGTCGGCGATCGGGCTGCCGCTCGCGCTCGCGATCGGGATCGAGAGGTTCGAGGCCCTCCTCGCCGGTGCGCACGCGATGGACGCGCATTTCCGGCGCGCGCCCATCGAGCGCAACATGCCGGCGATCCTCGCGCTTCTCGGCATCTGGTACCGCAATTTCTGGGACGCGCCGGCGCACGCGATCCTACCCTACGACCAGTATCTCCACCGCCTGCCCGCCTATCTCCAGCAGGCCGACATGGAATCGAACGGCAAGTCGGTGGACCGCGACGGTCGGCCGGTCGATTACGCGACGGGGCCGGTGATCTGGGGCGAGCCCGGCACCAACGGGCAGCATGCCTTCTACCAGCTCATCCACCAGGGGACGACCCTGATCCCGGCCGACTTCATCGCGCCGGCGCGCTCGTACAATCCGGTCGGGGCGCACCACGACGTGTTGCTCGCGAATTTCCTCGCCCAGACCGAGGCGCTGATGCGCGGACGCACCGCGGCCGAGGCCCGCGCCGAGATGCGCGCCAAGGGGCTCACCGGCGCCCGCCTCGCCGCACTCGCTCCGCATCGCGTGTTCCGCGGCAACCGGCCGACCAACACGATCCTGTTCGACCGTCTCGACCCGGAGACGCTCGGCGCGCTGATCGCGCTCTACGAGCACAAGATCTTCGTCCAGGGCATCGTCTGGAACATCAACTCGTTCGACCAGTGGGGCGTCGAGCTCGGCAAGGTGCTCGCCGATGCGATCCTGCCCGAGCTCGACGGGCGCGCGACGGCGGCCGCGCACGACGCCTCGACCACCGCACTCATCGCCGCCTGCCGGCGCATGCGAGGCTAGACCGGGAGGCACGGCCGCGGCCCTCGTCATCGGGGTCGACGGGGTCGTCGGCCGACGCGGACGAGCGCGGCCCGCCGCTTCGGCGCGCTCAGGCGTCCGCGCGCTCAGGCGTCGGCGCTGGCGAGCGTCACGATCTGATCGCCGCGGCGGCCGGTGGCCGCGTCGCGGAAGCCCATGCCCTCGAGCCGAATCTCCTCGCCCGGCCGCGCGCCGGCCGGGATCTCGATCGCCTGGTCGCCGCCGATCGACGGAACCATCACCCGGGCGCCCTCGGCGAGCGCGCGATCGGCGAGCGCGAGCGTCATGCGCACGTCGATGCCGTCGCGTCGGAGAACCGGGTGCGGCACGACCTCGACGACGATGTTGAGATCGCCCGGCTTGCCGCCGCCATAGCCGGGGAAGCCGAGACCGCGGATCGTGATCGTATCGCCGTCGACGACGCCGGGCGGGATCGGCACGTCGAGCTCGACATGGGTCGCGAGCACGAGATGCACGCTCGTGCCCAGCGCGGCGTCGAGGAAAGCGAGCTTGACGATCTCGGCGAGGTCGGCGCCGTCGACCCACATCGAGGTGCCGCCGCGACCGCGCCGGTTGCCGGCGATGTCGCCGACGAGATCGGCCGGGGTGTCGCCGGGGCCGAAACGCTCGTCGAAGGCGACGGGCCCGCGGTCGGGCCGGCCTTGCGCGTCGTAGAAGCTCCCCATCGGGCCGCGCGCGCGGCGGTCGCGCTCGTAGCGGCCGCGCTTCTCGGGATCGGTCAGGACATCATAGGCGGCGTTGACGTCCTTGAACCGCTCAGCCGCCGCTTCGTCGCCGGGGTTGAGGTCGGGGTGGAGCTCCTTGGCGAGCCGGCGATAGCTGTCCTTGATCTCGCGGAGCGTCGCCGCGCGGGAGACACCCAGCACCTCGAACGGATCGGTCACGTCCGGAACCCGCCCCTCGATATTGCACGCGCGCGACTATAGGTGCCGCCGGGCCGCGCTGCCAAGGTGCCGTCAGTAGACCGGCGCGGCGCGGGCACCCCGCAGATAGCCGGCGCGGCGGAGGGCGAGGACGATCAGGAGGGCGACGAGAAGCGGCCCGAACTGGACCGCGATGAGGTTGGAGAGCGAGGAGATCACGAGCGGCGCGATCCAGGCGAGGACGAGGACGATCCGCTCGCCCGGCAGAAAGCCTTGGCGCAGCCCCTCGCGCAACAGGATCGCCATCGGGATGAGGAGCGCGACGAGGTCGTAGTCGAAGAGATAGGGCGTCACGAGGACCGTCGCCGCGATCAGGATCGCGAGCTGGAGCGCGACGGGGATCGGGCGTCGCCAGACCTCGACGACGAGGGCGACGGCGAGCGCGGCGGCGACGAGCTGGAGCGCGTAGGCCGCCACGATCGAGCCGCCGGCGAGCCGGACGGTCGCGAACACGGTCGGCATCTTGGCCCATGGCAGCGTCCCCGCCTCGATCAGCGAACGCACGAGCGGCATGTTGGCGACGAATGTCTCGAGCACGTCGGTGCCGAGGACCACGACCGAGACGGCGACGAATTCGGTCGCCGTCACCGCGGCGGTCTTGAACGCGACCCAGCGGCCGGCGATCGCGAGCGCGATCGGGAACAGGAGCCCCCAATGCGGCTTGAACGCGAGGAGCCCGATCGCGATGCCGGCGACGACAGGACGGCGGTCGAGGGCGAGGACGACGATGCCGAGGAGAGCCGCGGTGACGAAGCCGTTCTGGCCGTGCATCAGATTGATGAAGGCGGCCGGCCCGAGACCGAGCAGGAGGACCACGTGCCATGCCGGGACGAGGCGACGCAGCACGGCGAAGAAGCCCGCGAAGGTCGCGGCGACGAACAGGACATAGGCCGGCACGTAAGGCAGAAGCGCGAACGGCAGCACGACTAGGAAGAAGGTCGGCGGATAGTGCCAGAGGAAATAGCCGGTGAGCCCCGGCGCCCCGGCGCGGTGCGCCTCGAGGATGTGCTCGATGCCATAGGCGTGCGGCGCGGTGCCGGCGAGCGCGAGATAGGACGCGCTCCAGAACGCGATGAAGTCGTGGCCGATCGGCTCGCGTCCGATCGCGATCAGCTCGATGCAGCGCGCGATCCAGCCCGCCCCGGCTGCGACGTAGAAGGCGACCACGATCGCGAACAGGAGCTTGACCGGCCCGGTCTCGAGCCATTGCGGGTGGTCGAACGGCGCGCGCATGGGATCAGGCCGCCGGCGTCGCCGCGGCGCGGCGGAGGATCGTCACGGCGAAGGCCGCGAGCACGAGGGCGCCGATCTGGATGCCGGTCGCCTCGGCGATCAGCGTGGCGAGAAGCGGCAGCGAGGCGACGGCGATCAGCATCTCGCGCTCGCCCGGCCGGAAGCCGGACCGCAGTCCCTCCGCGACCAGGAGCGCGATCGGAACCGCGAGCGCGGTGAGGTCGTAGTCGAACATGTAGGGAAGCATCAGGATCGTCGCGACCACGACGAACGCGCCCTTGAGGGCGGTCGGCACCGGCCGCAGGCAGATCCAGACCGTCGCGGCGAAGGCGGCGAGCGCGGCCGTGATCTGCGCCGCATAGGCCGCGACGAGCCCGCCGCCGGCGAGGCTCACGGCCGCGAACACGGTCGGCATCTTGGCCCAGGGCAGCGCGCCGGTCTCGTAGAGCCGGCGCACCAAGGGCAGATTGGCGACGAAGGCCTCGAGCGTCTCGACGCCGAGAACGGCGGTCGAGACGACGAGAAATGCGGTCGCGGTGATCGCCGCCGCGATGAAGGCCGGCCACGCGCGCGTCGCGACGAGCAGCACCGGCAGCAGGATCCCCCAATGCGGCTTCAACGCGAGGAGCCCGATCACGATCCCGGCGACGACCGGGCGGCGATCGAGGAGGACGAGCGCGAGGCCGAGAAACGCGCCGGTGAGAAAGCCGTTCTGGCCATGGAAGGCGTTGACATAGGTGCCGGGCAGAGCGACCAGCGCGAGGAGCACGAGCCCGCCCGGCAGGATGCGGCGTATGACGACGGCAAGGCAGGCGAAGGTCGCGAGCTGGAAGACGGCGTAGGCCGCGAGATAGGGCAACAGCACGAACGGCAAGACGACCAGGAAGAAGGTCGGCGGATAATGCCAGAGATAGATCGCCCAGAGCGTCGGCACCGCAGCCTGCTCGGCGGCGAGGATATGGTCGAGCCCGTAGGCGTTCGCCGGCTCGCCCGCGAGCGCGAGAAAGGACGCGGCCCAGAAGGTGATGAAATCATAGCCGAGCGGCTTGCCGCGCGGATCGACGAGGTCTTGCGACATCGCGACCCACGCGACCGCGGTCACGACATAGACCGCGATCGCGATGATCGCGTAGGCGCGGATGCGCGCACCGTCGAGCCAATGGCCGGGCGGCCCGGCAGGCATCCGACGGCTCGGCGAGGGGAGGAGAACGCTCGACAACGGGGCACGCGACCGCAATGAACCGGGCGCACCCTATGAAATCGTGGTCAAGGTTCGGTTAACGGTGGCCATCGGCGGCCCTGATCGTCTCGGCGCGGAGCTTGTCCGGGTTGGTCCGATGCGGCGCGTCGGCGACCGAGACGACCGCCCCGGGCTCGATCGTCGCCGGATCGAGACCGGCGAGCGCCGCCCGCGGCGGCAGATAGACGAGATGCTCCTCGTCGAGAAGACGGATCATGAGAAGCGTGTGGTCAGGCGCATCGGCCGTCGCCGCGATGCGCCCGCCGATCGAGACCGTGCGGCCGGCATCGAACCGGTCATCGGGCTCGCGCGCCCGGTCGGCCGACCGGCGAACCTGGGCGGGATCGGCGCCGAGCTCGATCCGTCCGATCCGCCAGGCCGCGTCCTCGCGCACGAAGCCGACCGCGATCTCGCGCCGTAGCGCGCCGCCGGTCCACGACGCGATCGCATGGAGCGTCGCCGTCGCGCCGTCGCGATCGGCGCGGAGCGATTCGACAGCGAGCGCGTCGGGAACAACGCGCCGGGTCTCGGCGAGGAGGAACGCGCGCGAGGATTCGGCACGGAGCCGATTGGCGAGCGCGGCGCGCACCGAGGCGCTCCGGAGCGCGACCGCGGCCTCGATGTCGCCCGACCGCGCCGCCGCCGCATGGCGATCCCAGAGATCGAGGAGCGCCGCCCGCATCGGCGCATCCGCCGCCACGGCGGCCGGCATCGCGGCGACGCACGCCAGCACCAGGACGAGCGCGAGCGCGACCGCGCGCGTCAGCGGCCCGGTCCCGGCGCGCCCGAAAGCATCGCCGAGCCGCCGGGCGCGAAGGCGCGCGTGCCCCAGCGGCCGGTCTCGACCATGGCGAAGAACTCGGCCAGCGCGGCGTTGAAGGCGGCCGGCTCCTCGAGGTTGAGCGTGTGGCCGGTCTTCGGCATGACCCAGAGGCCCGCGGTCGGGATCGTGCGCTTGAGGAGAAGCCCCGCCTCGAGGCAGTGATCGTCCTCGTCGCCGTTGACGATGAGCGTCGGCGCGGTGATGCGCGCGAGGCGCTCGACGAGATCCCAGAGCGAGGGCCGCATTTTCTGGACACCGCGGAGCGTGTTGGCCGCGCCCTTGGCATCGTGCAGACAGAGCTGGGCCTTGAACTCCGCCCAGCCGCGCGGGTCCTTGGTCTTGAACTGGATGCGCGCCGCCCCTTCGGCATAGAACGCACCGACCGCGGCCGCGCCTTCGGCGTCGTAGCGGCGTGCGAGCTCCTCGGTGTCGGCCTGGAAGGCCGCCCGCGTGTCGGGCTTGGCGCCGTAGCCGCAACCCGCGATGATGAGCGAACGCGCGAGCGCGGGGTGCTTCATGCCGAAATGGACCGTCGCGAAGCCGCCCATCGAGAGCCCGACGATGTGCGCCTTGTCGACGCCGGCCGCGCGCATCACGGCGGCGATGTCGTCGCAGGCGTGGCCCTGTGAATAGAGCGCCGGATCGGCCGGCACGTCCGACGGCGGATAGCCGCGCGCGTTATAGGTGATGCAGCGGTGACGGCGCGCGAAGAAGCGGACCTGCGGCTCCCAGCTCCGCGCCTCGCCGGCGAACTCGTGCACGAAGACGATCGGGAAGCCGGTGCCGGTGTCCTCGTAATAGAGGCGGGCACCGGCGGAAGCGGCGAGCGGCATGGCGGCCTCAGCGGTTGCGCGCGACGTCCATCAGCTGCTTCTGCTGGCCGCCGTCGATCTCGATCATCGTGCCGTTGACGAAGTGGGCGAGGTCGGAGGCGAGATAGGCGACGAGATTGGCGACCTCCTCGACCTCGGCGATGCGCCCGAGCGGGATGCTCTTGGGCGCGAGCTTGTCGGCCTCCTCGTAGGAGAGCTTCATGTCGCGCGCCATCGCCTTGACGAGCCCGTCCCAGCGCTCGGTCCGGACCGGCCCGGGATTGACCGCGACGAAGCTGATATTGTCGGCACCGTAGCGGCCGGCCATCGACATTGTGAGGTTCTGCCCCGCCGCGTTGGCCGCGCCCGGCGCGATCTCCCAGTAGCTGTGCTTGACGCCGTCATTGCCGATCAGGTTGACGATGCGGCCCCAGCGCTGCTTCTGCATGTAGGGAAGCGCCGCCTTGGTGCAGCGGACATAGCCCATGAACTTGAGCTGGAGCGCATTCGCCCAGTCGTCCTCGCTCAGGGTCTCGATCACCCCGCCGGGCGCGGCGCCGGCATTGTTCACGAGGATGTCGACGCGGCCGAAATTCTTCGCCGCTGCATCGACGAAGTTCTGGGCGTCGGCGGCCCGCGTGAGATCGGCCGCGATCGGCATCACGGGATTGCCGGTCTCGCGCTCGATCTCCTGCGCCGTGGTCTTGAGCTCGCTCATCGTGCGGGCGCACATCGCGATCTTGCATCCCTCGCGCGACAGCACGCGCGCGATGCCCTTGCCGATGCCCTTGCTGCCGCCGGTGACCAGCGCGACCTTGCCGCCGAGCTTGAGATCCATGGTCCTCTCCCTGATTGCGTGCCGAATGTCCGTCCATCCTTAAAACAATCGGACCGGCCGCTCAACCGGTGTCGTGGCGATTGGCAAGGCGCGACGGACCGGGCAGGATGCGCGCGATGCACGAGCCCTTCGCCACCGCCGCCGCCGCCCGATGACCGCCCTTCACGCCGAGCGACCCGGCGACGGGCCTCTGATCGGGCGCGCGATCGCGCGGAGCGAGGATCGCCGCTTCCTGAACGGGACCGGCCGATTCGTCGACGACCTCGCGATCCCGGGCGCGCTCCACGCCGCAATCGTCCGGAGCGCCTATGCGCACGCCGCGATCCGCGGCATCGACTTTAGGGCCGCGCGCGCCATGCCGGGCGTGGTCGCTGTATTGACCTTCGCCGACATCGCGCGCCACGCCGGTCTCATCCCGCTTCGCCTCGCGCCGATCGAGGGCTGGGACCGCTATCTGCAACGCCCGCTCGCGCACGAGGTCGCGCGCTATGCCGGCGAGCCGATCGCGGTCGTCGTCGCGGCGAGCCGCTACGAGGCGGAGGACGCGGCCCTCCACGTCGCGGTCGACTACGCGCCGAAAACGCCGGTCCTCGACCGCGACGGTGCGCTCGCCGCCGCCAGTCTCGTGCACGAGGCGGTCGGGACCAACCTCGCCTTCCGCTACGACGTCGCGCGCGGCGATGCGGAAGCCGTCTTCGCGCGCGCCGATCACCGCGTCGCGGGCGCGTTCCGCATGCACCGCCATGGCGCCGTGCCGCTCGAGACGCGCGGGCTCGTCGCCGCGTATGATCGGGCGCGCGGCACGCTCGAGGTCTGGGGCGCGACCAAGGTGACGTTCTTCAACCGCCGCACGCTGGCCGCGTTCCTCGAGATGGACGAGGCCGCGATCACGCTCTACGAGCCCGATGTCGGCGGCGGGTTCGGCAGCCGCGGCGAGTTCTATCCCGAGGATCTCCTGATCCCGCTCGCCGCCGTCCGGCTCGGCCGGCCGGTCAAGTGGATCGAGGACCGGCGCGAGCATCTTCTCGCCGCCAACCATTCGCGCGATGTCGCCTGCGCGCTCGAGATCGCGGCGGCCGAGGACGGCACGATCCTCGGCATGCGGGCGACGATCATCGGCGACATGGGCGCCTATGCGCGCACCAATGGCGGCGTCGTGCCGGCGAAGGCGGCGCAGTTCTTGCCCGGCCCCTACCGCATCGACCATTTCGCCTGCACGGTCGAGGCGATCATCACCAACAAGACGCCGGTCGGCACGTATCGCGGCCCGGGGCGGTTCGAAGCGAACTTCTTCCGCGAGTGCCTGATCGATCGGCTGGCGCGTCGGCTCGGCATCGACCGCGCCGAGCTCCGGCTGCGCAACCTGCTGCGACCCGCCGATCTGCCCTATGGGATGGGCCCGCTCGTGCCGTACGAGACCGCGGACACGCTCGACATCGGCGATGCCGGCGCTGCGCTCCGGACCGTGCTCGATGCGCTCGGCTATGCGCGCCTCGCGGCGCAGTCGGGCCGGCTCGTCGACGGGCGGCTCCACGGCATCGGCATGGCGACCTTCACCGAGAGCGGTGGCTCGACCACCGGCGAGACCGCGCGCATCCGGCTCACATCCGACGGCGCGATCGAGCTCATGATGGGCTCGACGACGATGGGCCAAGGCCACGAGACCGTCTTCGCGCAGGTGCTCGCCGATGCGCTCGGCGTCCCGTTCGAGACCATCACGGTGCGCCATGGCTCGACCGATCTGGTGCCGATCGGCTGGGGCAGCTTCGCAAGCCGCGGCATGGTGATGGGGGGCGGCGCGGTGCTCCAGGCGGCCGCGACGGTCAAGACGCATCTCGCGCGCGCCGCGGCGCTCCGGCTCAACATGGCCGAGGACGAGATCGTCATCGCCGGCGGCGCGGCCGTTCGCCGGCAAGGTGGCGCGCCCCTCCTCGACTTCGCGGTACTCGTCGCCGCCGCCGCCGCGCATGGCGGGACCGCCGCCGGCGATGTCGTCCTCGACATAGCCGAGACCTATCAGGGTCTGGGCCGGACCTACAGCCACGGCGCGCACGCCGCCCATGTCGCGGTCGATCCGGAGACCGGCGCGGTCGAGGTGCTGCGCTACGTCACCGCCGAGGATGTCGGGCGCGCGATCAACCCGATGATCGTCCACGGCCAGGCGATCGGCGCGGCGATCCAGGGGCTCGGTGCCAGCTTCCTCGACTGCTTCCTCTATGACGGCGACGGCCAGCTCTTGACCGCGACGCTCGCCGACTATCTTCTGCCGACCGCGACGGATTTTCCGCGCATCGATTCGATCACGCTCGAGGACGCCCCGTCGAAGACCAACCCGCTCGGCGTCAAGGGCGCCGGCGAAGGCGGCATCGTCGCAGTCGGCGCCTGTGTCGCGTGCGCCGTCAATGACGCGCTCAGATCCTATGGCGCCGCGATCGATGAGCTGCCGATCCGGCCCGACCGGATCGTAGCGCTGATCCGCGCGGCGGAAGCGAAAGGGAGAGAGGGTCCATGATCACCGGTGCGATCGACGTCCACGCCCACTTCGTGCCACCCGCCATCGTCGAGCGGGTGCAGGAGATCGGCGCCGCGATGGGCGTCAAGGTGTTCGAGGAGCGGCCCGGCGGCAACGCGCTCCAGTTCGATCACGGTCTCCGCATCCGGCCGTTCCTCGAAGCCATCCTCGACATCGACACGCGCCGCCGCACGATGGAGACCCAGGGCGTCGGCTGCCAGATCCTCTCGGTGTGGGCCGATCTTCTGGCGTACGGCATGCCGCGTGCGGCGGGCATCGCCTGGCACCGGCTCCTCAACGAATGTCTCGCGCGCGCCATCGACGGAGCGCCGGACCGGTACCGCATGATGGTCTCGGTGCCGTTGCAGGACGCGGAGGCGGCGGCGCGCATGTTCGAGGACGGCGTGCGCACCCATGGCGCGATCGGCGTGGTGGTCGGCGGCCATGTCGAGGGCGTCAATCTCGGCGATGCGCCGCTCGATCCGTTCTGGGCGACGGCCGAGCGCCTCGGCCTTCCCGTCTTCCTCCATCCCGGCGACCCGACGCCGGGCCCGCGCTTCCGCCGCCACGGGCTCGCGCAGTCGGTCTCCTACACGACCGACACCTCGCTCGCGGTCGGCTCGCTGATCGGCGCCGGCGTTCTCGACCGGTTCCCGTGTCTCGAGATCATCCTGTCGCATGGCGGCGGCGGCGTGCCCTATCTCGCGGGGCGTTTCGATTGCATGCACCAGGTCGGCGACCGCAAGACCTCGGGCACCGTCGCCGAGGTGAAGCCGTCGAGCTATCTCCGCCGCTTCCACTACGACACGATCCTGCACGCACCGGCGCCGCTGCGCTTTCTGGCCGACCTCGTCGGCGCCGACCGGCTGCTTCTCGGCACCGACTACCCGTTCCCGGTGCAGGACCACGATCCGGTCGCGACCGCCCATTCGATCGGCCTCGGCGCCGCCGACGTGGCGCGGATCACCGGCGGCAATGCGCGCGCGTTGTTCCGACTCTAGACCGGACGGAGCCAGGGTCCGATCACGCGCGACAGGCGGCGGCGTCAGTCCTTGGGACGGCCGGCCATGAGACGGACGGCCTTGTAGGCGATCACCGCCTCGCCGCCTTGGTTCACCACGGTGTTCATCGTCGTGACGACGCCGCGATTGCCCTTCGACGTCGGGCGGATCGCCGTCACCTCGACCTCGGCGTGCACGGTGTCGCCGGCGAACACGGGCTTCAGCACCTTCTTCTCGACCTCGAGGAGCGCGAGCCCGGTCGTCTGCATGGTCGACTGGACGAGAAGCCCCTCGATGATCGTGTAGGTGAGCGCCGCCGGCACGACGCGTCCTCTCATGCCGCCGCCGTGGCCCTCGAAGGTGAGGTCGGTGAACAGCGTCTCGACCATGCCGGTGACGCCGATGAAGGCGACGATGTCGGGCTCGGTGATGGTGCGGTTGAGGGTGCGGAAGCGCTCGCCGACGGTGAGCTCGTCCCAATGCAGGCCGACGCCGAGCGTGCGCATCACCGCCCCCGACGGTCGTCGTCGACGAAGGGCAGGACGTCCTCAATCACGCGCCGGAGCTGCGCGGTCACATCGCCCATGGTGCTGAGCCGGACGGTGATGCGCTTGACGCCCTGGTCGCGGAACGTGCGCAAGTGCCGGATGCAATCCGCGGGCGGGCCGTAGGTGAGCCAGGATTCGAGCCGCTCCTTGGTGTAGTTGGCGCCGTAATAGAGATCGAGAAAGCGCTTTGAATCGGCGAGTGCCGCGTCCTTGTCCGCACCGACATTGATGTGGTGATAGAGGACATGATCGAGCGCCGCCGCATCGCGCCCGGCCGCCGTCGCCGCGCCGAGGATGATGTCCCACGATTTCCGGAACCCCTCCGGCGTGACGCTGTGGGTCATCCAGCCGTCGGCGACGCGCCCGACGCGCTTCAACGCGAACTCGGAGCCGCCCATCGGTGTCTCCTCGCGCGTCTGGCGGTGGAGGTTGGTCGCGAGCCAGATCGGGCACGGGTCCTGCACCGGCTTCGGCTCGAGCACGAGGCCGTCGAACTTCTGGAATGCGCTTTCGTAGGGCGCGCCATCGGTCGTCCACAGATGGCGGAGGACGTGGATGTTATCGATCATCTTCTTGTTGCGGTCCACCGGATCGAGGCCCATCGCCGCCGATTCCGCCGTCCACGCCGCCGACGAGCCGCCACCCGAGCAGGCGACCATGCGCGTCCGCCCGTTCGACAGCCGGTCGAGGCTCGCCCACTCGTAGGCGAGGACCAGCGGATCGCGGAGCGCGAACGAGCCCATGCAGGCCGGCCCGAGGAGGACGCGCTCGGTCCGTCCGGCGACGGCGGCGAGCAGCGTCACCGCGTCGAGCCGCTGGTTGACGAACAGCGCATCGCCCACCCAGACCGAATCGATATGCGGCGATGTCTCGGCGAGATCGGCGACCGCGAGGAGATCCTTGACGGTCGTGATGCCGAGATTGATGCCGCGGTTGGACAGCGTGATACCGAACTTCATGCGTCGTTCCATCTAACCCTTGATTCTTCGGACGATCCACGGCAGGACGACCCGCTCGAAGATCTGCTCGTCCGACCAGCCGCGCCCGCGTCCCATATGGCCGCCCTCCGGGTTGACCCACGCCTCCTTAGGCGAGCCATGTTTGAGGAGAAGCTCGAGGTCCTCGATCGGCACCTGGGTGTCGCGACGGCCGTTGATCACGATCATCGGCGCCGACGGCTTGTCGAGGAGGCCCTCCGTCAGGAGCGAAAGTGTCGGGCCATAGGCGAGGAACTCCTCCAGCGTGTCGGCGCCGTAGACCGAGGCGCGGGCCGGGAAGAGATCAAACAGATATTCGCGCGTGCCGAGCGCCTTGCGTTGCCATTCGGGCTGGAAATAGCCGTGGATGGGCGCGCCCTGGACGACCGCGCCCTTGATCCGGTCGGCCGCGATATGGGCGAGCCGCGCCGACCAGTAGCCCGACCACGAGCCGCCCTGGACGACGATCCGCGCGCCGTCGACATCGGCGCGCCCGCGCACGTGATCGAGCGCGGCGATCAGCATGCGATCGGCCTTATCGTCGATGATCACCGGCGCCTGGCCGGTGCCGGGCATGTCGATCGCGAACAGCCCGATGCCGTGCGGCAGGAAGCGTTCGGCGCGCGCGGCATGGCCTTCTTTGCGGCCGTCGAGCGCGCTCACCGCGAACACGATCGGGGCCGGGCGCACGTCCTTCGGCAGCCGCAGATAGCCGACGATCTCCTTGCCGTCGAACGAGATGCGCACCGTCTCGATCGGCGGGTCGACGAGCCGGCCATACTGCGCGAACGCCTCGAGCGCCCGCGCGTAGGCGCGCTTCTTGCCGGGCGAGTTCTCAACCGGGAAGCGGCCGAACTGATAGTACTCCCAGGCCTGGAGATAGGTCTTCGCCGCCGCCGCCTTGTCGCCTGCCTCCTGCTGCTTCGCCGCCGCCATATAGCGGTCGCCGATCGTCGACCACGCCGCCGCCCACTCGTCGCGATCGAGCGAGCGGATCGCGGCGAGCGCCTCGCGCACGTCGGCGGGCTTCAAACCGGAGACCGGGTAGGCGTTGCGGTCGGCGCGTGCCTGCACCTCGAGCTTGAGCTCGTCGAGCGTGCGCTCGGGCGCGATCTGCGCGGCGGCGGCCCCCGCCGTGAGGACGAGCGCGGTCGCGGTCGCGTTCACCATGCGGCGTGCGGACGACATCTTCGTCTCCCTCGATCGCGGGACGGCGCGCATTTCCGCCCCGCTTCGACGTTTTCTGCTTCTTGTGCTTCTACTTCTTGTGCCGGAGCGCGGCCAACCGATCGCCGAGGGTCGACGGCTGCGCCTGGCCCGAGACCTGGGCCAGCGCGCGGGCGATGTTGGCGTCCTCCTTCTCGGGCTGGGTCGGCTTGAGGAGACGCGCCTTGGCGGTGTTGGCCT
This sequence comes from Alphaproteobacteria bacterium, assembly GCA_016869145.1. Classification (GTDB taxonomy): domain Bacteria; phylum Pseudomonadota; class Alphaproteobacteria; order MPNO01; family VGEU01; genus VGEU01. The sequence goes on along the minus strand of VGEU01000048.1, from coordinate 159 downwards.
CGGCCGCGCGAGGTCCTTGGCCGCGTTCTCCTGCATCGCCTTGAGCGGGACGTTCAAGCCCGATGTCGCCTTGGCGAGACCGGCCGCCTGGCGCGCCGCCTCGGCCTGGCGCGCGGCGACCTCGCGCTGCTGCGCGGCGCGCGGCACCGGCGTGCCGGT
>VGEU01000047.1 GCA_016869145.1 Alphaproteobacteria bacterium | reverse complement strand
CCTCCGCCGGCGACCGGCTCCGCGCGCGCCGCATCGCGCTCGGCCTGTCGCAGGCGATGCTCGCGCGACGCGCCGGCGTCTCGGTCGCGACCGTCTCGCGCGTCGAGACCGGCGCCACCGCGACCGCGGGCGACCGGATCGTTCGCATCGAGGACGCACTCGACCGCGAGTGCTGACCGCGGCCGGGCACGGCACGCTCGCCGCGCTCGTCGGCCGCCCGATCAGTGCTTCTCGAGATAATGCGGCGCGACGCGGAACGGGATCACCTCGAACTCCTGCCAGAACCCCGCCTTCGTGTAGGGGTCGTTCGCGAGCCAGGCGTCGAGCTCGGCGCGGCTCGGGAAGTCGGCGATCACCGCCGAGCCGGCCGGATTGTCCGCCTCGTCGAAGATCGCGCCGCCGAGGAGAAGCCGTCCCGCCTCGTTGAGCCGGGCGGCGCCCTCGAGATGCGCGGGCCGCACCGCGTTGCGCCGTCGCTGCGTGTCCGGGTCCTTCGGGTTGCGCGTGCGCATGATGACGACGAACTGCATGGCTCTGTCTCCCTCGTTGGTGCGCCGCGACCGGCGCAGACCCCGCGCGCCGCGATCGGCGCAATCCCCGCATGCGACGCTTGGCCGGCCGGGTGCGTGCCGGCGAGCACAAACGTGTATTGACTCTTTATGCAGGGTGTCCCTACAACCGAGCAATAATGAATGGGAGGCTCAAACCTACGCAGGATCTCGTCGCTGGCCTGTTTTTCCTGTTGCTCGGGATCGGCGCGCTGATCATCGCGTACAACTACGCGCCGGGGACGGCGTCGCGGTTCGGGCCTGGCATGGCGCCGCGCGTCTTCTCCTGGTGCCTGATCGTCGGCGGCGCCCTCATCGTCGGCCGGGCGATACTGGGCCGTAGCGACGCGATCGAACGGTTGAGCTTTCGGCCCATCTTCTGGGTCACGCTCGCGATCGTCGTCTTCGGGCTCGTCCTTCCCCCCTTCGGTCTCGTGATCACCACGCTCATCTGTGCCGTGATCGCCCGCATGGCCGAGCCGGGTCTGGTCCAGAAATGGACGGAGACCGCGATCGTCGCGGTGGTTCTGGCGCTCCTCGGCATCTTCGCCTTCGTCCGGGCGCTCGAGCTGCCCATTCCGTTGTGGCCGGACCTGAGCTGATGGAACTCTTCGACAACCTGGCGCTCGGCTTCTCGGTCGCGCTGACGTGGCAGAACCTGCTGTTCTGCATGATCGGTGTCCTGATCGGCACGCTGATCGGGGTGCTCCCCGGGATCGGGCCGGTCGCGACCATCGCGATGCTGCTGCCGATCACGTTCTACGCGCCGCCGATCGCCGCGATCATCATGCTGGCCGGGATCTATTACGGCGCGCAGTACGGCGGGTCGACGACATCGATCCTGGTCAACATGCCGGGCGAGGCATCGGCCGTGGTGACGTGTCTCGACGGCTATCCGATGGCTCGAATGGGGCGTGCCGGCGCGGCCCTCACGGTCGCCGCCGTCGGCTCGCTCTTCGCCGGCATCGTCGGTACGCTGGCGCTCGCGTTCTTCACGTCGCCGCTCTTGGCCGTCGCCAACTCGTTCGGCTCGCCCGAGTACTGCTCGCTGATGGCGCTCGGCCTCGCCGCGAGCGTGGTCTTGGCGCAGGGCTCGATCCTCAAGGCGACGATGATGATCTTCGTCGGCATGCTGCTCGGCCTGGTCGGCACCGACGTGCAGAGCGCGACGCTCCGCTACACGTTCGGGCTGCCGGAGCTCTCCGACGGCATCGGGTTCGTCTCCGTCGCCATGGGCCTGTTCGGGATGAGCGAGATCATCCTCAATCTGGAGCGGCGGCTCCGTCAGCAGGGCGTGATCGCCAAGATCGGCAGCCTGTTCCCGAGCCGCGAGGAGTGGCGACGGGCGATCCCGGCTTCCGCCCGGGGCACCGGTCTCGGCGCGCTTCTCGGCGTTCTTCCGGGCGGCGGCGCGGTGATGAGCTCGTTCGCGTCCTACGCGCTCGAGAAGCGCGTCTCGAAGACGCCGGAGCGCTTCGGCAACGGCGCGATCGAAGGGGTCGCTGGCCCGGAAGCGGCCAACAATGCCGGCGCGCAGACCTCGTTCATCCCGCTCCTGATCCTCGGCATCCCGTCGAATGCGGTCCTTGCGCTCCTCGCCGGAGCGATGATGATCCACGGCGTGGCGCCGGGTCCGCAGATCGCCTCGTCCAAGCCGGAGCTCTTCTGGGGCGTCATCGCCAGCATGTTCATGGGCAACGTCATGCTGGTGATCATCAACCTGCCGTTGATCGGGTTGTGGGTTCGCCTCCTCAAGATCCCGTACGGCATCCTGTTCCCGGCGATCCTCTTCTTCTGCTGCGTCGGGGTCTACACGCTGAACAACTCCTGGTTCGACGTGCTCGCGACCGCGTTCTTCGGCATCCTCGGCTACATGTTTCGGAAGCTCGGCTGCGAGATGGCGCCGCTTCTCATGGCCTATGTGCTTGCGCCGCTGTTCGAGGAGAACCTGCGCCGGTCGATGCTCCTGTCGCGCGGCGATGCGATGGTGTTCATCGATCGCCCGGTGAGCGCCGGCCTCATCGCTGCGACCATCATCCTGATCCTGATCGTTATCCTCCCCAACTTCCGGAAGACGCGCGAAGTCGCCTTCAAGGAGTAGCGCCCGAGACGCCACCGCCGCCCGCGCCCGTTGCGCATCACGGAGCCTCAGGGCATGATCGCGGCACGGTGTCATTTGGGGATTGGGGGGCAGCCATGAGGCGGACGAGTCTCGACTGCGTACGGGCGTTCGTGTTGGTTGTCGCGGCGACGCTCCTCGCCGGCACCGCCGTCGCGCAGGACAATTTCCCCAACCGGGCGCTCCGCATCGTGGTGCCGTTTCCGCCCGGCGGGCCGAACGATGTCCTCGCGCGTCTGGTTTCGGATCATCTGTCGAAGGTGTGGGGCCAGCCGGCGGTGGTCGAGAACCGGCCGGGCGGTGGCGGCAATCTCGCCGCCGATCTCGTCGTCAAGGCGCCCGCGGACGGCTACACGCTCCTCATCGGCGCGACCGGGATCATGGCGGTCAACCAGTTCGTCTACAAGAACCTGCCCTACAGCTCCTCACGCGACCTCGTCGCCGCGACGATGCTCGCGCATGCGCCCTTGATCCTCACCGTCGGGACCCATGTCACGGCAACGACGCTCGCCGATTACGTCGCGTTCGTGAAGGCCAATCCCGGCAAGCGCAACTGGGCGCATCCCGGCGTCGGTACGAGCCCGCAGCTCGCCGCCGCGACCTTCGTCGCCCGCGCCGGGCTCGATATGGCGTCGATCCCCTATCGCGGCACGACCGCCATCGTCGACGCCCAGCTCAAGGGCGAGATCGACTGGACCATGGACGTGATGCACTCGGCGATCCCGCTCCATCGCGGCGGCAAGGTGCGCGCACTCGCGGTGACGGCGAAGCAACGCTGGCCGCTCTTTCCCGAGATCCCGTCGATGGCGGAGGCGGGCTATCCCGATGTCGATGCCGCGGCGTGGTTCTGCATCGCGGTGCACGCCGGAACGCCGCGCCCCATCGTCGAGCGGCTCGGCGCCGAGATCGCGCGCGGCATGAAGTCGGAGGATTCCAAGCAGCGTCTCGCGAGCTTCGGCATGCTCGACATCTCGGGCACGCCCGACGAGGCGCGGCGCTACATCGACGCCCAGATCGCGTATTGGCGCCCGATCGTCGAAGGGCTCAAGATCACGGTCGAGTAGACACGGCGCCAAACGGGGCATCGTTCGCGCTTGACACGGAATTGTCGATCGGACGGCCCCGCGGCGATCCCTAAGGTGCCGATCGACCGTGCGTGCGCAAGGGCGGGGAGGGCCGCAAACCGTCAATTCGGTTGACAGGCTGTTGAAGATCCGACCATCCTTGCAACACGATAACAACAAGGGGGCGTGGACCCGTCAGAACGGGCCAGCCGATCGGGCGGACTTCCAACTCACGCACATCCGCACGCCAGCACAGCCGCCCTTCGGGGCGGTCCCCCAGCCGCTTCGCACGCGGTCGACGCGGCGCACGGGATGTCGAGCGTCCGCGCAATGAGGATCGCTACGGAGCCAGACCCATGTCGATGATCAACGAATTCAAGGACTTCATCAACCGCGGCAACGTCGTCGATCTCGCCGTCGGTATCATCATCGGTGCGGCGTTCACCAAGATCGTCGACTCGTTGGTCAACGACGTGATCATGCCGCTGATCGGACGCATCATCGGTGGCGTCGATTTCTCGAATCTCTACGTCAACTTATCGGGCGGCAAGTTCGAGTCCCTCGATGCGGCCAAGAAGGCCGGCGCCGCGACGCTCAACTACGGTGTCTTCTTCAGCACGATCTTCCAGTTCCTGATCGTCGCCTTCGCGGTCTTCCTCTTGGTCAAGGGGGTCAACAGCATGCGGAAGAAGCAGGAAGCCACCCCGCCGCCGCCGCCGAAGAGCGAGACGCTCCTCGCGGAGATCCGCGACCTCCTCAAGAAGTAGTCGTTCTAGCGACAATTCCCCGGCGGCCTTCGCGCCGTCGGGGATCGCCGGATGGATACGGTCTTTCTTCAGTACGATCAGGTCGGGCTCGACGCGCAATACGACCTCCGGGCCCGCGTGCCTGACACCGCCTACCATCTCCGCTTCCGCGAGACGGAGAGCGCCCGGGTGCGCGGCGCGCTCACCTGCCGCCTCGACCTCGCCTATGGCGCGCATGCCGGCGAGCGGCTCGACGTCTTCCCCGCCGACCGCCGCGGTGCGCCGGCGCTGGTCTTCATCCACGGCGGCTATTGGCGCGGCTCGGACAAGTCGGACGCTAGCTACATGGCGCCCGATTTCGTCGCCGCCGGCGTCACGGTCGTCACCGTCAACTACGCGCTCGCGCCCGTGGTCGCGATGGACGAGATCGTACGGCAGAACCGCGCCGCGCTGGCCTGGGTCTGGCGCAACGCCGCGACGCTCGGCATCGACCGCGACCGCATCCACGTCGCGGGTCACTCGGCGGGCGGCCACCTCACCGCGATGATGCTCGCGACCGATTGGGCGGCGTTCGACGCCGACCTGCCGCGCGATCTCGTCAAGGGCGCCTGCGCGCTGAGCGGCATCTATGATCTCGAGCCGATCAGGCTCTCCTTCCTCAACGCCGATGTCCGGCTCGACCGCGAGAGCGCGCGACGCAATAGTCCGATCCATCTCGCGCCACACTGCGCGGCGCCGCTCATCCTTTCGGTCGGCGCGCTCGAGACCGAGGAGTATCACCGCCAGGAGGCGCGCTTCGCCGCGGCGTGGCGGGCGCATCTGCCGGCGCTCGACATCGTCGCTGCGCCCGATTGCCACCACTACAACATCGTGCCGTGGTTCGGGCGGGCCGGCACCGCGCTGTTCGAGGCGATGCACCGGCTCATCGGTCCGGCAGGCTGACGCGGAAGACCGCGCCGCCGTCCGGACGGTCCCTTATCTCGACGTCGCCGCCATGGGCGCGGACGATGGTGCGGACGACGGCGAGACCGAGCCCGCTGCCGCCTGTCTCGCGGCTCCGCGACCCCTCGATGCGGAAGAGCGGTTCGAACACCTTCTCACGGAGCTCGGGCGCGATGCCCGGGCCCCGGTCGGCAATCTCGACGATCAGCCCCTCGCCGATGCGGCGGAGCGCGACCTCAGCCTCGCCGCCATAGCGGACGGCGTTGTCGAGGAGGTTGGCGAAGGTGCGCCGCAGCGCGACCGGGCGCCCGTCGGTCGGCAGGCGATCGGGACCCTCGTAGCGCACACGCGCGCCACCGTCGGCGAGATCGTCGCAGAGGCTCTGCAACAGGCTCGCGAGGTCGAGCCGCACACGCGGCTCGTCGCGCGCGTCCTCGCGGGCGAAGGCGAGCGTCGCATCGAGCATCGCCCGCACGTCGTCGATGTCGGCGAGCGTCTTGCGCTGCTGCTCGTCGTCGTCGATGTATTCCGCGCGGAGGCGAAGCCGGGTCAGGATCGTCCGGAGATCGTGCGACACGGCGGCGAGCATGAGCGTGCGATCGTCGAGCAGGCGGCGGATGCGCGCCTGCATCCGGTTGAAGGCCCGCGCCGCGCGGCGGATCTCGCGCGTGCCGCGCTCGGGCAGGGGCGGCGCATGGACGTCGAAGCCGAGCCGTTCGGCCTGCATCGCGAAACGGTCGATCGGCCGGGCGAGGCGATGCGCGGCGGCGATCGCGAGAAGGACGACCGCGATCACCGCGATCCAGGCGACCGTCCCGGGGAACCAGCGCGACCGGCCGCCGAGCTCGGCGAAGAAGATGTAATAGCCGCCGTCGGTCGCGATCGCGACACCGACGCGCGGGCGAAAGGGTGGTCGATCGGCCGGGGTGGCATCGTGCCGGCCAAGCGTTCGGATCGCGGCGAGACGGGGCGCGAGGCCCGCGAGACCCGCGAGCGCGGTGGAGAGGCGCGTTTCGATCTCCTCTCCGTGCCACCACGACGACCCGCTCCAGGCCGGCAGCGCGGGCACGACGGCGACGCGAAAGCCTGGCCCATCGAGCGCGGCGAGGGCGCGCGACCGTTCGGCCGCGGGCAGCGTGTCGAGGAGGCCGACCGCGGCGCCGATCCGCCCGCCAAGTGCGGCGATCGCCTCGCTCCTCTCCTCGCGCGCGAGCCCGTCTTCGCCCGGCAGCATCAGATCGAGGACCACGAGGTCGTAGCGGCCGGCGCCGATCATTCGGAACATGGCGCGGCCGTCCTCGGCGGTGTCGACCCTGAGCTCGTGCTTGCGGAGATAGCGCGCGACAAGGTCGCGGATCTCGCGGTCGTCGTCGTCGACGAGGATGTGCGGGACGGTCGCCATGGCGCGGATCATAGCGCGGCCATCGGCGATCGGCGGCAGCGCCGTGTAACGAAGTGTTTCGATCGGCCGGGCGGCAATCGATCCTTGCACGATAGGGCGGCGGCGGACATGCGCCGGCAATGGCGGGGCCTCATCTCTCGGATGCGGCGGGCTTCGCCGCGATCAAGGATGGAGGAGACCATGAACATGAAGAAGAGAGTGCTGATTGCCGGTGTGTCCGCGCTCGCTTTGATCGGCGCCTTCGCGCTGGTCGACCAGGGCAGCGGTGTCGCGACCCCGGTCGCAGCCGGTACGCTCGCCGCCGCCTCGGGCTTCGGCCTGATCCGGGCGGCGTCGGCCGCCGACGGCACCGGCGGCGCCATGCCCGCGATGTTCGGCCATCATCGCCGCGGCGGTCTCGCGCGGCTGTGCGGCCCGGAGCGTGCGGAACGGGTCGAGGATGCGATCGCCGTCGCCGAGCGCCGGCTCGCGATCACCGAGCCACAGCGGCCGGCATGGACCGCGCTCGCCGATGAGATCCGCCGCGGCTCGACGACGCTCGGTCGCGCCTGCGAGGCGTTCGTCGCGACGGACGCGGGCACCGATGCCCCGGCCCGCTTCGCCCGCGCCGAGACGGCGATGGCGACCGGGCTCGAGGTGGTCCGCGCGGTGCGGCCACGCTTCGACACCCTGCACGCGATGCTCGACGACGGCCAGAAGGCGACGCTCGACCGCCTGATGGCGCGCCGTCATCATCGCTAGGGACGGGGCGCGGCCATGGTTGCGCCGCTCTCACAGGCCGAGGGGGAGCCGCGCGTGATCGCGCGGCCGCCCATCCTCCACGCCGCGTTCCTGATCGCCGGGCTCGGCATCGGCGCGCTCGCACCGATGCCGCTCGGGCCCGCTGCCGCGCGCTGGCCGGTCGCGGCGGCGCTGGCAGCGTTCGCGATCGCCGTCATGCGCCTTGCGATGCGTCGCTTCGCCGCGTCGGGCGTCGCGGTCAAGTGTGACAGAGCGGTGCCCACGCTGGTCACCGACGGCATCTACCGGTGGAGCCGGAACCCGATGTACATCGCGCTCGCCGTGCTCTACGCCGCGGTCGCGATCGCGGCCGACAGCGGCGCGGCGCTCCTCCTCGGCGTTCCGCTCCTCGCGGTGATGGAATTCGGCGTCATCCGCCGCGAGGAGCGCTATCTCGAGGCGCGTTTCGGCGAACGCTATCGCGACTACCGGGCCAGCGGGATCCGTTCCGCGATCAGTTCCGCGATCCGATCACGATGTCGCGACGGCGCGCGCTCCGGTTGCAAGGGCATGACAGTTCGGCCAAGATGCGCCCAACCAAGACGGGGCGCCTCCGGTCGCCCCGCGACAGGCAGGAGATGACGATGGCGATGCGCATCCGGCGATCGGGCCGGGCCTGGCGCGACAGACCGGCATTGCCGGCGCCCACGCACGCGATACGCCCGCCGCGATGACCGTGGTCACGCCCCTCCCCTCGAGCACCGCCGGCGGGTCCGGCGTAACCGCGCCGGCGGCACCGCTTCTCGAGATCCGCGACCTCCGCACGTCCTTCTTCACGCTCGACGGCGAGGTTCGCGCGATCGACGGCGTGAGCTACGAGATCCATCCCGGCAAGACGATGGGCCTCGTCGGCGAGTCGGGATGCGGCAAGAGCGTGACCGCGCTCTCGACCATGCGCCTTCTCGCCAAGGGCTCCGGACGGGTCGTCGGGGGCGAGATCGTCTATCACGGGCGCAACCTCCTCGATCTCGACGAGGACGCGATGCGCGAGATCCGCGGCAACGAGATCTCGATGATCTTCCAGGAGCCGATGACCTCGCTCAATCCGGTCTTCACGGTGGGCGCGCAGATCGAGGAGGCCATTCTCCTGCACCAGAAGGTCGGGCGGAAGGAGGCGCGTGCACGCGCGATCGAGATGCTCGGCCTCGTCAAGATCGCCGAGCCGCAGCGACGGGTCACCGACTATCCGCACCAGCTCTCCGGCGGCATGCGCCAGCGCGTCATGATCGCGATGGCGCTCTCGTGCAATCCGAGCCTCCTCATCGCCGACGAGCCGACGACCGCGCTCGATGTCACAATCCAGGCGCAGATCCTCGACCTCATCGGCGAGTTGCAGGAACGGCTCGGGATGGCCGTCCTCCTCATCACCCACGATCTCGGTGTCGTCGCCGAGCAGGCCGACGATGTCGCGATCATGTATGCCGGCAAGATCGTCGAGCGCGCCGCGCCCGAGGTGATCTTCGGCCGACCGCTCCATCCCTATACGATCGGGCTCCTCGCCTCGATCCCGCGCGTCGGCGGCAGCCGCGGGCGGCTCCAGGCGATCCCGGGCGTCGTGCCGAGCCCGCTCAAGCTGCCCAAGGGGTGCCGCTTCTCGGACCGCTGCGACCGCGCCGAGGCGCGCTGCTCGGAGGCCGAGCCCGTTCTCCGCGAGGTCGAGCCCGGTCACTGGGTCGCCTGCATCCTGGCGTGAGACGACCGATCATGGCGCTCCTCGAGGTCCGCAATCTCTCCAAGTACTTCCCGGTCCGCGCTGGCCTATTCTCGCGCGTCTCCGGCATGCTGCGCGCGGTCGACGGCGTCGATCTCTCGCTCGCCGAGGGCAAGACGCTCGGGCTGGTCGGCGAGTCGGGCTGCGGCAAGTCGACGCTCGGCCGCTCGATCCTCCGCCTGATCGAGCCGACGGGCGGCTCGATCCGCTTCGAGGGCGAGGACATGATGGCGCTCGAGGGCGCCGCGCTTCGCGAGAAGCGCCGGCGCATGCAGATCATCTTCCAGGACCCCTATGCCTCGCTCAACCCGCGCATGCGGGTCGGCGACATCATCGGCGAGGGGCTCGAGATCCACGGGCTCGCGAGCGGAACGAAGAAGCGCGACGTCGTGATGGAGATGCTGCACAAGGTCGGGCTCCGCGACGAGCATTTCTACCGCTATCCGCACGAGTTCTCCGGCGGGCAGCGCCAGCGCATCGGCATCGCGCGCGCGCTCGTGTTCCGCCCGAGCCTGATCATCGCCGACGAGCCGGTCTCGGCGCTCGACGTGTCGATCCAGGCCCAGATCCTGAACCTCCTGTTCGACCTGCAGCGCGAGATGAACCTCGCCTTCGTCTTCATCTCGCACGACCTCCGCGTGGTCGAGCATGTCAGCCATCGCGTCGCGATCATGTATCTCGGCAAGATCGTCGAGATCGCGGATGCGGAGACGATCTACCGCGAGCCGCAGCATCCCTATACACGGGCGCTTCTGTCGGCGGTGCCGGTGGTCGATCCGAGCCGGAAGAAGACGCGCGTCGTCCTGCAGGGCGACGTGCCGAGCCCGCTCAACCCGCCGCCCGGCTGCAGCTTCCACCCGCGCTGTCCGGACGCGATCGCCGAATGCAGCCGCATCACGCCCGATCTCCTCGCGGGCGCGCGCGGCCATGCGGTCGCCTGCCACGTGCACGGGCCCGGCGCCGTGCAGATGGGCCACGCGCACTGAAACGAGGACCGGAAGGAGAGCGGCCATGCCGATGACCAACCCGAAATGGATCGACGTCGACGGCGTCAAGACACGCTATTTCGAGGCCGGATCGGGCGAGCCCCTCGTTCTCTTCTTCGGCGGCAATTTCGGCTCCGACGAGGCGTCGAACTCGGCGATCGTGTGGAACTGGAACTTCGACGGCCTCGCCCAGTGGTACCGCGTTTTCGCCGTCGACAAGCTCGGCCAGGGCTTCACCGACAACCCGAAGCGCGACGAGGACTACACCATGGCCGCCGTCGTCAACCACGCGCACGGCTTCCTCCGCGCGCTCGGGCTGCGACACGTGCACCTCGCCGGGCACTCGCGCGGCGGCTATCTCGTGTGCCGGCTGACGCTCGAGCATCCCGAGATCGTCAAGTCGTGCACCATCATCGATTCCGCGACGCTCGCGCCGGGTGTCGAGCGGAACGAGATCGTGTTCGCCGGCAACCCGCATCCGCTCCTGTCGCGCGAGGGGCAGCGCTGGGTCTATGAGCGCTACTCCTACAATCCGAAGATCGTCACCGAGGACTGGCTCGACGAATCGATGGCCGTCTGCGCGCTGCCGAAATACCGCGAGTCGGTGCGCAAGATGAAGGAGGAAGGGCTCAACGGACGGATGTTCCTGCCGCAACTCCAGCGGCAGAAGCGCGACACCCACGCGCGGATCAACGAGCTCGGCATGCGCCGGCCGACCCAGCTCGTCTGGGGATTCAACGATCCGACCGCGCCGATCTCGATGGGCTACGCGCTCTACCGGATGATCGCCGCGCACGAGCGCCAGGCCTATCTCCGGGTCCTCAACGAGGCGGGGCACTACTCGTTCCGCGAGCACCCCAAGGCGTTCAACGAGACCGTCCACGGCTTCATCCAGAGCCTCTGACGCGGCACGCGGGAAAGGGAGCGACGACCATGGCGATGCCTGCAGCGAGCGAGAAGTGGATCGATATCAACGGCGTCAAGACCCGCTATTTCGAGAAGGGGAGCGGGCCGACGGTGATGCTGGTGTTCGGCGGCAATTTCGGCGCCCCCGATGCCGCCTCGAGCGCGGCCGTGTGGGACACCAATTTCGAGTGGCTCGCATCGCGCTTCCACGTCATCGCGATCGACAAGCTGGGCCAGGGGCACACCGACAACCCGCTCCGTGACGAGGACTACCGCATCCATGCCGCGGTCGACCACGGCTACGCGTTCCTCGAGCGGCTCGGGCTCCGGAACGTCCATCTCGTCGGCCACTCGCGCGGCGGCTACTACGTGACGCGGCTCACCCTCGAGCATCCCGAGATCGTCGCGTCCTGCACCTGCATCGATTCGAACACCACCGCGCCCGGCCGCGGCCTCAACGAGATCGTGCTCGCCAATCCGCCGGGCGAGCCGTTGAGCCGCGAGTGCCAGAAATGGACCTACGAGAAATACGCCTACAGCTATCACCACATCACCGCGGATCTGCTCGATGCCAACATGAAGGTCGCGGCACTGCCCAAGACGCGCGCGGCGATTGAGAAGATGGAGAAGCAGAAGCTCAAGACCTCGCTGTTCCTTCCCGATCTGCAGAAGGGCCGCATGCAGGTCTTCGCCTGGCTCCGCGACAAGGGCATGCCGCGGCCGACCAACATCATCTGGGGCTATAACGATCCGACCGCGCCGTTCGAGCAGGGCGTCGCGCTCTACGAGCTCACCATGCAGCGGACGCCGGTCGCGCAGTTCCACGTCGTCAACGAGGCCGGCCATCACGTCTTCCGCGAGCAGCCCGCGATCTTCAACGAGATCCTGCGCGGCTGGATCGCGGGCCTCGCCTGAGGGCGGCCCGAAATGGACACCATCGGCACACGCGGGATCGGCACCTGGGAGCCGCCGGCGCGGATCGCCAAGGACCAGATCCTCGCCGTCTCCCAGTCCGTCCTGGCACTTCCCGACATCGCGATGCGGCGGACCGAGCACGTCTTCCGCATCGCCGTCGCGGAGATGGAATGGGACATCGGCGTGATGGTGACCGAGCCCGAGGACCCGGCGCGGATCCCGGTCGGGCCGGACGGTCGCCGATGCGGGTTCATCATGGTGCATGGCGGGGCGAGCGACTGGCGCTCGATCGAGCCGCACGCCCTCATGCTCACCCGCAAGAAGGGGTTCAAGGTCTGCAACATGACCTTCCCGGGCCGGCTGTGGCTCGACGATCCGAGCCGAGACTGGCCCGGCGACACGACGATGCCGGACGGCTCGCTCCGCACACCCGTCTGGCTCAAGGGCGAGCACATCAGCCGCGACCAGTACGAGGTCGTGACGGAGGCCTCGTTCCGCCACATCTACGGCACCCGCACCTTCGCCCGCGCCAGGCCCGGCACGCGCTATTGGGACCGGATGGCGGCCTGGCCGCTCGCCTTCGAGGCGGCGATGAAGGAGGTGTGCCGGCGCCACATGCCCGAGGACATGTTCTCGATCTTCTCGCACGGCCATTCGACCGGCGGGCCGTTCTCGCACATGATCCTGCAGCGCGTGCCCAACATCGTCGGGCTCACCGGGATCGAGAACTCGCCGTTCGCCTTCATCTTCCGCGAGATGACCGGCCACGACTGGCCGAACCCGTTCGCGGATCTGCTGGTCCGCAACTGGCGCGAGCTCGCACGCTATCGCGGCGCCGAGCTCCACATGATGGGCGATAACGATGCGCTGCTCCGGCTGCCGCTGGTGATGGAGGAATTATTCGAGCAGTGGGACCGCGCCAAGCGCTTCCCGCAGATTAAGGCGGAGTACGCGCTCCACATCCACTCGATCCCGGCATTGTCGGCAGCGGCCCGCGCCACGGCGGCGCGACTGCGGCTCACCGAACGTGACACCGAGGCGCTCGTTGCGCGCTATATCGGCTATGGCCGGCCACTCGAGGGGCCCGGCGTCAAGCCCATCCCGCCGCTCCTCTACTGCATCAACAAGTTCAGCCGCGACCACACTCCGGAGAAATACGCAATCATGGCCGCGCGCTACTGCGACATGCGCCCGACGCCGAAATTCCGCGTGATCGAGCTCGGTACCGGCGTTCATTCCTATTGGCGACCGGAGGAAGGGCTGCCGCACGGGCTCACCCCGGTCGTCGCCCAGCTTTGGTCGGAAGCGATCGACGCGGGCTACTATCACGGCCAACGGTAAGGAGAGGCCGCGATCGGCCGGTCGCGGCAGGGACACGAAACACCGCACGGCGATGGAGAGACGGCGATGACGATGATCCGACGGAATTTGGCTGCGGCGACGGTCGCGGGGCTTGCGCTCGCCGCGATCTCGGGCGAGGTGGCGGCGCAGACGAAATCGCGCGTCACGATCGGCGTCACCGAGAACATCAGCTACCACAATCCCTACGCCGACAGCGTGTCGCAGATGTATGCGATCTGGTGCTCGACCTATGGTTGTCTCGGCTATTTCGACTTCGCGAAGGGCGACTATGTCGGCCTCCTCGCCGACCGCTGGGAGGTGAAGGATCCGAACACCTGGATCTTCCATCTCCGCCGCGACGTGAAGCGCCATGACGGTGGCCCGTTCCGCGCCGAGGACGTCGTCCATTCGATCGATCGGGCGAACAACGACCCGCAGACGAGCCAGAAGCAGAACGTCGCCCCGATCACCAAGGCCGAGGTGATCGACGACCACACGGTGCGCATCACCACCAAGGAGCCGACGGCGCCCCTCCTCGAATACATCTTCGATCGCTTGATGATCACCTCGAAGGAGCTCTTCGACAAGCACGGCCAGCGCGAGGTCGACCGGCGCCATCCGCTCGGCTTCGGACCCTACAAGGTCCGCTCCATCCAGATCGGCGAGAGCATGGTGATCGAGAAGAACACCGCCTGGCCCGGGATCCTCAAGGAGAACCCGGACGAGGTGATCTTCCGCGTGCTGCGCGAGCCGGAGGCGCGGGTCACCGCGCTCCTCAACAACGAGATCCAGATCGCGCAATATATTCCACCGCACCTCGTGCAGCGCGTCGAGAACGCGCGCAACGTCCGCGCCGAGCCGACCAGCTCGGTCGAGATCATGTTCATCGCCATGAGCCCGAAGCACAAGCCGTGGGACAACATGAAGCTGCGCCAAGCGGTCGCCTATGCGATCGACCGCGAGACCATCATCAAGACGATCCTGCAGGGACGCGCCGAGGTCTTGCACGGCCCGATCGGGCCGGGACAGTACGGCTATGACCCCAATCTGCAGCCGCGCTATAGCTTCGATCCCGCGAAGGCCCGACGCCTCGTCGTCGAGGCCGGCTTCCCGAACGGTGTCGATGTCGAGTTCTTCACGCCGGTCGCCCGCTACATCAACGACAAGCAGATCTCGGAGGCCGTGGTCGCCATGCTCGGCCAGGTCGGGATCCGGGCGCGGTTGATGACGCCCGAGTGGGCGACGCTGTGGGCGGATGTCCGCAAGGGCAACACGCCGTTCTACTATCTCGGCCGCGGTTCGGTCGTCGATCCGACCGTCGCGATCGCGCAGTATTTCGAGACCGGCGGATCGCCCCGCATCGGATATTCGAACCCCAAGGTCGACGAGCTCCTGCGGAAGGAGCGCCAGACCTTCGACCCGGTTGAGCGCAAGAAGACGCTCAATCAGGTGTTCTCGATCATCACCGAGGAGGCGCCGGCGCATTTCATGTGGCGCCATCAGCAGGTCGACGGTGTCTCCAACACGATCGACTACCAGCCGACGCCCTCGGGGCGCATCCTGTCGACGACCATCCGCATGCGCAATCCGGGTTGATCTCGGTGCCGCGCAGCCTCCAAGCGATCGAGACCTACAGGAGACCGTCATGACCACGCGCACCGTCCGCAACCTCGCCGGCGCAGCGGCCGCCTCGCTCGCCATCCTCGGAATGGGCGCCGCCTCGAGCGAGGCGATCGCCCAGAAACGCTCGATCGTCGCCATCGGCATCACGTCGAACCTGACGACCTTCAACCCCTATGGCGACAGCGCGGCCCACACCTATTCGATCTGGTGCAAGGTCTATGGCTGCCTCGGGCTCTACAACTTCGAGAAGGCCGACTATGTCGGCATGATGGCGACGAAGTGGGAGACGCCCGACCCGACGACATGGATCTTCCATTTCCGCCGCGACGTGAAGCGCCACGACGGACGCGATTTCCACGCCGAGGACGTCGTCCATTCCTACAACCGCGTGCTCACCGATTCCGAGAGCGCGCAGAAGAGCAACATCACGCCGATCAAGACCATGGAGGTGGTCGACCAGTACACGGTCAAGATCACGACCAAGGAGCCGACGGCGCCGCTCCTCGAATATCTCTTCGATCGCCTCGCGATCACCTCGAAGGATCTCTTCGACAAGCACGGCGCCAAGGACGCCGACCGCCGCCATGCCCTCGGCTACGGCCCCTACAAGTTCAAGGAGATGAAGCTCGGCGAGAGCGTCGTCCTCGAGAAGAACGAGGCCTGGCCGGGGATCAAGAAGGAGAACCCCGACGTCTTCGTGATGCGCCGCATGCCGGAGCCGGAGCAGCGCGTGACCTCACTCCTCAACGGCGAGATCCAGATCGCGCGCTACATCCCGCCGCATCTCCTCCCCCGCGTCGCCGCCAACCGGAACGTCCGGGTCGAGAAGTCGAGCTCGGTCGAGATCATGTTCGTGGCGATGAACCCGAACTTCAAGCCGTGGGACAACGTCAAGCTGCGTCAGGCCGTGGCGCACGCGATCGATCGCGAGACGCTCGCCAAGACCGTCATGCAGGGCGAGGTCGAGGTCCTCTACGGTCCGCTCGGCCCGGGCCAATACAGCTATGATCCCGGTCTCGAGCCCAAGCTTCGGTTCGATCTCGAGAAGGCCAAGCGCCTCGTGGTCGAGGCGGGCTTCCCGAACGGGGTCGACGTCGAGATGTCGACACCGGTCGGCCGCTACGTCAACGACAAGCAGGCGATGGAGGCGGTCGTCCCGATGCTCGCCGCCGCCGGCATCCGGTTGAAGTTGCAGACGCCGGAATATTCGACGCACTGGACCAACGTGCAGCGGGGCCGCATCGGGTTCTACTACCAGGGCCGCGGCTCGGTCGTCGATCCGTCGCCGGCGATCGCGCAGTACTTCGAGACCGGCGTCACGCCCCGGATCGGGTGGTCGAACGCGAAGTTCGACGAGCTGATGCGGAAGGAGCGGCAGACCTTCGACCCGGCCGAGCGCAAGCGCACGCTGAACGCCGCGTTCTCGATCCTCCTCCAGGAGGTGCCGGCGCACTTCCTGTGGCGCCCGCTGGTCTCCGACGGCGTCTCCAACACGATCGTCTACAAGCCCGAGCCCAATGATCGGATCTGGGCGCTCGACATCGCCGTGAAGCAATGACGCGGCGCGATCGTCCCGGCGACGGCGTGCGGAAAGACTGACGATGCTCGGCTACACCGTTCGGCGCATACTCGGGACCATCCCGGTGATGGTCCTGATCTCGCTTCTCGTCTTCGTCCTCCTGCACTCGGCGCCGGGCGATCCGGCCGAGATGCTGCTGTCGGACGAGGCGACGCCGCAGGACATCGCCGAGGCGAAGGCGCGCTGGGGCCTCGACCAGCCGATCTATGTCCAGTACTGGCGCTTCCTGTCCTCGGCCATCCAGTTCGACTTCGGCGAATCCTTCCGCTACCGCGAGACGGTGGTCGATCTCCTGATCCAGCGCTTTCCGGCGACGATCGAGCTCGCGCTCGCCGCGATCCTGATCGCGGTCATCATCGGCGTGCCGCTCGGCGTCTGGTCGGGGGCGCGACCCAACACCTGGGTCGACAATGTGAGCTCGGTGGTCGGATTCTTCGGCATCTCGATGCCGAGCTTCTGGATGGGCATCATGCTCATCCTGATCATCGCCGGGTTCTTCAACTGGCTGCCGTCGGCCGGGCGCGAGACGTTCGGCGTTCCGGGCGAGCGGATCACCGGGCTCTACACGGTCGACAGCCTGATCCGCGGCGACATGCGGGCGTTCTGGGATGCGCTCTCCTACCTGATCATGCCGGCCGTCACGCTCGGCGTGAACATGCTCGGCATCCTGATGCGGGTGACGCGCTCGGCGGTGCTCGATGTCATGCACGAGGACTACGTGACGACCGCGCGCGCCAAGGGCCTCGCCGAGCGCGTGGTCCTCTGGCGCCACACGGTGCGCAACGCGCTCATCACGATCATCACCGTCGTCGGGCTCGAGCTCGGGACGCTGCTCTCGGGCTCGATCATCGTCGAGACGGTGTTCGCCTGGCCGGGCATCGGCAGTATGCTGATCGCCGGGCTCAACGTGCGCGACTATCCGCTGATCACCGGTCTCGTCCTCGCCTATACAGCGATCTTCGTCTTCGTGAACTTCGTCATCGACATCTGCTATGGCGCCATCGACCCCCGCATCCGCTTCGATCGCTGAGGGGCGTCCGCTCGCCGCCGCGCCAAGTGCGTGGCGCAAACGGTTCGGACGCTTCCTCAAGCTCAAGTTCCTGCTCGGCGCAGGCATCGTCGGGCTGCTCGTGATCGTCGGCATCGCGGCGCCGATCCTCGCGCCCTATGACCCGCAGGCGCAGACGCTCACCAACGCGCTCAAGGCGCCCGGTTTCTTCACCGGTCCCAATTTCTTCGGCACCGATCATCTCGGGCGCGACATCCTGAGCCGCATCATCTACGGCGCCCGCGTCTCGCTGATCATCGCCGTCACGGTGGTCATCATCTCGGGCGTCATCGGCGTCGGACTCGGCGCGGTCTCCGGATATTTCGGCGGGTCGACCGATTTCGGCATCCAGAAGCTCGTTGAGGTCGTGTGGGCGTTTCCGCCCCTCCTCCTCGCGATCGCGATCATCGCCTTTCTCGGCCAGGGCCTCGGCATCCTGATGATCGCGCTCGTGAGCCAGCGCTGGATCCCCTATTGCCGCGTCTCGCGCGGCCAGACGCTCTCGTTGCGCGAGCGCGACTTCGTGACGGCGGCGCGGGCGCTCGGTGCGCGCGACGGGCGGATCATCGTCCGCCATATCCTGCCCAACCTCCTCCAGGCCGCGATGGTGATCGGCACCTTCGCGATGGCGTCGGCCATCATCTCCGAGGCGAGCCTCTCCTTCCTCGGCCTCGGCGTCCCGCCCGAGATCCCGACCTGGGGCTCGATGCTCGCCGACGGCCGCACGCATATCTCGACCTCGTGGTGGCTCGCGCTGTTCCCGGGGCTCGCGATCTTCATCACGGTGCTCGGCATCAACCTTCTGGGCGATGCGCTCCGGGACATGCTGGATCCGCGCCTCAAGCGGACCGGAATGGGTGTCCGCTGAACGGCGGGACGAGAACGGAAAAGGGGAGACGGACCATGCCGATGACGAGCGAGAAATTCGTCGACGTAGGCGGGATCAGGACCCGCTATTTCGAGAAGGGGACGGGCGAGCCGGTGGTCCTGTTCCACGGCGGCAATTTCGGCTCCAACACCTCCGCCGACAGCGCCGACGATTGGGACTCGAATTTCGACGACCTCGCGCGCCGCTACCGCGTGTTCGCGATCGACAAGCTCGGCCAGGGCTACACCGACAACCCCAAGACCGACGACGACTACACCATGCACGCCGTCGTGCAGCACGCCTGGCAGACGCTCCGCGTGCTCGGGCTCGAGGCCGTGCATCTGGTCGGCCATTCGCGGGGCGGCTATCTCACCTGCAAGCTCACCGTCGAGCATCCCGAGCTCGTGAAGACCTGCACGATCGTCGATTCCAACACCTGCGCGCCCGGCACGGGGCGGAACGAGCTCGTCTTCCAGGGCATCCCCGAGCCGCGCCTCAGCCGCGAGAGCCAGCGCTGGGTGCTCGAGACCTACTCGTACAACAAGAAGGTGGTGACCGAATCCTGGCTCGACGCGCTGGTCAAGATCGCCAACCGGCCGGAATACAAGGCCGCGGTCGAGCGCATGATCGGCAAGGGCTACACCGTCACAAAATTCCTGCCGCGGCTTCTCGCCGACAAGGAGGAGATGTTCCGCCGCATCCAGGCCTTCGGCATCCAGCGTCCGACGCTCCTGATCTGGGGCTACAACGATCCGACCGCGACGCTCGAGCACTCGATGGGGCTCTACCGCATCATCGCCGAGAAGGAGCGCCGCACCCGGCTCCACTACTTCAACGAATGCGGCCATTTCAGCTTCCGCGAGCACCCCGAACGCTTCAACGAGGTGCTGCACAACTTCATCCAGAACCCGTGAGCCGGGGAGGATCGCCATGGATTTCAACGCCGGAAAGTTCATCGACGTCGACGGCATCCGCACCCGCTATTTCGAGAAGGGGACGGGAGAGCCGATGCTCCTGGTGCACGGCGGCAACATGGGCTCGCCCCACGCCGCGGACTGCGCCGCCGACTGGAACCTCAACTTCGACGGCCTCGCGAAGCACTTCAGGGTGATCGCGGTCGACAAGATCGGCCAGGGCCTTACGGACAATCCCAAGCGCGACGACGATTACACCATGCACGCCACCGTGCAGCACGTGTACGGCTTCATGAAGGCGTTGAAGCTCGACGGCGTCCATCTCGTCGGCCATTCGCGCGGCGGCTATCTCACCTGCCGGCTCACGCTCGAGCGGCCCGAGATCGTCAAGTCCTGCATTATCATCGATTCGAACACCGGCGCGCCCGGCCAGGGGCGGAACCACATCAGGTTCGCCGACTGGCCGAAGCCGATCCTGACGCGCGAGAGCCAGCGCTGGGTGCTGGAGAAATATTCCTACAACACGCTCTGCGTCACCGAGGACTGGCTCGACGAGCTGATGCGCGTCGCGGCGCGGCCGCAGTATCGCGAGGCGGTGGCGAGGATGGAGGAGGGCGGTCTCATCAACACCCGCTTCCAGCCCGGTCTCGCGCGCGACAAGGCGGAAATGTTCTCCTGGATCTGCAGCCGCGGCATGCCGTGCCCGACGCTGATGATCTGGGGGCTCAACGACCCGACCGCGACCATCAACCAGGGCTTCGCGCTCCTCGAGATGCTGATGCTGAAGCAGCGGCGGATGGAGTTCCAGATCTTCAACGAGTCCGGTCATTTCACCTATC
Source organism: Alphaproteobacteria bacterium (assembly GCA_016869145.1). GTDB lineage: Bacteria > Pseudomonadota > Alphaproteobacteria > MPNO01 > VGEU01 > VGEU01. The sequence goes on along the minus strand of VGEU01000047.1, from coordinate 3,288 downwards.
GCGAGCACCCGGCCGCGTTCAATGCGCTGGTCACCGGCTTCTGCGCCCAGGTGTGAGGACCGTCGCGCCACGGCGATGAAGGACGGCCGCTACATCGACGCGAATGGCATCCGCACCCACTATTTCGAGGCCGGTGCGGGCGCCCCGATCGTCCTCTTCAACGGCGGCAATTTCGGTCACGGCCTCTGCGCCGACTGCGCCTATGACTGGGGCCCGGCGTTCGACGCCCTCGCGCGCCGGGCCCATGTCTATGCGATCGACAAGATCGGGCAGGGATACAGCGACAACCCGGAGACCGAGGCCAACTACACCATGGTGCGCGTCGTCCGCCACGCTTATGACGCGATCACTGCGCTCGGCCTCGCGGGCGTCCATCTCGTCGGCCATTCGCGCGGCGGCTATCTCGTCTGCCGGCTCGCGCTCGAGCATCCCGGGCTCGTGCGCTCGTGCACGATCATCGATTCCAACACGACGGCGCCGGGCGAAGGGCGGAACCATATCGTCTTCGCCGACGCGCCGCGGCCGCTTCTCACCGCGGCGAGCCAGCGCTGGATCCTCGAGCGTTATTCCTACAACCCGCTCCACGTCACCGACGACTGGGTGGACTATCTGACCGCCGTCGCGGGTCAGCCCAAGTACAAACGCGCGTGGGACTTCATGGTGGCGCGGAACGGGTTCAACACACAGTTTCTCCCCGAGCACAGCCGGCAGAAGGCGGAGACCCATCGCTGGCTCGCGCGCCGCGGCATGCCGTGCCCGACGCTCCTCGTGTGGGGGTTCAACGATCCGACCGCGACGATCGACCAGGGCCTCGCGCTCCTCGAGATCCTGAACCTGCGCCAGACGCGGACCGAGTTCGCGATCTTCAACGAGGCCGGCCACTTCGCCTTCCGCGAGCACCCCGAGGCCTTCGCAGCGCTCGTCGCCGGTTTCGCTGCGACCGCCTGAGGCTCAGTCGCGGTCCCAATCGGGCGCCCAGCCGGGATCGATCACCCGCCGGTTTCCAGGGAGCGCCGCGATCGCCCGGCGATCGTCGTCGTCGAGCGCGAAGTCGAAGATGTCGAGATTGGCGCGCGCATGCGCCTCCTTGGCCGCCTTGGGGATCGCGACGACGCCGTCCTGCTCGACCAGCCAGCGCAGTGCCACCTGCGAGGCCGACTTGCCGTAGCGCCCCCCGATCGCACCGAGCGTCCGTTCGCCGGTGAGCTGCCCGCGTCCGAGCGGGCTATAGGCGACGAGCGCGAGGCCGTGGCGGCGCATCGCGGCGCGGAGCTTCTCCTGGCGCATCAAGGCGTGGCACTCGACCTGGTTGCAGACGAGATCGGCGCCGTGGCCGTCGATCGCCACGGCGAGGTGGCGGATCGTGAAATTGCTGACGCCGATGTGGCGCGCCTTGCCCGACGCCCGCACCGCGGCGAGCGCGCGGAGCGTCTCGGCCAGCGGCACCGCGTCGTTCGGCCAGTGCAGGAGCAGCACGTCGATATACGCGGTGCGGAGCCGGGCGAGGCTTTCATCGACCGATCGCTGCAACGCGCCGTCGCGGAACGCGCTCGTCCATATCTTCGTCGTCACGAAGATGTCCGCGCGCGCGACAGCCGTCTCGGCGAGCGCGCGGCCGACCGCGTCCTCGTTGCCATAGGCCTGCGCGGTGTCGATATGGCGGTAGCCGATGTCGAGCGCGAAGCGGACGAGGCGCGTGCAGGCCGCGCCGGCGAGGCCGGACGTTCCGAACCCGATGCGCGGCAGTCGCGCGCCCTTGACCTCGACGAATGACAATTTGCCGGGCGTCCCCTAAACGGAAACGCGCGCCGGAGCCCGGCGCGCGCCTTCCGGGCCGCCCCTCGATTACAACGCCGCGAGGGGGCGGACCAGCGGAATTCCGGATCGGTCAGCGGCGCGTCTGGCCGTCGTGCTTCTGGCGGTAGATGCGCCGGCTCTCGACGTCCTGCGCGTGGTGGATTCGCGCCCGTTCCTTCCGGGTGACGCTGCCGTCGGCGAGCGCGCGGCCTTCGATCCGCTCGACGCGGTTCTGGCCGCGCTCGAGGCGGCGGGCTTCGGGCCGGGTGAGCGAACCCGACTGAATGCCCTGATCGATACGCTGTTCCTGGTTCGCCTGGCGACGATCGATGCCCGGGGTCGACGACTGCGCGAGGCTCTCGGCCGGCAGCGCAGCGAGCGTTGCGGCGAGGGCGGCGGCGGCAAGACGGGCGATCATGGTTTCACTCCTCTATCGACGGGACGACGGCTGGTCCCAGGAGTGACACGCATCAGGCCGATAAACCCTGCGCGACTTTCTGCCTGCCATGCGACGGCCGCATCCGCGCGCGACGGATGCGGCCGTGCTTAGGCTCGTATCGGGCCGGCCTAGCCGACTCTTTTTGTGTTGCCGGCCGAGCCGGCGGGGCCCGTCTGGGCGTCGTTCTTCTGGCGCTTGATCTTGCGGCTCTGCTTGTTCTGCGCCTTCTGGACCTTGGCGCGGTCTCGGCCGCTGCCGCCGGACGCATCGTCGCCGCGCTGCCCCATCCGATTGACCTTGTTCTGGCCGCGCTGGACCTTGCGCGCTTCCTTCTTGGTGAGCTTGCCGGACTGGACGCTCTCGTCGGTCTCTTGCGCCGGCCGCGCGCCGGGCGTCGAGGTCTGCGCGACGGAAAGCGTCGGGGCGAGCAGAAGGGCGCCGGCGAGGGCGACGGCGGTAAGCTTGAACGACGTCATGTGTTTTTCTCCGGGATTAGGGCGGCACTCCGGGAGCGAGTATAGAACGTCCCGGTTAGGAAATTCTCTGCGGCGGGGTCAGGCACGGACGAGGCCGCGGAGTGCCGGCGCATCGCCGCTGGCCGGGAACACGCGGTTGTCGAGATCGGCCGCGGCGAGGCCGAGGAGGGGGCCGAGCGTCCCCTTGAGGACGCTCCGGAGATCCGTAGTGGGGGCGAGATCGCGCCCCTCGTGGAGCCGGTCCTGCGCGAGGCCCGGAAAGCGGCTGAGGACTCACCCGCCCTCGATCATGCCGCCGGCGAGAAAGGCGACGCTCGCCGTCCCGTGGTCGGTGCCGCCGGTGCCGTTGGGCGCCGCGGTACGGCCGAACTCGGTCGCCATCACGACGGCCGTCTCGGCCCAGGCCGGCCCGAGCGCGACCTCGAGCGCGGCGATGCCGGCGCCAAGCGCCTCCAATCGGCCCGCCAGCCGGCCGGCGGTCGTGCCCTGTCCGGCGTGGGTGTCCCAGCCGCCGATCTCGAGCACCGCGATGCGCGGCCCGCGCGGGTCGGCGAGAAGCCGCCCGACCGCCGTCGC